>NZ_JBIAXC010000006.1:168398-297051 GCF_042896295.1 Kitasatospora sp. NPDC001309 | reverse complement strand
CCCGGGCCCGGGCCCCCCCCCCCCGGGCCCCCCGCCCCCCCCCCCCGGGGGGGGGGGGGCGGCGCCGCGCCGCCGGGGACGGGAGGTCCGTCCCCGGCGGCGGCCGGGCGGCACGGGGTCGATCGAGCGGGAGCCGCTCCGGGCGGGCCCGGGTCGGCCCCGGATCAGCCCTGCTGGCCGGCCTTGCGGCGGCGGAGCACCACGAGGGTGCCGACACCGGCGACCAGGACGGCGCCACCGGCGGCCGCGATCATGGTGGTGTCGTCACCGCCACCGGTGGTGGCGAGGGTCTTGCCGGCGTCGGCGGCGGCCGTCTTGGCCTTGGTGACGACGGCCGGGGTGATCTTCGGCGGGGTGACCTTCGGCACGTCCACCGGGAAGTCGATCGGCTGCTGCACGTCGGTGCTGCTGGCGGTCGGGGCCGGGGTGGCCGGCGCGCCGGAGTCGGTCGGGGAGGCCGACGGCGAGGCGGTGCCGGTGGCCGGGGTGGTCGGCGCCGGAGTGGTCGGCGCCGGAGTGGTCGGGGCCGGGGTGGTCGGCGCCGTGGTGGGGGTCCCCGTGGTCGTGGCCGAGGGCGACGCGCTGGTGGTCGGGGTCGGCTTGCCGGTCTTGGTGGGCGTGGGGGTCGGGGTGGGCTTGCCGCCGCCACCGGCCTTGATGGTGAAGCCGGCGCCCTTGATGCCGTCGCAGCTGAAGTGGCCGTTGTCGGACTCGTCGTCGGCGTTGGCCGAGAAGACCACCGGGACGACGCCGGCCTTGCCCAGCGGGGTGTCCTTGGTGAAGGAGACCCGGACGTCGATGTCGATCCGCTTGCCGGGGGCGAGGTAGAGCAGCGCGTCGTCGGCGGGGCCGCCGTCGTTCACGCCGCCGAGCAGGATCAGCACGGCGCTGTCGTCGCCGTCGCCGCCACCGGGCGCGATCGAGCCGGTCCGCCAGGTGCCGCCGCCGGGCAGGCCGGCCGGCAGCTGGTACTCGACCTTGAGGTCCTTGGCCTTGAGCGAGCCGGCCTTGTTCTTGAACTTCAGGAGCGGGAAGGCGACGAAGTCGTTCTTCGCCGAGTTCTGGATCCGGTAGGAGAAGACGCGGGCGTCACCGCCGGCGACGAAGGTGTCCGGGACGCCCCGCACCGAGAGGTCGAGGTTCTGGTGGTTCGCCTGCGCGGCCTGAGCGGCGGCGGACGGGGTGCCGGTGGAGCCGACGGCCATGGCGCCCTGGGCGCCGGTGAGCACCAGCGAGGACGTGAGCGCGGCGACGCCGGCCAGGGCAAGACTGCGACGTATGGACAAGGAGACCTCACGGAAGTGTCCGGGCGAGGCCCGGGCGCGAGGGGGCGGCTGTGGATGCCGCCACTCCCCCGCGAAGCTGAAATTCCGACGGAGAGTACCGAACGATTCGGCCACTTCGGAAGGCGGGTGCCCGGTTCCGTTCCACGACCGGGCCCGGGGCGCCCGAATCGCCCAACTCCGTCCGACGGTAGGGCTTTTGCACCTCGGCAAAGGACGACCGCAAAGTGACGGGTACACGCCCGCGAAGACGGTAGCGCACGGGCCCGGGTGGCTTGAATCCATCGGTCCGCGCAGAGGCGGCCCGGACTGCCCCGGGCCGCCTCCGGCCGTCTCCGGCCGTCTCCGGCCGCCTCCAGCCGTCTCCGGTCGGATCAGCCCGCGAAGAAGGACTTGGCCGCGATCAGCGCCCGCTCGTCGCGCAGGACGTCCCCCGGCTTGGTCCCGTTGCCGATCAGCGCGCCGCCCCAGCGCATCCCCATGTACTCGGCGGTCAGCTTGAGGGTGCCGATCAGCGGCTCGGCGTGCTCCTCCGTCCCGGCCAGCACGGTGACGTCCCACAGGGTGCCCCCGCGCATGCCGTCCCGGAAGGCCAGCCCGGGCACCCGGAACCAGGCCGACCAGTAGTCGAGGTAGAGCTTGGCGCTGGTCGGCATCGTGTACCAGTACAGCGGCGCGACGAGGACCAGGTCGGTGGCCGCCAAGGTGGCCTCCAACAGCGTCCGTTCGTGCCCGACCGGCTCCGGGTAGCGGCCGTCACCGGTGTGCCGGAGGTCCTGGAAGGGCGGCAGCGGGTGCTCGTCGAGCCGCAGCCACTGCTGCTCGGCGCCCTCGGGCAGGCTCGACTCGGCGGCCAGCCGGGCGAGTTGCTGAGTGTTCCCGCCGACGCGCGAGCTCGCGTCCAGGAACAGGAAACGGCGCGGCGCCCCGGCGTCGGACGGCTGGTCGGTCATCGGTACTCCCCCTGTCAGGTGCTGTGGACACCCGAGCGAGCACCGGCGGACCGCCGGGTATTCCGCAGCCCCGGCCAGGGGTTCCGGCGGTCGGCCAGGGGTTCCGGCCCCGGCCAGGGGTTCCGGCGGCCGGTCAGGCCGGCAGCCCGGCCCGGCGGCGGGCGACCTCGGCGACGGCCGCCCAGTCCTTCTCGCCGTCGCCGTGCGCCAGCGCGTCCAGGAAGGCGTCCCGCAGGATGCCGCCGAAGGGCAGCGGGACGTGCCGCGCGGCCCCGGCCTCCAGGGCCAGGCCGACGTCCTTGAGACCGAGCGGCAGCCGGAACCCGGCCGGCTCGTAGCGGCGCTCGGCCACCATCGAGCCGTAGCCGGAGTAGACCGGCCCGGGGAAGAGCGTGCTGCTGAGCATCTCGACCAGGTCGGTGGGCCGGACCCCGTGGGCCTCGGCCAGGCTGCACGCCTCGGCCATCGACTCGATCGCGCAGGCCAGCAGGAAGTTGGTGCTGATCTTGGCGGTGTTGGCCTGCCCGGGGCGGTCGCCGAAGTGCCAGCTGCGCTCGCCCATCGCGGCGAACAGGGGCTCGGCCCGGTCCAGCAGTTCGGGTGCGCCCGCGACCAGGATGTTGAGCTTCCCCGCCGCCGCGACCGGCGGCCGGCCCAGGACGGGCGCGGCGACGTAGCCGATGCCGTGCCCGGCGTGCAGTTCCTCGGCCCGCTCGGCCAGTGCGAGCGAGACGGTGGCCATGTTGACGTGCAGGGTCGCCTTCGCGCCCGCCAGCAGCCCCGGGTCGAGCAGCAGCCCTTCGACCGCCTGGTCGTTGGCCAGCATCGAGACCACCGTGTCGGCGGCGAACACCTCGGCGAGCGAGCCGGCCGCCTCGGCGCCCAGGGCCACCAGGGCGGCCACCGGCTCGGGCGAGCGGTTCCAGACCCGTACGGAGTGGCCGGCGCGCAGCAGGCTGCCGGCCATGCCCTGCCCCATCGCGCCCAGCCCCACGAAACCGACCGTCGCCCCGCTCATCCGCGCACTCCGTCCGCCGCCGTCACCCGTACGTTGGTCCGTCCGGGAGCGACTGTACGTCAGGGGAGTCCGGCGGGCCGGGGATGTCCAGGACTCCCCGGACGGGCGGGCCGCCCCGGCCGGGCGGCTACGCGACCCGGGCCGGGCGGCGGAGGCGGCCGGCCGAGGCGCCGCGCTCCAGCTCGGCGACCACGCGGTGGCGCAGCAGCTCGTACTGGGCCTGGAGCCGGCCGGGGCGGGCCGGGCGGGCGACCGGGCGGCCGGGGCCGACCAGCTCGTTCGGGTCGAACTGCTCCCGGGTGAGGTCGATCTCGAAGCCGGTGGCGAAGCGGTTCCACCAGTGGAGGTCCGTCCGGACCCCGTCGACGTGGACCTCGCCCATCATCAGCTCGCCGCCGAGCAGGTCGTGCACCACCATGGCCGTCACCCCGCACTGGCCGCGGGCGGGATTGTCGGGACGCCAGCGGGCCTGGTCCTCGGGCGCGCAGGTGTCGACACCCCAGGAGGAGCGGATCGCACGTTCGATGTCGTTGAGGGTCCACGCCGTCATACCGGGAAGCCTGCCACGCGGCACTGACAACGACACCGGCTTTTCAAAGGGTCACCGCCTGTTCTGCGGCGACCCTCCCCTTGTTCACCCGAACGAGTCCGCCGCGGGCCGTCGCCCGGGAGCACGGCGGGTGCCGGGTACGGGAGTTCGCCCGGCCGGCCGGCCCCGGCGGCGGGCCGACCGGGCGGGGCGGGTCACTTCGCCAGGGCGGCCACGCCGGCCTGCGCGAACTGCTCGTCCAGGTCGCCGCTGGGCGCGCCCGCGACACCGATGCCGGCGACCGGAGCGCCCTTGGACTGCACCGGGGCGCCGCCCGCCAGGAACAGCGTGCCGGGGATGTCCTTGAGGTTCGGGGCCTGGGCCAGGCGCTTGGCCAGCTCCGAGGTCGGGGCGTTCCAGGAGACCGCCGTGAAGGCCTTGCGCTCGGCCGACTCCGGGGCCTGCGGGCCGGCGCCGTCGCCCTTGAGCAGCACGCGGGTGACGCCGTCCCGGTCGACCACGGCGACGGAGACGTGCTGGCCGGCCTTGGTCGCCGCGTCCAGGGCGGCCTGGGCGGCGCGGGTGGCGGCGTCGACGGTCAGGCCGGTGCTCTGGGCGAGGTTCCTGTTCTGGGCGTCGGCCTTCACCGCGGCCGGGGAGGCCGGGGTCTCGGTGGTCTCGGCGCTGGCCGAGACGGCGCCGACGCCGGCGGCGGCGAGCGCGGCGACGGCGGCGGTGCCGGTCAGCACCCGGGTGCGCACGGAGGTCTTCTTCATGGTCCAGCTCCTCAACGGGACGGCGGGTCCGCGGGGTCCGCGGCGGGTCCGGGGCCGGACGGCGGGGGGACCGCCCGGCCCTGCTCCGATCCTCCGGCCGGATCCGGGTGCGCGGCATCGACGGTCCGGCGCGACCGTCCGGGCATGATGGGGGACGCCGACGTCAACCGATCGGCTGATGCGGGACCGGGCCGGACGGGTCAGCATCGAGGGATCGGCGCAGGTCGGTGCAGCGGGCGCCGGCCCGTACCGCTCCACCCGCCCTGCCCCGCCCGACACTGCTCGGGCGTCGACCCGCCTCCCCGTGGGTCGTCGGCCGAGCCCCGTCCGGAGCCCGTAGCGCCAGGAGCCCCCCGTGCAGCAGCCCCACCCGTCCGCCGGTCCGCCCCCCGGCGGGCGCGACGCCGGTGACCCGGACGCCGGACGGCTGGCGCTGCTGCTGGACTCCGCCTTCCTGCTGCTGCTCGCCGCCGCGCTCAGCCGCTACCTCACCCACCACGCCGACAGCCCCCGGATCCCCTGGGTGATCGGGCTGAGCGCCGCCCTGGCCGTCACCCAGCCGGCCGCCTCCTGGCTCGACCACCGCCGCCCGACCCCGCCGGGCCGGCCGCGCCGGTGGACGCTGGCGCTGCTGGTCGCGCTCTGGGTGGTGCTGGTGCTGCTCGCGCCGAGCTTCGCCTGGTGCGCCGTCCCGCTGATCTACACCGGGCTGCGGGCGCTGCCCGCGAAGGCGGCGATCCCGCTGGTGGCGGCCCTGACGCTGCTGGTGGTGAGCGCCGAGGTCCGGCTGCCCGGCACGGCGGACGCCACCCTCGTCCTGCTGCCGCCCGCGGTGGCCGCGCTGGCCACCGGGGTGTTCCTGTTCATGGCCCGGCAGGCCGCCCGGCAGCGCGCGCTGATCGCCGACCTGGTCCGTACCCGGCGCGAACTCGCCGCCACCGAACGGCGCGAGGGCACGCTCGCGGAGCGCGAGCGGCTGGCGATGGAGATCCACGACACCCTGGCGCAGGGCCTGTCCAGCCAGCAGATGCTGCTGCAGGCCGCCGACCGCACCTGGGACGCCGACCCGGCGACCGCCCGCACCCACGTCCGCACCGCCGCCGAGGTGGCCGCCCGCAACCTCGCCGAGGCCCGCCGCTTCGTCCACGACCTCGCCCCGGCCGAGCTCGCCGACGGCGGCACCCTGGACCGCGCGCTGCGGGCGCTCGCCGAACGGGAGTCCGCCGAGAGCGGGCTGCCGGTCCGCTTCCACCTGGACGGCACGCCCGTCCCGCTGCCGGCGGCCGTGCAGTCCGCGCTGCTGCGGATCGCCCAGGGCGCGCTGGCCAACGTCCGGGAGCACGCCGGGGCCTCGACGGCCGCGATCACCCTGTCCTTCCTGGGTGACCAGGCCGTGCTGGACGTCGCCGACGACGGCCGGGGCTTCGATCCGACGGCGGGCGGGTACCGCGTGACCGGCGGCACCCGCGGGTACGGCCTGCCGGCCATGCGCGCCCGGCTGCGGCAGCTGGGTGGCACGCTGACCGTGGAGAGCGCCCCCGGCGAGGGCACCGTCGTCTCCGCCGCGATCCCCCTGGAGCACCGATGAACGCAGCGCGCACCCCGTCGAGCGACGCACTGGACGCCGGCTCCGCCGCCGTCCGGCTGCTGGTCTGCGACGACCACGCGGTGGTCCGGGCCGGCCTGCTGGCGCTGCTCGCCAGCGCGGGCGACATCGAGGTGGTCGGCGAGGCGAGCACCGGGGAGGAGGCCGTCGCGCTGGCGGCCGCACTGGCCCCGCAGGTCGTGCTGATGGACCTCCAGCTCGGCGAGGGAATCGACGGCGTGGAGGCCACCCGGCGGATCACCGCCGCCCCGGGCGGGCCGCACGTCCTGGTCCTCACCACGTACGACACCGACGCCGACATCACCCGGGCCATCGCGGCCGGCGCCACCGGCTACCTGTTGAAGGCCGAGCGGCCGGAGGAGCTGTTCGCCGCCGTCCACGCGGCCGCCCGGGGCCGGACGGTGCTCTCCCCGCCGGTCGCCTCCCGGGTGATGGCGCAGATGCGGGCGCCCTCGCCGCAGCTCACCGAGCGCGAGCAGGACATCCTCGAACAGCTGGCGCAGGGGCTGGGCAACCGGGAGATCGCCCGGGCGCTGTTCATCAGCGAGGCGACGGTGAAGACCCATCTCGGCCGGATCTACGACAAGTTGGGCGTGGACACCCGGGCGGGCGCGGTGGCGGTGGCCAAGGAGCGCCGGCTGCTGCGCTGACCGCCCCGGCTCTCCGGAGCCCGCTCCTCCGCTGCGCTGGGCACTCGCGCGGTGTCACTCCGTGCTGTCATGATGCATGGAATGTCGGGTTCCGGGCCGCGCGCTGCGCGCGTCCGGGAGCGTGCGGCCCGGCCGCCCACCACCCCGGCGAGGTCACAACTGCCTGGTGGGACGCCCATCACACCGGCCCGACCACATCGCCACGATTGTGGATTTTTCGTGGATCCCACTATTGACAAACCAACCACGCGGTTTGTTAGCGTGAGAGCACGACGTCCCCGGGGGTGGGGACTCGCCGGGTCTGTGCGGACGCTCTCGCCGGAGGGTGGTGCAGGGGGGAACGGCGAGGCTGCCGGGGTGTCGGGGGGAGCGGCAGCGCCGAAGCCGCGCGACGTGGCGGCGTGGAGCGGGTCCGGGGGGACTCGCTCCACGCCTCCCCCGTAACCCGCCCCCGCGCGTCACACCAGTGCGCTCCAGTACGCGCAGTGCACGTAGGGCAGCGGAGCCGGATCGGGCTCACCCGCTCCCGGCAACTCGGGCACCCGCTCCGAGCGGGCCACCCCGAGCTGGCTCGCGGTCACTCGGATCTCACCGAACTCGCCGAAGCACAGCACCAGTTGAGAACCCTCCCGAGTCGTCGCGGCGACCCCGGGCCGGTCCCGTCCGGCGTTCAGCGAGGTGATCGTCCACCCCCGCCGCCGCCACTGCCGCTCCACCGCACCCGCCAACTCCGCCCGCCGGCCCGGGGACACGACGGTCAACAGGTCCCGCCCGCGGGTCACGTACCAGAGCACCTCGGCGCCGCGCCGCCCGGGCGCCGCCAACCGCACCCCCGCCCGCGGCACCGCCTCCTGCCACACCGGCACCGGCCGGAGGCCCTCCACGGTCTCCCGTAGCAGCTCCTCGCACCGTTCCCCGGCGTCGAGTTGATCGACCGTCACATCCGGGGCCAACACCGGCCACCAGTCCGGCACGGCCACCGCGCCGGCGCGGAACCCGTCCGGGCACCCCAGGTTCAGCTCGGCACCACCTGACTGCACAGGGCCCTCCGTACTCCCCCCGGCGTTCAACCCGGGCAGGCATTCCATCACTCCTTGGACGGCCCCCGGGCACGGACAGTTCCCCGCCCCGGGCCCCACCGGATCCGGGGTCAGCCCTTCGCGTCGTCCGCCCAGGTGATGTCCATCTGGTCGATGAAGTAGCGGCCGTCGAAGCAGAGGAAGACCTTGGACGTGGTGTCGTTGTCCGCGATCCAGGTCTTGTTCCACTGCACGACGGTGCCGGCGCCGTCGCGCTTGGGGAAGTAGAGGCCCTCGCGGCGCTCCGGCTGGTTGTAGAAGCCGTGCCCGTTGGGCAGCCGGTACGGCGTCCGGAAGAGGGCGCCGCTGCCGCCGAGGCGGTCGAAGAGGGCGGCGGGGAAGTTGGTGCGGGCGACGAGCTTCGGCGGGACGTAGTGGACGTCCACCTCCCCGGAGTCCACGTAGCGGGCGGGCTCCCCCTTCAACCGGTGGAAGGACCTGCGTACGGCACCCGCCGTGTCGTAGCTGTCCGTGAAGGTCACGAGACTCCCCTCCCGCCCCTCCTGGTACCAGTCGCCCTGGGAGTACTGGTCGAAGTCGAAGGTCTCGATGCGGGTGCCCGGGGTGAGGAGGTCGCCGGGGACCTCCCGGAAGCTGGTCTCGTCGAAGATCTGCTCGATGGTCCGCACGCGCTTCTCGTAGCGGCGGGCCGGCACCCGGAACCGCTCGGCCACCCACTGCTCACCGTCACCGCCGGCCTCGGGCGCGAGCACCACGGCAGTGCCCTCCGGGCTCCCCGCCGGAGCACCGGCCACCAGGCCGGGAATGCGGTGCAGTCGCAGCACGAACGTCTCGGTGGGCCAGTCGACCGACATCGTGAACACCCTCTCTGGCAATGCAACATGACAGCACGTCATAGAGATGATCACTTGATCGGGCGACACTGCGCCAGAGGGCCCCGGACAGGCAAGGACAACCGACACGGCGGGGCTCGGGCATCCCCGACCGCGCCTTCCACCTCACGGCCCCCGCAACCGGCGGAAGCTCGCCGCCGAAGCCACCTTCGCCGACCTCGCCGAGAACGAGAACCGCTACGGCGCCGGGACCGAACTGGACGCCGTCAACGACGCCCGGAAGGCCGTCGGCGCCCTCCGAGGCCCGCCCCCGCCCCTCGGCGGTGCCCGGACAACGCAAAAGCCCCAGGTCGCTGACCTGGGGCTTTACTGCTGGAGCGGGCGACGAGAATCGAACTCGCGCTCTAAGCTTGGGAAGCTCATGTTCTACCATTAAACTACGCCCGCCTGATGAGCCGTCAGAGACTGCTCATTCCAGTGTCACTGTACCCCATCCGCGACAGTGGTCGCACGGCCGCCCCCGGGCCGTGGCGGAGCCCGGTGGGGGCGGGCGGGGAGCGTACTGTTTGGGCCGCGTGCGAGTGCCCCGGTGGGTGTGGGGTCGGGGCGGCGAGCCATGGTGTGGAATGTCCGGAACATCCCCTAATGTGACGCTGTCCCGGGGCCAGGCCGCCGGGGCGCGATGAGTACGGGTGAGTACTGGGTTAGGGATGGGAAGGGGATCGATGGAGCAGCGCACCGTCGTTCGTTGTGCCGAGGGGCACCTGTTCAGCACCACCACGTTCCCGATGCAGAACCTCGGTCCCGGGCGGCTCGGGCCCGGGCGGTTGATCCGCTGTCCGCAGTGCGGACGGCTGCGGAACTCGGTGCCGGCCGACGTACGGGAGCTGTCGACGGCCCAACTGGCTCGGGCGATGCGGCTGGAGGCCGCTGAGTTCCTGGCCTGACGGCCGACGGGAGGACACGGGGCCCCGGACGGATTCGTCCGGGGCCCCGTCGTGCACGTAACCTCGAAGCGTGCTGCTCTCTGACAAGGACATCCGGACCGAAATCGACCTGGGCCGGGTCGCCCTCGACCCGTTCGACCCGTCGATGATCCAGCCGTCGAGCATCGACGTGCGCCTCGACCGCTTCTTCCGCGTGTTCGAGAACCACAAGTACCCGCACATCGACCCCTCCGAGGAGCAGCCGGACCTGACCCGGCTGGTCGAGCCGGACGGCGACGAGGCGTTCATCCTGCACCCCGGCGAGTTCGTGCTGGCCTCGACGTACGAGGTCATCACGCTGCCCGACGACGTGGCCTCCCGGCTGGAGGGCAAGTCGAGCCTGGGCCGGCTGGGCCTGCTCACCCACTCCACGGCGGGCTTCATCGACCCGGGTTTCAGCGGTCACGTGACGCTGGAGCTGTCGAACGTCGCGACGCTGCCGATCAAGCTCTACCCGGGGATGAAGATCGGGCAGCTGTGCCTGTTCCGGCTCTCCTCGCCGTCCGAGCACCCGTACGGCTCCGCGCGCTACGGCTCGCGCTACCAGGGGCAGCGCGGCCCGACGCCGTCCCGCTCGTACCTGAACTTCCACCGCAGCGAGGTCTGACCGCGCCGCGGCAGAGCGCACGCACGACGGGCGGCCACCCCCTCGACCCGGGGGTGGCCGCCCGCGGCGTTTCCGGACGGCTGCGGAGCGGGCGGCGCCGGACAACCAGCAGAGCCGGACAGCTGCGAAGCCGCCCGAGCGGTGTCAGGCCCGCTTCGGGCTGGTGACGGCGACCAGCTCGGCGCCGTCCTCGGACAGCCGCAGCTCGGTGCGCAGCTCGGCGAGCTCGCCGAGGTGGTGCAGGTGGGTGCCGCCGCAGAAGATCTGCGCGCCGCCCTCGGGCAGCTCGCAGTGCCACTGGCGGCGGGCGGTCAGCTCGGGGCCGGGGACGTCGATCCGGACCGGGGCGTCGGCCGCAACCCAGGCGGCGAGCCGGGCGTTGACGGCCTCGGTGAGGGCGGGCAGGGCGTCGGCGAGGGCGGGGAACTCCTCGGTGGCGTCGAGCGTGAAGCCCTTCTTCTTGAGCGACTTGCCGAGCCGGTAGGTGTCGGTGCTGGCCTGGGTGTCCATCACCGAGCTCGCCATGGCGAGGCTGTCGAAGTCGGGGTTGCCGAAGGCGTCGGAGCGGCCCGGGTCCTTGCGCCAGCGCGGGGCGAGCGCGGCGTTCAGGGCGAGGGCGAGCAGGTGGCAGCCGCTGTGCGAGGCGCTCAGGGCGGCCCGGCGCTCGGTGTCGACGGCGAGCGCGGCGGTACGGCCGACGAGGTCGCCGGGGTCGGCGGCGAGGACGTGCAGGACCAGCCAGGACCACTCCTCGTCCCCGCGCTTGACCGGGATCTCGGCGCCGACCAGCGGAGCGCCGCCGTCCGGGCCGACCGCGCCGGTGAGGCAGTCCACCACGGCCAGCTCGGTGCCGTCGACGGTGAGGGTGCCGTGGTCGGCCGGCTGGTCGGGCCAGGTGTGGTCGAGCGGGTGGAACGGGGTCGCCGTGGTCACCACCGCGTACCGGCCGTCTGCCAGCGGGTGCACCGCCAGCACCGGGGACTCCCCGGTCACCGCCCCGGCCGGGAAGCTGACGTGGGTGGTGGGGAGGGTCATGGCTGGCTCCGCTGGTGGTCGACGAACGAGGGTGGGCGGGCCCGGGCCTTCCGGCCGGACCTGCCCACCATTCTGCCTGTCGGCCCCGCAGCGGCGGCAGGGACCTTGATCACGCCGGCCGCTGCCGCCCGGTCACCCGAGCGTCGGCAGCTTGATCAGCACCAGCAGCGCGAGCAGCTGCAGCGCCGCCGCGGCCGCCGCCTTGCCCCAGGGCAGGTCGTGCACCCGCCGGACCATGGTGGTCAGCAGGTACGCGCAGAGCATCCAGGTCGCCCAGCCGACCACCTGCACCACCGCACTGCCCGAGGGCAGCACCAGGTCGAGCAGCAGCCGGGGCGCGTCGGTCAGCCAGCCGATCAGCGCGGCCAGGCCGACCGTCGACTTCCACGGGCCGTCGCCGCCGAGCTGGCGGGCCAGCGCGTAGGTGACCGCGCCGAAGACGGCACCGGCCACCGTGAAGCCGATGGCGGCGGCGAGCAGGCCGGTCAGCGCCACCGAGAAGGTCGAGTTGACGATGTCGTCGTGGGTCAGCCCGATGCCGAGCACCGCGAGCACGCCGTACAGCAGCGAGACGCTGAGGGCGGGCAGCCAGACCTGGTGGTCGCGGGTGCGGTCGAAGATCGCGGTCGGGGTGCGGAAGATGCCGACGAACAGTTCGCGCCACTGCGGCCGGGGCCCGCTGACGTGCGGGGCGGACTGGCCGCCGGCGCGGTAGACGGTGACGTTGTCCTGGCCGTACGGGGGCTGCTGCTCCTGGGCGTACGGCGGCTGCTGCCCGTAGCCGCCGCCGTCGTAGCCGTACTGGCCCTGGTCCGGGCCCTGGCCGTGGCCCTGGCCGTAGGGCGGCTGCTGCTGCCCGTACGGGGCGCCGCCCCGGTACGGGTCGCCGGCCGTCGGGAAGGCCCGGGTGCTGCCCGGCCGGTCGGCCGCGTACGGGTCGTACCCGTCACCGACCGTGGACCCGGGACCGCCCGCGCCGCCGCCCGGAGTCCCCGGGGTGCCCGGCCCGCCGGGCGCTGCCGTCGGGTGCGCGGCCGTGAAGTACTCCGGCCCGTCCACGGGGCCGTCCGCCCGCCCGTACCCCCCGGGCGCCCCCGGCGGCGGAGGCGCCGACCATCCGCCGTGCGGACGGTCGGCACCCTGACCGCTGTCGTATCGATTACCAGCCACGCTCCGAAGGTACCCGTCCGGCCCAGTGCGCGTCCGCCCCGGACGGAGCCGGGGCCGGTTTGCAGCGAGCCTGAGACGAACGGGTCCGAAAGTCGTCCGGCGAGGACGCCCGGGGCCGCTGCGGAGCCGTCAGCGCTGGGCGGTGACCGACGGCCCGTGCACCGAGACGGCCGCGGCCGTGCCGGCCGGGCAGCCGCCCGGGCCGGCCGTGGTGCGGACGGCGCCGACCGGCAGCAGGGTGCCGCAGGCGATCCGGATGCCGTTGGGCAGCTCGTTGTCGGACTCGACGATCGCGCCGTCGCCGATCACCGCGCCGTCCAGGGCCGAGCGGTCGCCGACCGTGGCGTAGGCGCCCACGATCGAGTCCTTGACCAGGGTGTCCGGGCCGATCACGGCGCCGGGCAGGATCACGCTGCCCTCGACGATCGCGCCGGCCTCGACCACCGCGTCCGCGGAGACCACGGTGCCGCCGCTGAGCACCGCGCCCGGGTGGACGGTGGCGCCGGGCAGCAGCAGGGCGTCACCGGTGGGGCCGGGCACGGCCGGGGAGTCGACCTTGCCGAGCACCAGGTCGGCCGAGCCGCGGACGAACGCGGCCGGGGTGCCGAGGTCCAGCCAGTACGAGGTGTCGACGACACCGCGCAGCAGGGCGCCGGTGGCCAGCAGCTCGGGGAAGGTCTCGCGCTCGACGGAGACCTCGCGGCCGGCCGGGATGCGGTCGATGACGGAGCGGGTGAAGACGTAGCAGCCGGCGTTGATCTGGTCGGTGACGATCTGCTCCGGTGTCTCCGGCTTCTCCAGGAACTCCAGCACCCGCCCGTTCGCGTCGGTCGGGACGAGGCCGAAGGCCCGCGGGTCCTCCACCCGGGTGAGGTGCAGGGTGACGTCGGCCCCGGCGGCCACGTGGCCGTCGCGCAGGGCGGCGATGTCGAGGCCGGAGAGGATGTCGCCGTTGAAGACCAGGACCGGCTCGTCCGGGCCGCAGGTCAGCCCGGAGGCGGCGTTGCGGATGGCCCCGCCGGTGCCCAGCGGCTCGCGCTCGGTCAGGTAGACCAGCTCGATCCCGTACGGGGTGCCGTCCTGGAAGTGGTCCTCGAACACCTCGGCCAGGTAGGAGGTGGCCAGCACCACCCGGGTGACCCCGGCGGCGGCGGCACGGGCCAGCTGGTGGGCGATGAAGGGGACGCCCGCCACGGGCAGCATCGGCTTGGGGGTGTGGGTGGTCAGCGGACGCAGTCGCGTGCCCTTACCACCGACGAGCATGATCGCCTCGGTCATGGTCTGCGCTGTTCCCCTTGTGCTCTCCGCGGCCCGGCCCGGCGGGCCGATACCTCCGTCAGTGGTCCGAACCCGTCCTGAACGGGTCGCCCGGCTCGCAGCCGGTCCGGCGCCTACTGTATTTCCTTCCGACCGAATGCCCGTCCGGCGGCCGTGCGATTGACGTCACTCGCCGTCCGCCCGCCGTACCGCCGACCGTCGCCCGGGCCACCGGAAAGCCCGGCCCGGCGGGCGCGTTGGCGGCGTCCACCGGACCGGGCGGTTGTTGCAGAACTGTCGAACAGCGAACGGTGACCGCAGTGACCGCGGTGACCGCGGTTACGTGCTCACCGTCCACGCGTCCACGGCTACGCGTCCACCGTCGCGGGCTCCTCGGCCTCGGCCGGCGGGGTCGCCTTCACCGAGTCGAGCAGCAGCTGGGCCACGTCGACCACCTTGAGGTGCTCCTTGGCCGCGCCCTCGTTCTTCTTGCCGTTGACCGAGTCGGAGAGCATCACCAGGCAGAACGGGCAGGCGGTGGAGACGATGTCCGGGTTGAGCGACAGCGCCTCGTCCACGCGCTCGGTGTTGATCCGCTTGCCGATGCGCTCCTCCATCCACATCCGCGCGCCGCCGGCGCCGCAGCAGAAGCCGCGCTCCTTGTGGCGGTGCATCTCCTGCTGGCGCAGACCGGGGACCTTGTCCATGATCTCGCGCGGCGGGCTGTAGACCTTGTTGTGGCGGCCCAGGTAGCAGGGGTCGTGGTAGGTGATCAGGCCCTCGACCGGGTTGACCGGGACGAGCTTGCCCTCGTCGATCAGGTGCTGCAGCAGCTGGGTGTGGTGGATCACCTCGAAGTGCCCGCCGAGCTGCGGGTACTCGTTGGCGATGGTGTTGAAGCAGTGCGGGCAGGTGGCCACGATCCGCTTGGTCGGGGCGTCCTCCAGCGCGGCGTTCAGCGTCTCCACGTTCTGCGCGCCGAGCATCTGGAAGAGGAACTCGTTGCCCAGGCGGCGCGGGGAGTCACCGGAGCAGGTCTCCTCCTTGCCGAGGATGGCGAACTTCACGCCCGCGGTGTGCAGCAGCTCGGCGAAGGCCTTGGTGGTCTTCTTGGCGCGGTCCTCCAGGGCGCCGGCGCAGCCGACCCAGTAGAGGTACTCGACCTCGGCGGGGTCGATGTCCTCGCCGATCACCGGCACCTCGATGCCGGTCTCCTTCTTGAGCTCCTTGACCCAGTCGAGGCGGGCCTTGGTGGCCATGCCCCACGGGTTGCCCTTGTTCTCCAGGTTCTTGAGCATCGTCCCGGCCTCGGTCGGGAAGTTGCTCTCGATCATCACCTGGTAACGGCGCATGTCGACGATGTGGTCGACGTGCTCGATGTCCACCGGGCACTGCTCGACGCAGGCGCCGCAGGTGGTGCAGGACCACAGCACGTCCGGGTCGATGACGCCGTTCTCCTCGGCGGTGCCGATCAGCGGGCGCTCGGCCTCGGCCAGGGCGGCCGCCGGGACGTCCTTGAGCTGCTCGGCGGTGGCCTGCTCGACGCCCTCCATGTCCTTGCCGCCACCGGCCAGCAGGTACGGCGCCTTGCCGTAGACGTGCTCGCGCAGGCTCATGATCAGCAGCTTGGGGGACAGCGGCTTGCCGGTGTTCCAGGCGGGGCACTGCGACTGGCAGCGGCCGCACTCGGTGCAGGTGGAGAAGTCGAGGATGCCCTTCCAGGAGAAGTGCTCGACCTGGGAGACGCCGAAGACGGCGTCGTCGGCCGGGTCCTCGAAGTCGATCGGCGCGCCCTTGCTGGTCATCGGACGGAGCCCGCCGAGCGCGGTGGCGCCGTCGTCCTCGCGCTTGAAGTAGATGTTGAAGAAGCCGAGGAAGCGGTGCCAGGCCACGCCCATCGAGGGGTTGAGGCCGATGGTGATCGCCCACGCGAACGAGATGCAGATCTTCAGCATCGCGAACAGGTAGACCAGGTTCTCCAGCGTGCCGTGCGACAGCCCGCTCAGCGCCGAGGTGATCGGGTACGAGACCAGGTGCTCCGGACCGTACGAGTCGACGCCGGCCAGGGCGCCCTCCAGGGCGCGCAGCATCAGGATGCACAGGCCGATGCCGAGGATCGTGTACTCGACGTAGAAGGCCTGCCAGGCGATCGAGCCGGCGAACCGGGACTTGCGGCCCGACCGGGACGGCAGGCTCATCAACCGGATCACGATCAGGGTGGCGATGCCCAGGGTGGTCAGGGTGCCGACCAGCTCGACGAAGAGCTGCCAGATCATCCAGTTGCCGATGATCGGCAGTTCCCACTCGGCGTCGAACAGCTGGCCCATCGCGTTGACGATGGTGAGCACCAGGCTGAAGAAGCCGACGGCGACGAACCAGTGGGCGATGCCGACGATCCCCCAGCGGTTCATCCGGGTGTGGCCGAAGAACTCGGTCGCGAGGGTCTTCACCCGCTGGGCGGGCTTGCCGAAGCGGGTGGTGTCCGGCGCGCCGGTCAGCACGACCCTGAAAATGTGCCACGCCGCACGGAGGGCGAGCGCGGTGCCGATCACGAACGTGACCAGCGAGATGACGATCGCTGCTAGTTGCATCGCTCTCCGTCTCCTGCGGCTTGCGGTTGAGCAGTGTCTGCGGTTCTGCGGTTTGCGTGCTGCGTTCTGCGGGACCGCGGTTGTCCGAGTGATTGTACTGGTCGGTAACTTGCCGGGCCGACGGCCCGGACATTACAGGTCGCCAACAGTCCTCCAGAAGGTTCCCAAGCTATGGCGGCAGTCACGTGACCGCACGCGCGCCGCCCCGGGCCACGCGCGCCGGGAACCCCCGCCCCCTCCGGACCGGCATCAGCAAAGTTGAGCGCCGAACACTCATAGCTGTTGACGATGCCCGCCGGGTCGTGCATCCTTGAGCCTGTAAAGCTCAACTCTTCCGTGGAGGTATCTACGATGGCACGCGCGGTCGGCATCGACCTCGGTACGACGAACTCGGTCGTCAGCGTTCTGGAGGGTGGCGAGCCCACCGTCATCACGAACGCCGAGGGCGCGCGGACCACGCCGTCCGTCGTCGCCTTCGCCAAGAACGGCGAGGTCCTGGTCGGCGAGGTGGCGAAGCGCCAGGCGGTCACCAACGTCGACCGCACCATCCGCTCGGTGAAGCGCCACATGGGCACCGGGTGGAAGATCAACATCGACGGCAAGGACTTCAACCCGCAGCAGATCTCGGCCTTCGTGCTGCAGAAGCTGAAGCGCGACGCCGAGGCCTACCTGGGCGAGACCGTCACCGACGCCGTCATCACCGTCCCGGCGTACTTCAACGACTCGGAGCGCCAGGCCACCAAGGAGGCCGGTGAGATCGCGGGCCTCAACGTCCTGCGCATCGTCAACGAGCCCACCGCGGCCGCCCTGGCCTACGGCCTGGACAAGGACGACCAGACCATCCTGGTCTTCGACCTCGGCGGCGGCACCTTCGACGTCTCCCTGCTGGAGATCGGCGACGGGGTCGTCGAGGTGAAGGCCACCAACGGTGACAACCACCTCGGCGGCGACGACTGGGACCAGCGCGTCGTCGACCACCTGGTCAAGGTCTTCCAGTCCGGCCACGGCGTCGACCTGTCCAAGGACAAGATGGCCCTGCAGCGTCTGCGCGAGGCTGCCGAGAAGGCCAAGATCGAGCTGTCCTCGTCCTCCGAGACCTCGATCAACCTGCCCTACATCACGGCCTCCGCCGAGGGCCCGCTGCACCTGGACGAGAAGCTCACCCGCTCCCAGTTCCAGCAGCTGACCGCGGACCTGCTGGACCGCTGCAAGGTCCCGTTCCACAACGTGATCAAGGACGCCGGCATCTCGCTCTCCGAGATCGACCACGTCGTCCTGGTCGGTGGCTCGACCCGCATGCCCGCCGTCGCCGAGCTCGTCAAGGAGCTGACCGGCGGCCAGGACGCCAACAAGGGCGTCAACCCGGACGAGGTCGTCGCCATCGGCGCCGCGCTCCAGGCCGGTGTCCTCAAGGGCGAGGTCAAGGACGTCCTGCTGCTCGACGTCACCCCGCTGTCCCTCGGCATCGAGACCAAGGGCGGCATCATGACCAAGCTGATCGAGCGCAACACCACGATCCCGACCAAGCGCTCCGAGATCTTCACCACGGCCGAGGACAACCAGCCGTCCGTGCAGATCCAGGTCTACCAGGGCGAGCGCGAGATCGCCGCGTACAACAAGAAGCTCGGGATGTTCGAGCTGACCGGCCTCCCGCCGGCGCCGCGCGGCCTGCCGCAGATCGAGGTCACCTTCGACATCGACGCCAACGGCATCATGCACGTCGGCGCGAAGGACCTCGGCACCGGCAAGGAGCAGAAGATGACCGTCACCGGCGGCTCCTCGCTGCCGAAGGACGAGGTCGACCGCATGCGCCGCGAGGCCGAGCAGTACGCCGAGGACGACCACAAGCGCCGCGAGGCCGTCGAGACCCGCAACTCCGCCGAGCAGCTCGTCTACTCGACCGAGAAGTTCATCGCCGACAACTCCGACAAGCTGCCGGCCGACGTCAAGACCGAGGTCGAGACCGCCATCGGCGAGCTCAAGGAAGCCCTCAAGGGCGAGGACATCGCGAAGATCCGCGAGGCCTCCGAGAAGGTCTCCACCACCGCCCAGAAGCTCGGCCAGGCGCTCTACGCCAACGCCGACGCCGCCGGTGCCGGTGCCGCCGCGGCCGGCGACTCCGCCCACGCCAAGGAGGACGACGTCGTCGACGCCGAGATCGTCGACGACGAGAAGCCCAAGGGCGGTGCGTCGGCATGACGGACAAGCCGCAGGGCGGCAAGCCCGGCGACGACTCCGCCGCCGAGGAGGCCGTGATCAAGGCCGCCGAGGAAGCCGCCTCGGCCGGTGCCGGCGAGACCCCCGAGGAGCTCTCCACGGCCAAGCGCGAGCTGGCCGAGCGCACCGCGGACCTGCAGCGACTGCAGGCCGAGTACCAGAACTACCGCAAGCGGGTCGAGCGCGACCGGCTGACCGTCCGCGAGATCGCGGTCTCCAACATCCTGGAGTCCCTGATCCCCGTCCTGGACGACATCGGCCGCGCCCGCGAGCACGGCGAGGTGACGGGCGGCTTCAAGTCCGTCTCCGACTCCCTGGAGATGGTCGTCGCCAAGCTGGGCCTGCAGCAGTTCGGCAAGGAGGGCGAGCCCTTCGACCCGACGCAGCACGAGGCGCTGATGCACAGCTACTCCTCGGACGTCACCGAGGACACCTGCGTCCAGATCCTCCAGCCCGGCTACCGCATCGGCGAGCGGATCATCCGCCCGGCGATGGTCGCCGTGGCCGAGCCCCAGCCCGGCACCCAGACGACGCCCGGCCCGGACGCCGACGCGAAGTCCGCCGAGAAGGACAAGTCCGACGGTGGCTCGGACAGCTGACAACCTGTGACAGCTGACAACCAGTGCGCTGCGGAGTCGTACGCCGGCCAGTACGGCGGCCGGCTCCGCAGCGCGCTGTCAGCAGCGCTTCTTCCGGCGGCTGTTGACAGCGCAGTGACGATGGACATCGGGAGGTGTCGGGAGCGGTGAGCGAGCACAGCGAGCGAACCATCGAGGGGTGCGTGAACCGCTCAGCGGCTTCCGGGCGGAGCGAGGTGGGCGCATGAGCGGCAAGGACTTTGTCGAGAAGGACTACTACAAGGTCCTCGGCGTGCCCAAGGACGCCACCGCCACCGAGATCAAGAAGACCTACCGCAAGCTGGCGCGCGAGTTCCACCCGGACGCGAACAAGGGCGACGCCAAGGCCGAGGAGCGCTTCAAGGACATCTCCGAGGCGTACGACGTCCTCTCCGACGAGAAGCGCCGCAAGGAGTACGACGAGGCCCGCAGCCTCTTCGCCAACGGCGGCTTCCGCACCGGCGGCCCCGGCGGCGCCGGTGGCTACGGCTTCGACTTCGGCGACCTCTTCAACGGCAACCAGGGCAGCGGTGGCGGCGGCGGACTCGGCGACGTCTTCGGCGGCCTCTTCAACCGCGGCGGCGCCCGGCAGGCCCAGCCCCGGCGCGGAGCCGACGTCGAGACCGAGGTGACGCTCTCCTTCGAGGAGGCCGTCGACGGCGCGACCGTCCCGCTGCGGATGACCAGCCAGGCCCCCTGCCGGCTCTGCAACGGCACCGGCGCCAAGACCGGCACCACCCCCCGGGTCTGCCCGACCTGCGTCGGCGCCGGCACCGTCAGCCGCGGCCAGGGCGCCTTCGCGCTCTCCGAGCCCTGCAAGGACTGCCGCGGCCGGGGCATGATCGTCGACGACCCGTGCCCCGACTGCCACGGCAGCGGCCGGGCCAGCTCCGCCCGCACCATGCAGGTCCGCATCCCGGCCGGCGTCCAGGCCGACCAGCGGATCCGGCTCAAGGGCAAGGGCGCCCAGGGCGAACGCGGCGGCCAGCCCGGTGACCTCTACGTCACCGTGCACGTCGACCCCCACCCGGTGTTCGGGCGCAAGGGCGACAACCTCACCGTCACCGTCCCGGTCACCTTCCCCGAGGCCGCCCTCGGCGCCACCATCGAGGTGCCCACGCTGAACGGCCCCGCCGTGAAGCTCAAGCTCCCCCCGGGCAGCGCCAACGGCCTCACCATGCGCGCCCGCGGCAAGGGCGCCACCCGCAAGGACGGCACCCGCGGCGACCTCCTCGTCACCGTCGAGGTCGTCGTCCCCCAGCACGTCGCCGGTGACGCGCTGGACGCCCTGGAGCAGTACCGCGAGGCCACCGCCTCCGACGACCCACGAGCCGCTCTCTTCCGGGCGGCGAAGGGAGCGTGACGACCAGATGTCCCCGAACCCGCTGAACCCGACGAACCCGATGGACCCGATGGCCTCCAACGGCCCGATCGGCCCGGGCCTCGGCGAAGGCCTCCCCGGCAACCCCGCCGGCGGCCGCCCCCGCCGCGCCGCGTCCGCGCCGCAGTACGTCCTCACCGAGGACACCCCGGTGTACGTCATCTCGGTCGCCGCCGAACTCTCCGGCCTCCACCCGCAGACCCTGCGCCAGTACGACCGCCTCGGCCTGGTCTGCCCCGACCGCACCGCCGGCCGCGGCCGCCGCTACTCCGCCCGGGACATCCAGCAGCTGCGCGAGGTCCAGCGGCTCTCCCAGGACGAGGGCATCAACCTGGCCGGCATCAAGCGGATCATCGAGCTGGAGAACCAGGTCAGCGCCCTCCAGTCGCGCATCACCGAACTGGCCGACTCCCTCGAAGGCGCCGCCACCGCCCTCCAGCAGCGCGAGGCCGCCGTCCACGCCTCCTACCGCCGCGACCTCGTCCCCTACCAGCCCCCCACCCCCCAATCCAGCGCCCTCGTCGTCTGGCGCCCCAAGCGCTGACCCGGGGCCCGCACCGCACCACCAGCCGCCGGCTCCCTCCTGTTCGGGGGGTGCCGGCGGCTGCGTTGCGGTGAGAGAGTGGCAGCCGACCAGCGGCCCGAACCAGTACGGAACGTCCTGACCATCCTCCGACCGAGGATCGGCACCCTAAAATCCAGGAGACCAGATCTTGGACATCTTCGGATCGACGGCAGGGAGCCGCAAATGAGTGGACGAGCCCACGCGGCTTCCACCCAAGGTGGGCCACACGCCCTCTCGGCAGAAGCGCGCACCGCGTACCTGGAGATTGTCCAAAATGGTGGGCGTTTTCCCAGCAATGCTCATTACCCCGAGAGCGGCAATCCGCTGGCCGAGTTGATCGACATAGGACTGCTTGTCCCCGATTCGGACGAGCCCGGCATCCTCGTTGCAGTTGATCCCGCTCAACTCGCCGATCGCATCAGCAACACCTGGCAAAGGCAAGCGCTGGACTTGCTGTCACGCGCCGTTTCACTGCCACTTGAGCTCCAAGAGCTCTCCAATGAATTCCATTCCCAGCGCCAGACGGGCGGCTCGATCGAATACATCCATGGAAAGGTTCTCATCAATCAGCGCCTAGGCCAGTGCATTTCCGCCGGAATGGAAGAGGCACTGGCGCTCCAGCCAGGAGGACCGCGACCGCCAGAGCTCCTCGACGCCATGATCGAGCGAGACCTGGAAACGCTGCACCGTGGAACGACAATGCGCACGATCTACCACGCCAGCACCCGCTACCACCAGCCAACACGGGACTACGTGGCGAAACTCGCCAAGGCCGGCGGACAGTACCGGACTCTGGACGAACCCTATATTCGCTTGATTGTCATAGATCGGCGAATTGCGGTCATTCCAATCGCAGACGACATGACCTCGGCCGCCTTTATATTTGAGCCAACCATTGCCAACTATCTCGCCGAGGCAGTGTTCGAACCAAGCTGGAACCGGGCACTTGATTTCGATGGAGACCGGGCCGTACCCCAGCAGGTGGTGTCCCGTCTGCGCCAGACGGTCATCGACCTACTTCTTGCCGGCACCAATCACCGAGTCATAGCAAGGCGGTTGGGCATCAGCGAGCGCACGCTGGCTCGACACATCGCGGAGATGAGGGAGGAGTACAACGTCGACTCCCTGTTCCAGCTCGGATACGCCCTCGCCAGAGCTTCAGAGGTGCCACCCCAGTAAGGCCGACGCCTTGCAGTGGGCCTTTCCGAAGTCCCGGCCCAACGCGGCTTCGCCGCTCCTGCCCTGGCGCCCACTCAAAACGGAACCGCCAAGACGATCGTCAGGACCACCCCAGGTCGTCAGCAACAGAAACAGCCGCCGACACAGACGCGGGCGGGGCATCAGCATCAACTGCCGTGAGATACACACCCACCAGAGCAGCCGCACCAATGGCCAGAGGCAGCAGCGCCCTACGGACAAATCGGTACATGCGAGACATGCGCCCACCCCTTCCGTCTTGTATCGAACGAATCAGCAAGAGAAGCACTATCGTCCACATGCTGCCGCATAACACTCGTAGCTGCCAAGCTCACCCACAGAGTCAGCTGCGTCATCTCCCTGCCAGGCAGCCAGATGACACAGGGCAACCCTGGACGCGACGGGCCGGATCGATGGACGATCAGTTCGCTCTCGATGGTCTCAGCAAGCCTGGCAAACTTGGCAATGCCCATTCAAACGAGCGACCAGTACCTCACCACACAAGACAAGCCCAAAGCCTGAGCAGCCCATGTTCCCGCCAGTCGGCGTGCCGATAGGCCTTAAGGCAATCCCCCGGAGTCGACATGACCGAGCCCTACCTGCGTCACAACGACAGCCAGGCCCCTGAGGGTCGGCGTGCACGTGTGTTCCTGGCCGCGCCGCTGATGCGGCTGACCGGCCCCGCGGACAGCGTGGTGACGCTCGCCAGCCGGACGCGGCTGACGACGCTCCGCACCACCCTCCTGCGCAGCGGTGCCGCCGTGTACAGCGCGCACCACAGCGATGCCTGGACCGTCGCCGGCCGGGCACCCGAGCCCCGCGTCCCCTCCGACTTCCGGGCGCTCCAGTCCGCGGACCTGGTGTTCGCCTACGTCGGCGCCCCGCTCTCGGCCGGTGTCAGCCTCGAACTCGGTTGGGCGTCGGCGCTGCGGAAGCCGATCGTCCTTCTCGTCGACGAGGCCATCACCCACAACCCGCTGATCGCCACCATCGAGCAGGTCGCCCCCGTCCTGCCGCTGGTCTTCGACGACACCTGGTCCCAGGAGGCCCTCCACCACACCGTGGAGACCGCCCTCGACTGGGCCGGCATGGCGCTCTCCCTCCGCGAGGGTTTCTGGACCGCCCCCGGCGACCGCTTCAACGTCCCCCGGCAGCAGCAGACCTCCGTCCCCGGCTACTGGCCGACCGGCGCCGCCACCGGCTGAGCAGGGCTCACCCACCGGACTCCCCCGTCCGGGCTCCCCGCATCTGCCAGCCGAGCTGGAACAGCGTCTCGGCGTCGTACACCTCACGCAGCCGGGCGATGTGACCGGCCACCGTGCGCTCGCTCAGGCCCATGCGACTGGCGATCGCCCGCTGTGTGAGACCCCTGGCGAGCAGGCGACCCACCTGCTCGTAGGTGGCCGGCGAACTGCCCGCTGCCAGTGACGCCCAGTCGACGGCCAGTGCCTGAGCCCACTGCTGCTCGAAGACCCCGACCAGGTAGGCGACCATCGCGGGGTCGTCCACCACGGCGACGACCGTGTTGTCGGAAGCCGCAGGAATCATGGCCACCGTGCGGTCGAAGATCAGGGTCCGGGTGAACGTGCCCTCCAACACCCGGATCGGAGCGCCGATCCGGGTCGACTCCAGCGCGAACCCGACGGTCGGCGGATCGGAGCAGACCGAGGGCTCGAAGGTGGTGCGGATGGATCCACCCGCTTCGATGTAGCGCCGGCTCTGCTTCAAGGAGTCATTCATGTGCTCCGGCGGGCGAGCCCCGCCGGGCTGGGCGCACAACGCCTCGTGCGGGTAGTCCTTGACCAGCTGTGAGATCAGGTGCCGGATCTCCTGCATGCCGGCCATCCTCCGGACTCCGCCGACCGGGTCCATCCGGCGAGGAGCCACGTCGTAGGCCTGGGTCAGGTCGTCCAGCAGGTCAGGGACGGCGGCGGCGCGGGCGAGGAGACGGGCGCTCTCCTCCCGCAGGTCCGCACCGATGCGCTCGCCGACGGAGCGGGGGTTCACCGCGCTGTAGGACCCGTCCGCAGCGCGGAGGACGAGCAGGCCGAGGTCGGCGAGCTGCTTCACGGCAGCGTCGTCCTCGGGGCGGATCTCCCCGACGCGAATCCGGCCGCCCTCGGCCAGGATCGCCCGGTAGAGCTCACGGGCGGCGCCGTCGGGCAGGTCGAGTACCGGCTCAGGCATCGCGGGCTCCCCGCATCTGCCAGCCGAGCTGGAACAGCGTCTCGGCGTCGTACAGCTCCCGCAGGCGCGCGATGTGACCGGCCACCGTGCGCTCGCTCAGGCCCATGCGGGTGGCGATGGCGCGCTGGGTCAGGCCTCGGGCGAGCAGGCGGCCAACCTGCTCGTGGGCTACCGGGGCGGAGCCGGCTGCGAGTGACTCCCAGTCCACGGCCTGGGCCTGCTGCCACTGCTGCTCGAAGACCCCGACCAGGTAGGCGACCATCGCGGCGTCCTCGACGACGGCGGCGACCGTGTGGTCGGGGGTGGCCGGGATCATGGCGACGGTGCGATCGAAGATCAGCGTCTTGGTGAAGGGCCCCTCCAGCAGCCGGATCGGGGCACCGACCTGGGTGGAGTGCAGCGCGTACCGGACCGTCCGTGGATCGGTGCAGGCCGACGGTTCGAAGACGGTGAACATCGCCCCGCCCGCTTCGACGTAGCGGCGGCTGTGGTCGAGCGTGTCCTGCATGTGGTCGTGGGGCCGGGGTCCGCCGGGCTGAGCTGCGAGGACCTCGTGCGGGTAGTCCTTGACCAGCTGCGAGATCAGGTGCCGGATCTCCGGCATGCCGACCACCCGCCGGACCCCGCCGACCGGGTCGGCGCGACGGGGCGCGGTGTCGTAGGCCTGGGTCAGGTCGTCCAGCAGGTCCGGGACGGCCGCGGCGCGGGCGAGGAGACGGGCACTCTCCTCCCGCAGGTCCGCACCGATGCGCTCGCCGACGGCACGCGGGTTCACCGCGCTGTAGGTGCCGTCGGCGGTGCGGAGGACGAGCAGGCCGAGGTCGGCGAGCTGCCGGACGGCGGCCTCGTCCTCGGGGCGGACCTCGCCGATGCGGATCCGGCCGCCCTCGGCCAGGATCGCGCGGTAGAGCTCACGGGCGGTGGCGTCCGGCAGGTCCGGGTCAGGCACTGCGGGCTCCCCTCATCTGCCAGCCGAGCTGGAACAGCGTCTCGGCGTCGTACGACTCACGGAGGCGGGCGATGTGGCCGGCCACCGTGCGCTCGCTCAGGCCCAGGCGGGTGGCGATGGCACGCTGGGTCAGCCCTCGGGCGAGCAGACGGCCGACCTGTTCGTGGGCGGCGGCTTCGGTGGAACCGTCCGCGAGGGCGGCCCAGTTGACGCCTTCGGCCTGTTGCCAGTGCGTCTCGAAGTCCCGCACCAGGAAGTCGACCACGGCCGGGTCCTCGATGAAGGCCGCACTGCTGTCGTCCGGGGCGGCGGGGATCACCGCCACGGTCCGGTCGAGGATCATCAGCTGTCGGAACGGGACGGGCAGGACCCGGATGTGGCAGCCGGCCTCCGTCAGTCGCGCGGCGATCCGAACCGTCGGGCCGTCGAGCCGGGCCGCGACCTCGTAGATCGTGCGCAGTGTGCCGCCCGCCTCGGCGTAGCGGCGGGCGTGCGCCACGATGTCGTCCGCGGCCTCGGCCGGCCTGGCACCTCCCGGGCGCAGGGACAGGGCCTCGTTGCCCAGCTCTTCTACGAGTTGGGAGACCCGGTGCCGGATGTTCGCGTGTCCGTGGACGATCTGGGTGGCCCCGGCGCCGTCGTGGCGTCGCGGAGCACTGTCGTAGGCGGCGGCCAGGTCGTCGAGGAGGTCGGGCACTTCCTCCGCCTGGACCAGCATGCGGGTACCGGCCGCCCGCAACTCGGCCGCGATCCGCGTGGTGACCGTGCGCGGATTGACCGCGCTGAGCACGCCGTCCGAGGCGTACAGCTTCAACAGGCCGGTTTCCAACAGGGTCTGAACGGTGTCGGCGGCCTCCCCCGGGATGTCGGCGATCCGGAGCCGCCCGCCGTCCTCCAGGATCGCGCGGTAGAGCTCGCGGGCGGCATCGGGCAGGTCGAGTACCGGCTCAGGCATCACGGACTCCCCGCATCTGCCAGCCGAGTTGGAACAGCGTGTCGGCGTCGTACAGCTCGCGCAGGCGGGCGATGTGACCGGCCACGGTGCGCTCGCTGAGGCCCAGGCGGGTGGCGATCGAGCGTTGGGTGAGGCCCTGGGTGAGCAGGCGGGCGATCTGGTCACGGAGGTCCGATTCCGGTGCGCCGCCGTCCAGGGACGCCCAGTCGACACTGTCGGACCGCTGCCACAGCTGTTCGAAGGCCTCGACGATGAAGGCCACCGTCGCCGGGTCGTCGACCACGGCGGCGCTGCTGAGGTCAGACTCTGCGGGGATGACGGCAACGGTCCGGTCGAAGACCAGGAAGCGCTTGAACGGGCGGTCGAGCACCCGGATCGCGCAGCCCGGTGCGGTGGCTGCCGCTGCGTACGTCACGGCCCCGGGGTCGGTGCGGGCACCGAGCTCGAACAGACATCGGATGGCACCGCCGCGTTCGAGGTAGCGGCGGGTGCGGGCGAGGGATTCGGCGAGCTGGCCGGCGTCGCGCGCGGCGCCGGGCTGGGCGCTCAGGGCTTCGCTGGCGAACTCCTGGGTCAGTTGCGCGACTTCGTGCCGGATCTCGGCCTTGCCGGTGACGACCCGGGCCCGGCCCAGGCCCGGCTCCCGGCGTGGTGCGGTGTCGTAGGCACGGGTGAGGTCGCGCAGCTGCTCGGGGACCTGGTCGGCCTCGGCAAGGAGCCGGGCGCCGGCCCTGCGGATGTCGGCGCCGATGCGTTCGGCGACCGCCCGGGGGTCGACGGCACTGTACGAGTTGTCGACCAACTGCGGTACCAGCAGACCCAGTTCCACCAGCCGCCCGAGTGCCTCCCGGTCGCCCGCGCCGACCTCGGCGGCGCGGATGCGGCCACCTTCGCGCAGGACGGCGAGGTAGAGGGCGCGGGCGGCGGTGTCCGGGAGGGCGATGCCCTGGTCGGTCATGGCCGTTCACCCCGCATCTGCCAGCCGAGCTGGAACAGCGTCTCGGCGTCGTACAGCTCGCGCAGGCGGGCGATGTGACCGGCCACCGTGCGCTCGCTCAGGCCCAGGCGGGTGGCGATGGCGCGCTGGGTGAGCCCTCGGGCCAGCAGACGGCCCACCTGCTCATGGACGGCGGAGTCGAGGGAACCGTCGTCCAGTGCGTCCCAGTTGACGCCTTCGGCCTGCTGCCAGAGCGTCTCGAAGGTATCGACCACGAAGGCGACCGTCGCGGGGTCGTCGACCACGGCGGCGGTGCTGTAGTCGGCGGCGGCGGGAATGATGGCGACGGTGCGGGCGAAGACCAGGAAGCGCCTGAACGGTACGGCGAGGACTCGGATGGTGGCGCCCAGCTGGGACACCTGGGCGGCGAAGCGCACGGTCGGCGGGTCGTACTTGGCCGAGACCTCGTAGAGGGAGCGCACGGTGCCGCCGCGTTCGTGGAAGCGGCGGGCGTGCCGTAGCGAGTCCGGTATCTCGTTGGCCGGGCGGGGGCCGCCGGGCTGGGCCGACATGCCGTCTCCGGGCAACTCCTCGGTCAATCGGTCGATTTCGTAACGGATCTCCTCCAGCCCGGTGACGTAGCGCACCCCGGTCGAGTCGCTCCGCCGCTTCGGGCTGGTGTCGTAGGCCTGGGTGAGTTCGCCCATCAGCTCGGGGAGTTGCTCTGCTTCCGCGAGCAGGCGAATGCTCTGTCGGCGGATCTCGCTGCCGATCCGCTCGGTGGCCGCGCGCGGGTCGACGGCGCTGTAGCACCCGTCCAGCAACTGCGGTACCAGCAGCCCCAGTTCCACCAGCCGTCCGAGTGCTTCCCGGTCACCCGCGCCGACCTCCTCGGCGCGGATGCGGCCGCCCTCGCGCAGGACGGCGAGGTAGAGGGCGCGGGCGGCGGCGTCCGGGAGGGTGGCGGCGAGGAGGGTGGTGGGGTCAGCCATGGCGTTCCCCGCGGAGGTACCAGCCGAGGTGGAAGAGGGTCTGGGCGCCGTAGCGCTCGCGGAGGCGGGCGATGTGGCCGGCGACGGTGCGTTCGCTGAGGCCGAGGCGGGTGGCGACGGCGCGCTGGGTGAGGCCGCGGGCGAGCAGGCGGCCGATGCGGACGGTGGTGGGGTGGGGGGCGCCGAGGTTGCGGTCGGCGGGGGTGGCGCGGGTCCAGTCGCGTTCGAACTGGGCGACCAGGTAGGCGACGGTGGTGCGGTCGGTGACGACGGTGGCGCGGTTGCGGTCCTCGACGGCGGGGATGACGGCCACCGAGCGGTCGAAGACCAGCACCCGTTCGTACGGTTCGGCGAGCACCCGGGCCTCGGCGCCCTCGCCGCTGCGGAGGGCGACCTGGCGCAGGGTGGCGGGGTCGTCGAGGGCGCCGGGCTGGTGGAGGGTGCGCATCGAGCAGCCGCGCCGGAGCAGGGCGAGGTCCTGGGCGAGGCTGGTCTGGAGGGCCTCGGCGGAGTGGTGGCCGGGTCGGGCGGCGAGGAACTCCTCCTGGCACTCGGCGATGAGTTCGGAGATGCACTGGCGGACGGCGGCGGCACCCACACCGGCCCCGCCCACACCGGCCCCGCCCACGCCCACGCCCCCGCCGCCGTCGGGCCGGGCAGCGTCGCCGGCCCCCTCCTCCCCGGACCCGGACGGCCGGTGGAGCGCCTCGTAGGCCTGGGAGAGCGGCTGGAGGGTCCCCGGCAGCCGCTCGGCGTGCACCAGCAGGCGGGTGGCCCGGAGGCGGAGTTCGGTGCCGAGCCGGTCGCCGAGGGCGCGCGGGTTGGCGGCGGTGTAGCCGGTGGCGGTCGGGGTGAGGAGTCCGCGGGCGACGAGGGCCGCGACGGTGGCGCGGTCGGCGGGGGCGAGGTCCTCGGGGCGCAGCCGGCCGCCGGCGCGGACGACGTCGAGGTAGAGGGCGCGCTCGGCCGGGCCGGGCTCATCGGTCATCGCGGGCGCCTCTCATCAGCCAGCCGAGCTGGAAGAGGGTCTGGGCGCCGTACCGGTCGCGCAGGCGGGAGATGTGGCCGGCGACGGTGCGTTCGCTGAGGCCGAGGCGGGTGGCGACGGCGCGCTGGGTGAGGCCGCGGGCGAGCAGGCGGCCGACCCGGTCGGGGATGGTGCGGGCGGGGCCCTGGCCGAGGGCGGCGGCGGCCTCGGCGGTGTCGGCGCGGGCCCAGTCGCGTTCGAAGCCGCCGATCAGGAAGGCGAGGGTGGCCGGGTCGCTGATGAACGCGGCGGTGCTGTTGTCGTCGTTGGCGGAGATGACGGCGACGCTGCGGTCGAAGACGATCAGGCGCTGGAAGGGTTCGTCGAGGACGCGGATCTGCGAGCCGTGCCGGGTGACCTTCTCGGCGTAGGCGAGGGCGGCCGGTTCGACGAGGGCGACGGGCTGGTAGACGGTGCGCAGGGAGCAGCCGCGCTGGAGGAGTTGGACGTCCTGGGCGAGGGCGACCTGGAGGGTGTCGGCGGGGCGGTGGCCGGGTTGGGCGGTGAGGACCTCGGAGCGGCAGTCGGAGACCAGTTGGGAGATCCGCTGGCGGATGTGGACGTGGCCCTCGACGTAGACCGCGCCGCCGGAGGTGCCGGACGGGCGGGGCATCGCGTCGTAGGCGCGGGTGAGGCCGTCGAGGGCGCCGGGGAGGTTCTCGGCGCGGACCAGCAACCGGGTTGCCTCGCTGCGGAGTTCGGCGCCGACCCGGTCGCTGACGGAGCGCGGGCTGACGGCGGTGTAGCAGCGGTCCATCCGGTTGACCATGACCAGGCCGATGTCGAGGAGTTGCCGCAGCGCGGCCCGGTCGGCGTCGGTGACGTCGGCGAACGGGATGCGGCCGCCTTCGGCGATGACCGCGAGGTAGAGCTGTCGGGCGGCCTCGTCGGGCTCCTCGCCCTCGGGTACCGCCTGGTGCGGCGCGACCGCCGGTTCCGCCGTCACGTCGTACTCTCCCTGCCGGACGCCTCTCCCCTTGCTGTCCCGGTCCGTACGCGCGGGGCCGCGGGTTGCGCGGTCCGCGGGCACCGGTGGCCGGGCGTCTCACGCTACCGGTCGGACGGCGGGCCCCCGGGTCCGGGTGCCGTCGCACACGGGGTCCCGGGGGCCGCCATCGGTACGCCAGGTCAGGGCGATTCCGTCGAGGCGGAGCAGCAACGCCTCGCCGGTACCGGTTCGGGCTCCATCACCACACATGGATCCCGGCCGGGGCTCTTCCCCCCCGTTCCACGCGTGCGGGACGTTGCCCGCGTGGTCAGTTCTGAAGAGCTGGTCGCCACCATCGGACTGCGGTGCCCGGACGACCTGGCGTACCTCCACCTTCACAGTGTGACGGCCGGTGAACAAGTGCCGCCCGAGTGCAGGTTCACGCAATTGCAGCTATCTGCATCCCGCAGCGGGCGCGGGGCCGCGGGCGGGGGCGGGGATTCCGGTAAAGGCCGAGGCCAGCGGGGGGTACGGGCGGCGCGCGGCGGTCGGCCGGGCACCGCCATCGTGCAGCTGCGCGTTCCTGCAACGGCGGCGTGCTCCTGAGTGCGGCGGCCGCCGTGCGGGTCGTCGCAGCTCAGCCCGCACTGCGGCCGACCGGGCTAGCGGCAGACCGGCAGACCGACCCACCGGCAGACCGGCAGACCGCACCCCGCCCCGCCGCCCCGGCTCAGCGCGCCAGCAGCCGTCCGCGCAGCAGCCCGGTGGCCGTGCCGGTCGCGGCGAGCGCCCAGGCGGTGCCGAGCAGCAGGTAGAGCCCGACGGAGAGCCCGGTGAAGCCGCCGAAGCCGGTGTGCCGGGCGAGCGCGGCGGCGCCGGTGACGCAGGTGCCGACCGGGAAGGTGAACGCCCACCAGGTCATCGCGAACGGCATCCCGGCCCGCCGGGCGCGCAGGTTGGCGGTCAGCGCGACGGCCAGCCAGAGCATCGCGACGCCGATCACGGCGACCCCGTACAGCTCGGCCAGCGGCAGCAGGACGGGCGCCAGCGCGGGCAGCACCGGGCGGGCCGCGTCGGCGAGCTGGTGGATCGCGGTGACGGACTGGCCGAGCGGGCCGAGCACCAGGAACAGCGCGGGGGTGAGCACCAGGGTGGGCAGCTTGCTGTGGAACAGGCCGGTGAAGACCACGGGCAGCAGCACCAGGGTGGCCAGCAGGCCGATCCCGAACAGCGCCCAGCAGCCGTACAGCATGGCCTCCTGCGGCGTTCCGGCGGGCAGGTGGGGGACGAGGGCCGGGCCGCAGGCGGAGGCGACCAGCGGGGCGACCACGGGCAGCAGCCAGGTCGGGTTGGCCTCCAGGGCGGACACCCGGTGCCGGGTGATCATCAGGTACGGGATGCCGGCCGCGACGGTCAGCGCGTAGAGCGTGCCGACACCCCACAGCACGGCGTCCAGGGCGACGGCGGGCCCGGTGCCGATGACCCGGGAGCCGAGCAGCAGGGTGCCGAGGCCGACCGCCAGCAGGGCCATCGGCGGGCAGCCGTAGAAGACGGCGGTGGCCGGGTTGTCCAGCAGCTGGGCGCGGGCCGCCTCGCGGTGCCGGGTGAGGTGCACCAGGCGGGCGCCGGCCAGCAGCACCAGGGCCGTCACGCCGAGCGCCCACATCACCTCGCCGAAGCCGATCAGCCCGGGCAGCTGGACCGGCAGGGCGGCGGCGCCGTTGGCCACGATCGCGGTGCCCATCACGGCGGCGTACCAGTTGGGGCCGAGCTGGGCCAGGTCGAGGCGGGAGAGCCGGGAGAGCGGGGAGAACCGGGAGCCGTGGGAGCCGTGGGAGTCGCGGGAGGGCCCGGAAGGGCGGAGGGGACGGGACGGCCGGGGCTGCTCGGAGGAGCGGGCAGGAGCGGCGGGGCTGGTGAGCGGGCGGACATCGGCCGAGGTGGACATGGTTCCACCGTCGCCGAGCGGCCCGGCCGCCGGTAGCGCCGCGGGTTCTATGAGGGCATAGCCTGAACCTATGCCCCTCTCTCCGCACGTCCCCGAACTGGGCGCCCTGGAACTGCTGCTCGCGGTGGCCCGGCTGGGCAGCGTCGGCCGGGCCGCGGCCGAGCTGGGCGTGAGCCAGCCGACCGCGAGCGCCCGGATCAAGGGCATGGAGCGGCAGATCGGCGTCCCGCTGCTGGAGCGCTCGCCCCGGGGCAGCCGGCCGACCCAGGCGGGGCGGCTGGTGGTCGAGTGGGCCCGCCAGGTGGTGGAGGCGGCGCAGGCACTGGACGCCGGGATCGACGCGCTGCGCGAACGGCGGGACGCCAAGCTGCGGGTGGTGGCCAGTCTGACCGTCGCCGAGTACCTGATGCCGGGCTGGCTGCTGGCACTGTCCGAGGCCAGTCCGGGGACGGCGGTGACACTGCGGACGGCGAACTCGGCGGAGGTCGCCGGGCACGTGCTGGCCGGGGACGCCGACCTCGGCTTCGTCGAGGGTCCGACCACCCCGCCCGGACTGGCCGGCGCGGTGGTGGCGGCGGACCGGCTGGTGGTCGTGGTGGCGCCCGGCCACCGCTGGGCGCGTCGCCGCACGCCGCTGACCGGGGCGGAGCTGGCGGCCACCCCGCTGGTGCTGCGCGAGCCCGGCTCGGGCACCCGGGAGGTGCTGGAGGCGGCGCTGGCACCGTACGGGGGCGCCGTGCAGCCCCGGATGGAGCTGGCCTCGTCCACGGCGTTGAAGGGGGCGGCGATGACCGGGGCGGGGCCGGTCTGCCTGAGCGAGCTGGCGGTGGTGGAGGAGCTGGCCACCCGGCGGCTGGTCGAGGTGCCGCTGGCGGAGGAGCTGGACCTGCGGCGGCCGCTGCGCGCGGTGTGGCCGGCCGGGCAGCGGCCGGGCGGGCCGGCCCGGGAGCTGCTGGGCCTGACCCGGCGCAGCGTCCGCCAGCACCTGCGGCGGAAGGGCTGAGCCCCGCAGGGCCCCCGGGCCTCGGCCCAGGCCCGAACCCCGGCACACCGGCTCCGGCTCCGGCTCCGCGAGAAGCCTTCGCTCGAAAGTTGAGCGGAGTACACTCAACTTAGTGCATGCTGTACCCAGCAGCAGTGAAGGACGACGAGGGAGGATCCCCCAGCAGTGGACGCCAGCAAGTTCACCACCAAGACCCAGGACGCCCTGTCCGCCGCGATCCGGCAGGCGGGCGGCGCAGGCAACCCGGACGTCAGGCCGGTGCACATCCTGATCGCCCTGCTGGAGCAGCCCGAGGGCATCGCCCGGCCCCTGCTGGAGGCGGTCGGGGCGGCCCCCGGCCGGGTCGACGCCGAGGCGCGCCGCCAGCTGACGGCACTGCCCAGCGCGACGGGCTCGACGGTCTCCGCCCCGCAGCTGGCCCGGGACACCCTGGCCGTGCTCACCGAGGCCGGCCGGCGCGCGGACGACCTGGACGACCAGTACGTCTCCACCGAGCACCTGCTGGTCGGCCTGGCCGCCGAGGGCGGGGCGGTCGCCGAGCTGCTGGCGCAGCAGGGCGCGACGCCCAAGGCGCTGCTCGCCGCCTTCAAGGACGTCCGCGGCAGCGGCCGGGTGACGTCGCCGGATCCGGAGGGCACCTACAAGGCCCTGGAGAAGTACGGCACCGACCTCACCCAGGCCGCCCGGGACGGCAAGCTCGACCCGGTGATCGGCCGGGACCACGAGATCCGCCGGGTGGTCCAGGTGCTCTCCCGCCGGACGAAGAACAACCCGGTGCTGATCGGCGAGCCCGGCGTCGGCAAGACGGCCGTGGTCGAGGGCCTGGCCCAGCGGATCGTGGCCGGTGACGTACCGGAGTCGCTGCGCGGCAAGCGGCTGGTCTCGCTGGACCTCAGCGCGATGGTGGCCGGCGCCAAGTTCCGCGGCGAGTTCGAGGAGCGCTTGAAGGCCGTCCTGAACGACATCAAGTCCTCCGACGGCCAGGTCGTCACGTTCATCGACGAGCTGCACACCATGGTCGGCGCGGGCGCCGGCGGCGACTCCGCGATGGACGCGGGCAACATGCTCAAGCCGATGCTGGCCCGCGGCGAGCTGCGGATGGTCGGCGCCACCACGCTGGACGAGTACCGCGAGCGGATCGAGAAGGACCCGGCCCTGGAGCGCCGCTTCCAGCAGGTGCTGGTCGGCGAGCCCAGCGTCGAGGACTCGATCGCCATCCTGCGCGGCCTCAAGGGCCGGTACGAGGCGCACCACAAGGTGCAGATCTCGGACGCCGCCCTGGTCGCCGCGGCCACCCTGTCCAACCGCTACATCACCTCCCGCTTCCTGCCCGACAAGGCGATCGACCTGGTCGACGAGGCGGCCTCCCGGCTCCGGATGGAGATCGACTCCTCCCCGGTCGAGATCGACGAACTCCAGCGCTCCGTCGACCGGTTGCGGATGGAGGAGCTGGCCCTGGAGAAGGAGTCGGACCCGGCCTCGGTCGACCGCCTCGCCCGGCTGCGGCGCGATCTCGCCGACAAGAACGAGCAGTTGAGCGTGCTGACGGCGCGCTGGGAGCAGGAGAAGAAGAGCCTCAACCGGGTCGGCGAGCTCAAGGAGCGGCTGGAGGGCCTGCACGGCGCGCTCGAACGGGCCCAGCGCGACGGGGACTTCGAGCGGGCGTCCAAGCTGATGTACGCCGAGATCCCGGCCGCCGAGACCGAGCTCACCGAGGCCCAGGAACGCGCCGCGGACCAGGACGCCTCAGCCTCGATGGTCAAGGAGGAGGTCGGCCCGGACGACGTGGCCGACGTGGTCGCCTCCTGGACGGGCATCCCGGCCGGCCGGCTGCTGGAGGGCGAGAGCGCCAAACTCCTGCGCATGGAGGAGGAGTTGGGCCGGCGCCTGATCGGCCAGGCGGAGGCGGTGCAGGCCGTCTCGGACGCGGTGCGGCGCACCCGCTCGGGCATCGCCGACCCGGACCGCCCGACCGGATCCTTCCTGTTCCTCGGCCCGACGGGCGTCGGCAAGACCGAACTCGCCAAGGCCCTGGCCGACTTCCTCTTCGACGACGAGCGGGCGATGGTCCGGATCGACATGAGCGAGTACGGCGAGAAGCACTCGGTCTCCCGCCTGGTCGGCGCCCCGCCCGGGTACGTCGGCTACGAGGAGGGCGGCCAGCTCACCGAGGCGGTCCGCCGCCGCCCGTACAGCGTGGTGCTGCTGGACGAGGTGGAGAAGGCCCACCCCGAGGTCTTCGACGTGCTGCTCCAGGTGCTGGACGACGGCCGGCTCACCGACGGCCAGGGCCGCACGGTGGACTTCCGCAACGCGATCCTGATCCTCACCTCCAACCTGGGCTCGCACCACCTCGTCGACCCGGCCACCCCGGAGGACCGGAAGAAGGCCCTGGTGCTGGACGCCGTCCGGGCCGCGTTCAAGCCGGAGTTCCTCAACCGGCTGGACGACATCGTGGTCTTCGACCCGCTGGGCACCGCCGAGCTCAGCCGGATCGTCGACCTCCAGGTCGCCCGCCTCGCCGAGCGGCTGCGCGAGCGGCGGCTCACCCTGGAGGTCTCCGCGGCGGCCCGCGACTGGCTGGCGCTCACCGGGTACGACCCGGCGTACGGTGCCCGCCCGCTGCGCCGGCTGGTGCAGTCCGCGATCGGCGACCAGCTCGCCCGGGCGATCCTCTCCGGCCAGGTGCACGACGGGGACACCGTCCTGGTCGAGCGGGACGAGGAGGGCGACCGGCTCACCGTCCGCGGCCGGGGCCCGCTGGAGAAGTAACCGCCGGCCCCGCCCGTCACCGGCACCGCCGGCCCACGGCCGTCCCCCCGCCCGCGCGAGGGGGCGGCCGCCGGGCACCCGCCCAGTACCCCGGCACCCCGGCACCCGCTCAGTACCCCGGCACCCGCTCGGTCCCCGGGGCCCGCTGCTCCCGCCGCGTGCGGTCCCGCCAGGCGCGGGCCATCCGGTGCAGCTCGGCGCCCTGGGACTCCGGGAGGCTCCAGGTCTGGGTGAGCAGCCGCAGGGTGGACACCCGCGGGCAGGACACCCCCCGCTCCAGGTCGCGGATCGACCGCACGCTCAGCCCCGAGGCCTCCCCCAACTGCTCCTGCGTCATCCCCCGGTCCAGCCGGATGTTCCGCAGCAACGCCCCGAGCGAGGCGCCCTCCCCCGTCACCGTACGCTCCATCCCCGCTCCCCCTTCGGTCCAAAACATCTCAACTCGCCCGGGAGGAAAGGCCTTTGCCCCGGGCCAGTTCCGTCGCACGCTAACCGCATCCGGCGCGTACGGCAGGCGAACCCGGGCGCCGGGCGCGTGACTTGGCTCACGCGCGCGCCGGGCGTGCGACGAGGCCGCCGCACCCCGGGCACCGTGCGTGACGGAGGCCCCCGGACCCCCCGGGACGAAGATCGACGCGCCCCCGCCGCCCCTGTGAGCGGAGCCCCGGATGAGGCAGGATGGGAGGTGGAAAGGGCGGCCTCTCATTGCCGGCCACCACGTGCACTGAGGAAGAGGGACCCCCCATGAGCATCGACCCGTCGTCCATCCCGTCGTTCGGCGTGCCCCAGGGCGGCCAGCCCGGTGGCCAGGGTGGCCGACCGGCCGGCCCTCCGCCGATCGTCGTCCCGGACCAGGCCCTGGTCGCCCAGCTGCTCGACCAGATGCAGCTCAAGCACGTCGTGGACGAGGAGGGCGACCTCACCGCCCCCTGGGAGGGTTTCCGCGTCTACTACATGTTCCGCGGCGAGCAGAAGGAGCTCTTCGCGGTCCGTGCCTTCTACGACCGCGCGTACCCGCTGGAGAAGAAGGGCGAGATCCTCGACCTGATCGACGAGTGGAACCGCGAGACCCTCTGGCCCAAGGTGTACACCCACACCCACGAGGACGGCGTGGTCCGCCTGATCGGCGAGGTCCAGATGATCGTCGGCAACGGCGTCAACCTGGACTACTTCGTCACCACCACCGCGAACTGGACCCAGGCCGCGGTCGGCTTCGAGCAGTGGATCGTCGAGCGCCTCGGCCTGCAGAACGAGATCGAGGGCGAGGACGGCGACAGCGAGGGCGGCGAGGAGGCCTGACCGAGGCCCCGGCACACACCCCTGCGGCCCGGCCCCCGGCAGACGCCGGGGGCCGGGCCGTTCCCGTACCCTCCCCGCGCCTCCCGGCCGCCGGGCCATCCTTGTCCCCGGCCCCCGACTGCCCCAGGATGGCCCTGACGACGAGCCGTGAGGAGCCACCGATGGGTACCAGGCCGCTGCTGAACCGCCGACTTGCCGGGATGGGGACGACGATCTTCGCCGAGATGTCCGCCCTGGCCACGGCCACCGGCTCGATCAACCTCGGCCAGGGCTTCCCCGACACCGACGGGCCCGAGGAGGTCCGCGAGGCGGCCGTCCGGGCCCTGCGCGAGGGCCGCGGCAACCAGTACCCGCCCGGCCCCGGCATCCCCGAGCTTCGGCAGGCCATCGCCGAGCACCAGCAGCGCTTCCACGGCCTCGCGTACGACCCCGACACCGAGGTCCTGGTCACCGCCGGAGCCACCGAGGCCATCGCCGCCGCCCTGCTCGCCCTGCTGGAGCCCGGCGACGAGGTGATCGCCCTCGAACCCTTCTACGACTCCTACGCCGCCTGCATCGCCATGGCCGGAGCCGTCCGCCGCCCGCTCACCCTCCGGGCCCCGCACTTCCGCCCCGACCTGGACGAACTGCGCGCCCTGATCAACCCGCGCACCCGGCTGCTGCTGATCAACACCCCGCACAACCCGACCGGCACCGTCCTCACCGCCGAGGAGCTGGCCGGCATCGCCGCCCTCGCGATCGAGCACGACCTCCTGGTGATCACCGACGAGGTGTACGAGCACCTGGTCTTCGGCGCCACCCACCACCCCCTCGCCGCCCTCCCCGGCATGCGCGAGCGCACCGTCACCATCTCCTCGGCCGGCAAGACCTTCTCCTTCACCGGCTGGAAGGTCGGCTGGGTCACCGCGAGCCCCGCCCTGGTCGCCGCCGTGCGCACCGCCAAGCAGTACCTCACCTACGTCAGCGCCGGCCCCTTCCAGTACGCCGTCGCCGAGGCCCTGCGCCTGCCCGACGGCTACTTCGACACCCTGCGCACCGACCTGCGCCGCAAGCGCGACCTCCTGCTCGACGGGCTCACCGCGGCCGGCTTCCGCGCCTTCACCCCCGAGGGCACGTACTTCGTCACCACCGACATCACCCCGCTCGGGGAGAAGGACGGCATCGACTTCTGCCGCGCCCTCCCGGAGCGCTGCGGCGTCGTCGCCATCCCCAACGCCGTCTTCTACGACGACCCGGACGCCGGGCGCAGCCTGGTCCGGTTCACCTTCTGCAAGAAGGACGAGGTCCTCCAGGAGGCCGTCGACCGCCTGCGGCGGCTCTGAGCGACCGCCGGTCGACGTCGGCGGCGCATCTGGTGCCGTGCGGAATCCGGAAGAACCGGAAGAAGCCGCCGACGTCCCACCCGGGCACGAAGCCGGGCACGAAGCCGGGCACGAAGCCGGGCACGAAGTGCGGAATGCCGGGCGGCGGAATGCCCTCCCGCCCCCCGTGCGTGCCCCCCGCAGCCGCCCGTGCGATGAACATGCCCTGCTCGCACGTGAGTTGATCCGCCGACGGCTCCGCTCGGCGGCCCCGTCCGGTCCGCGCGGCGCCGCCTAGCCCGCCGGAGAGCGGTTTCTGCAAAGGGAGCGGAGGGTTCCGGGGGCCCGTTGCGCACATGGGGCGCGCGTTTCGTTTTGCGCGCCCCCTTGGACAGGGACCAATTCTGGCCCGCCGAACATGCTGATTCGACCCCCAACTCCCCTGGGTGGCATGCTCCTTTGCTGCCCGTCAGGCAGGCCTCACAGCCTGTCGGGCACACCCGGAGACCCGCCCGCACATCCCGTGGGGCGGGCGGCGGCGCATGATGCGCGCGAAGAGCGCACGACCGGCGCACACGGCGCACGGGCCGGTGACAGGGGCGCGCGCTGTGCAGAGTCGCACACCGGGTCGATCAGAGCCGGGAAGCAGGTGTGCTCGAAACGGTGAATGCTTGACAAAGATGGGTAAATCACCGACGGACCCGGCGTATTCATGCTTCTCTGCTGCTGAATCTCCAGCCGGAATCCTTCCTTCCACGGTCGGCCGCGCCCAGGGCCGCACAGCCACGAACAGCCTCGCCATCGCCTAGGCCTACTCGCTGCTGCTCGGCGGGCGCGCACGGAGCTGAAACGCGGAGCCGAGCATGCTCACCACACTGCAGACCTCCTACACGGACACCCGCGCCGGTGACCTGGCCTGGTGCCTCGGCGGCGACCCGCTGCCCGCTCTCGCCGTCCGCGACCTGAGACTCGACGGCGGCCGCCCCGGAACCCCCGGCACCCTCCAGCTGCGGCTGCTGGGCGCCTCGCACCAGGTGGTCATCTCGGCCGGCCCCGGAGACTGCCTGGAGACCGTCGCCTGCATGCCCGGCCGCCGCACCCCGCTGCCGGCCCGGGTGGCCAAGCAGGTCGGCGGCTGGGAGTACGAGTTCGCCGCCCGCATCGAGGCCCTGCCCCCGCACGACTTCGCGGCCCGCGCCCAGGAGCTGCTGGCCCTGGTCGAGGGGCACCCGCGCGGTCTCGCCGGGGTCTTCCCGGGCGACCCGAGCGCCTTCACCGCCCTGGTCACCCAGGGCGGCACCGACCGGCTGCTCTGGCGGACCTGGCACGCCTACCCGCAGGAGGGGCAGCTGGTCTGCACCCGTTCCTCGCTGGTGGTGCCGGGGCCGTGACAGCCCACCCGCCGGGCACCAGCAGCCCGTCCGGCAGCACCGAACCGGTCATATGCCACCCGGCACAGGCCTACGAATCGTACGCAGGAACGATTCGTCAATCCGAGGGCTCCCGCTGTCCGTCGGATGGGCGCAGCGATCCGTCCCGCACGTCCCCTAGCGTTTGTTCGTGATCAACCATCCGGCCGGTCCGCCCGCACGCCCGCGAGTGGACCTCGACGACGGCACCCCACCCCGGCCCGGGCGAAGCCTCACCCCCCTGCCCGCCCGCCGTCGCTCCCGGCTGCGCTCCCGCCCCCGGCTCGCCCGGCTGACCGTCCTGCTGGCCGCGTTCGTCTGCGCGGCCTGCGGACTCGTCTACGAGCTCGAACTCGTGGCACTCGGCGACTACCTGCTCGGGGACACCGTCACCCAGACCTCCGTGGTGCTCTCCGTCATGGTCTTCGCGATGGGCCTCGGCTCCCTGCTCGCCAAACGGCTCACCCGCCGGCCCGCGACCGCCTTCGCCCTCGTCGAGTGCGCCCTCGCCCTCACCGGCGGGCTCTCCGTCCTCGCCCTGTACTCCTGCTGGGCCTGGATCGGCCGCTACCAGGCCGCGATGGTCATCCTCACCTGCCTCATCGGCATCCTCATCGGCGCCGAGATCCCGCTGCTGATGACCCTCATCCAACGCATCCGGCGCGAGGACGCCGGACGCGCCGTCGCCGACCTCTTCGCCGCCGACTACGTGGGCGCGCTGATCGGCGGCCTCGCCTTCCCGTTCCTGATCCTCCCCCTGCTCGGCCCCGGCGACGGCGCCCTGCTCACCGGGGCGGTCAACGCCGTCGCCGGGGCCGCCGTGGTGCTCTGGCTCTTCCGCGAGGAACCCGCCCCCCGGATACGACGGCTGCTCTGGGCCGGCTGCGCCCTCGTCCTCGCCCTGCTCGCCGCGGCCGCCGTCGGCTCCGACCCGATCGAACGCGCCGCCCGGCACGCCCTCTACGGCGACCAGGTCCGCTACGCCACCCGCAGCCGGTACCAGGAGATCGTGCTCACCGGCCCCGCCGAGGGCCCGCTCCGGCTCTACCTCGACGGACGGCTCGCGGTCTGCGGGCCCGACGAGTACCGGGGCAGCGAAGGCCTCGTCCACCCGGCCATGGCCGCCGGCCCCGACGCCCGGGTCCTGCTGCTCGGCGGCGGTGACGGCCTCGCCCTGCGGGAGGTGCTGCGGCACCGCGGCGTCCGCTCCGTCCGCCTCGTCGACGCCGACCCGGCGCTCCCCCGGCTCGCCCGCACCGACCCCGGCCTCGCCGCCCTCGACGGCCACGCCCTGGACGACCCCAGGGTCCGCACCACCGCCGCCGACCCGCTGGCCTGGCTGCGCGGCGCACCCGACGAGGAGTACGACGTGGTGCTCGCCGACCTGCCCGCCCCCTCGGACGGCGGCCCGGTCAAGTTCCACTCCCAGGAGTTCTACGGCCTCGCCGCCCGGCTGCTGGCCCCCGGCGGCCGGATCGCCGTCCGCGCCGGCGGGGAAGGCGGGGGCGGCGGGGACGGCCTCTGGCAGACCGAGTCCGGCCTCCGCGCGGTCGGGCTGCGGACCGCCCCGTACGCGGTCGACGGCAGCGCCACCGCCGGCTGCCGCCCGGGCCCGCCGGACGCCGCCCAGGACTTCCTGCTCGCCGCCGCCACCCCGCCCCCGCTCACCCTCGCCCCCGACGCCCCACCACCCCGGGCCCTCACCCCCGACACCCTCCGCACCTCGACCACCCGCCTCACCGCCCTCCGCCCACCCCGCCCCCCGGCCCCCCTCACCCTGCTGGCACCGCGCTGACCCGGCGGCCGACCTCGGCGGTGCACCGGTCGGGCCCACGTCCGAGCGGTGCACCGCGCCGCGCACGAAGCGGCTCCGGGGCCCCGGGCCGGGAGCGGACGGGCCGACCGGGCGAACGGGCGCGGGACACGCCCCGGAGCCCGGGCGGGCGGGGGCGGGCCGGGGAAAGTCGGGCGGTGGTGGGTGGGGACCGGGCGGGGCCCAGTCGGTAGGCTCCGTGGCATGGAGCATGAGGTTGTCGTCCCGATGTCCGCAGAGCTGGTGCGGCAGGCCTTGCAGGATCCGGCGCTGCTGGCGCGGAGCGTGCCGGGTCTGAGCACCGAGCCGGCGGCGGTCGGGACCGGGCCGGCCGAGGAGATCGGCGGGCGGCTGAAACTGCGGATCGGCGGCTCCACGATCACCTACAAGGGCGTGCTGTCGCTGATCGAGGGCCGGGGCGGTGTGCTGACCGTGCTGGCCGAGGGCGAGGAGGCCCGGGGCAGCGGCGAGGCGACCGCCACCGTACGGGTGAGCGTCGCGGAGGGTGCCGAGGACGGCACCGCGACGGTCCGGTTCACCGGCGACCTGAGCGCCACCGGCCGGCTGACCGAGTTCGACGCCGAGACCCTCGACGCCGTCGGCCGCCGTCTGCTGGAGCGCTTCGCCCTCGCGCTCACCTCCCCGGACGCCCCGGCCGTCGGCGAGGAGGAGCTCGCCGACGAGGCCGCGGACGAGGCCGGGTCGGAGCCCTCGGACGAGGCCGACGCCGGGACGGACGACGGGACGGACGCCGAGGTGGTGTTCATCGAGGACCGCCAGGACCAGCCCGGCGACGACCTGGACGACGACCTCTCCGACCTGATCGCCTTCTCCGACGCCGATGCCGAGCGTTTCGGCCTCCCCACCGGCTCCGCCGCCGACGACGACAACGACGGCGAGGACGACATCGACGAGCGCGGCGACGGCGACGCCGCCGAGGCCGGCACCGGCGGTCCGCAGGACGGGGTCGCCGAGGAGCTCCCGGTCGAGCCGCTCTTCGCCTACGAGGACGAGCCGGAGCTCTCCGGCCCGGTCCGCCGCAGCATCGTCGGCCGTTCGGCCGAGGAGGTGGACCACGCCCCGCCGCGCGGCCGGTACGCCCCGGCGCTGCCGGCCCGCAGCGCGCGGGCCCGGGCGGCGTCCCGCTGGGGCGGCGAGGCCGGTGGCATCGTGGTGCCGGGCGCGGGCGGCCGCAGTGCGGTGCCGTGGGTGATCGGCGGCTCGGTGGCCCTGCTGGGCGGCGCCGTGGTGCTGGTCAGGGCGCTGCGCCGGCGCTAGCCGCGAGCGCCCCGCAGGCCGTCAGGGCCTAGACTGAACGCTCATGAGCAACGACCGCGACGCCCTGCTGGCACAGATCAAGGACAAGGCCGTCGTGCACGGCAAGGTCACCCTTTCCTCCGGCAAGGAGGCCGACTACTACGTCGACCTGCGCCGGATCACGCTGGACGGCGAGGCCGCCCCGCTGGTCGGCCGGGTGATGCTGGACGCGACCTCCCACCTGGAGTACGACGCCGTCGGCGGCCTGACCCTGGGCGCCGACCCGGTGGCGGCCTCGATGCTGCACGCCGCCGCCGCGCGCGGGCAGAAGCTGGACGCCTTCGTGGTCCGCAAGGCGGGCAAGGCGCACGGCCTGCAGCGCCGGATCGAGGGACCCGAGGTGAAGGGCCGCCGGGTGCTGGCGGTCGAGGACACCTCCACCACCGGTGGCTCGGTGCTGACCGCCGTCGAGGCGCTGCGCGAGGCGGGCGCCGAGGTGGTCGGCGTCGCGGTGATCGTCGAGCGCGGTGGCGCGGCCGCGATCGCGGAGCAGGGCCTGGAGTACGTGACCGCGTACGACCTGGACGACCTGGGTCTCTGACCCGTACGGGCACCCCTGGCAACACTGAGGGCCGGGCCCTGTTTCACGTGAAACCACGTGGAACGGGGCCCGGCCCTCCGTCACTGCACCGTGAAGCCGTGCAGCCGTACGCGCCGTGCAGCCGTACGCCGTGCAGCCTCAGCCGCGGCGGTGCCGCCCGCTGCCGCTCTGCACCGCGTCGCCGGCCGGGGCCTCGACGATGCCGGCCTTCTTCTTGCGGCGCTCCCGCACGACCTCGACCAGGATCGGCGAGACCGACAGCAGCACGATCAGCAGCACGGCCGGGATCAGGTACTTGTCGATCACCGGGGCGAGCGCGTCGCCGAAGAAGTAGCCGATCAGCAGCATGGACTCGGTCCAGAGCACGCCGCCGACGACGTTCCACACGAAGAAGGTCTTCGCGGGCATCTCCAGGGTGCCGGCCACCGGGTTCAGGAAGGTCCGGATGATCGGCATGAAGCGGGCCAGCACCACGGCCTTGCCCGAGCCGAACTTGTTGAAGTACTCCTCCGCCTTCACCACGTACTCGCGGCGGAAGATCTTCGAATCGGGCTTGTCGAACATCCTCGGTCCGACCTTGACACCGATCAGGTGCCCCAGCTGGGCACCGGCGATCGCCGCGATCGGGCAGCCCACGAGCAGCACGGCGATCGGCAGCTTCGCACCGTCGCCGAGCACCGAGGAGGCCGCGTTCGAGGCGGCCACGCCCGCCAGGATCAGCAGCGAGTCACCCGGGAAGAAGAAGCCGACCAGCAGGCCGGTCTCCGCGAAGATGATCGCGATCAGCCCGATGGCGCCGAGGGACGAGATCAGGGATTTGGCGTCGAGCACGTTGACGGCCAGCTGGTTGTAGTCCACGGGCGCAGGATAGCGGGCGTACCTTTCCGGTGACGTCCGGCCGAGGCCGCGGACCGGGAGCGTGCACCGGGAGCGCCGACCGGGAGCGCGGACCGGGCCGGTGGGCGCGGAACCGCCGACGAGTTCCGGCCGCGCCGTCCGGTACGCCGTCCCGACAGACGGGCTCCTGCTGACCTGCGGGCACGAGTCTGGGAAGATGACACCGGCGTCCGGTCCGCAGCGGCCCACCACCCTCATGGCCGTACCGCGGAGGTCGCCTCGAACCTTGGTGCCGGAGAGCCACACCGCAGCGCCGCGCGTCGGCGGGCCGGCACGGAGTCGTCACGAAGGCGTACACAGCGTCGGACAGCACCGTCCGTACGCCGCAACCCGACAGGAGCGGATCGCATGCCCATCGCAACTCCCGAGGTCTACAACGAGATGCTGGACCGGGCCAAGGCGGGCAAGTTCGCCTACCCGGCCATCAACGTCACTTCGTCGCAGACCCTGCACGCCGCGCTGCGCGGTTTCGCCGAGGCCGAGAGCGACGGCATCATCCAGATCTCGACCGGTGGCGCGGAGTTCCTGGGCGGCCAGCACAGCAAGGACATGGTCACCGGCGCGGTCGCGCTCGCCGAGTTCGCCCACATCGTCGCCGCCAAGTACGACATCACCGTCGCGCTGCACACCGACCACTGCCCGAAGGACAAGCTGGACGGCTACGTCCGCCCGCTGCTGGCGGTCTCCGCCGAGCGCGTGGCCAAGGGCCAGAACCCGCTGTTCCAGTCGCACATGTGGGACGGCTCGGCCGAGACCCTCGCCGACAACCTGGAGATCGCCCAGGAGCTGCTGGCCCAGGCCGCCGCCGCCAAGATCATCCTTGAGGTCGAGATCACCCCGACCGGCGGCGAGGAGGACGGCGTCACCCACGAGATCAACGACGAGCTGTACACCACCGTCAACGACGCGGTGCGCACCGCCGAGGCGCTGGGCCTGGGCGAGAAGGGCCGCTACCTGCTGGCCGCCTCCTTCGGCAACGTGCACGGCGTGTACAAGCCGGGCAACGTCGTGCTCAAGCCGGAGCTGCTGCGCGAGCTGCAGGACGCGATCGGCAAGCAGTACGGCCGGACCGACCCGTTCGACTTCGTCTTCCACGGCGGCTCGGGCTCGACCACCGAGGAGATCGCCACCGCGCTGGAGAACGGCGTCGTGAAGATGAACCTGGACACCGACACCCAGTACGCCTTCACCCGCCCGGTGGCCGGCCACATGTTCGCCAACTACGACGGCGTGCTGAAGGTCGACGGCGAGGTCGGCAAGAAGAACACCTACGACCCCCGCACCTGGGGCAAGCTGGCCGAGGCCGGCATGGCCGCCCGCGTGCGCGAGGCCGCCGAGCAGCTGCGCTCGGCCGGCAAGCGCCTGAAGTAACCGGCGGCCGGCACGACCGGCGCCCGGAGTGCTGAGTGCCCCCGGTGGATCGTCCACCGGGGGCACGGTCACACCGTCGGGGTGCCTACAGCTCGGTCGACTGCTTGAGCTCCGCGTACGCCTCCGCGCTGCTGTCCTTGAGGAACTGCCAGCAGCGGGCCTCCTCCTCGGTCTCCTTGATCGCGCCGGCCGCCCGGGCGAGCGCCGCCAGGCAGCGCAGGAAACCGCGGTTGCCGCGGTGCTCCCACGGCACCGGGCCGTGGCCCTTCCAGCCGTTGCGGCGCAGCGCGTCGAGGCCCCGGTGGTAGCCGGTGCGGGCGTAGGCGTACGACTCGACGTGCCGGCCGGCGGCGTAGGCGTCGTCGGCGAGCATGGCCCAGGCGAGGCAGAAGGTCGGGAACTCCGCGGCCACCTGGGTCGGTGAGGCGGACTCCTCCGCCAGCATCCGGTAGGGCTGCTCGTCCTCGGGCAGCAGGGTCGGTTCGGGGCCGTCGAGAAGATTCCTGTGGATCGCCATGGGTGCAGTCTGCCATTCGGGGCCCTGGGGTCAACCGCCCCCCGGTGATCGGCCGCCCGCCGGCCCGACGAGCGCCGCCCAACGCACGACGGGCCCCGAAGGTTGCATACCGGGTATATGGACATTCACCCGTTCGCCATGTCAGGGTGTGGCGCGTGCCCGCAGCCAGATCCGCCCGCCGGCGAGCCACTCAGTCCAAGAACGCTCGCAGCAGACGCCGTCGCCGGGCATCCCGCCGGATCGGACCTGGCATGCTCACGGCATTGGTGGCCTCCGTGCTGCTGCTGGGCGCCGCGGCCTTCGCCCTGGAGCGCTCCCCGGACGCCCCGGCCCCCGCCGCCTCCGCCCAGGCCCGGCTCGCCCCGCCCGCCGAACAGGCACCCGGCACCCCGTCGGCGGCCCCCACCCCGACCCCGGTGAACACCCCGACGCCCACGCCCACGCCGACGCCCACCGCCCCGGACCCCGGCCCCACCAAGGGCTCGGGCACGTTCAGCACCGCCCCCGCCAACGCCAAGGCGGTCGGGCGCGGCACCGTGCGCCGCTACCGGGTGGAGGTCGAGGACGGCATCGGCATCGACGCCGCCTCCGCCGCCGCGCAGATCCACGGCTTCCTGGGCGACCGCCGCGGCTGGACCAACGACCGCAAGAACGCCTTCCAGCTGGTCGCCGGCGGCTCCTACGACTTCACCGTGAAGATCGCCTCCCCGGCCACCGTCGACAAGATCTGCGGCGCCTCCGGCCTGGACACCCACGGCGAGGTGAACTGCAACGTCGGCAACCAGGTGCTCGTCAACTCCAAGCGCTGGAACACCGGTTCACCCCAGTTCGACGGGCCGCTGGACGAGTACCGGGCCCTGATCATCAATCACGAGGTCGGCCACCGGATCGGCCACGGCCACGAGACCTGCCCCGGCCCGGGCAAGCCCGCACCCGCGATGATGCAGCAGATCTACGGCCTCAAGGGCTGCACGCCGAACGCCTGGCCGTACTCCGCCGAGGGCACCTACCTGAGCGGCCCGGCCGTGCCCTGAGGAGCGTCCGGCGCCGCGCTTCGGAACGGAGTTGAGACCTGATCGGCAGTTGGCCGGGACCCCCGGCGCCTACCCTGCGACCATGACCGCTGCCCACCGCCGAAAGCTCACCGCCGTGTTCGCCGCCGCCGGGATCGCCCTCGGCGCCGCCGCCTGCTCGTCCTCGACCGGGGGCGTCCCCGGGCCCGGCGCACTGTCCTACGGCTCCGTCCGCTCGACCGCCGAGAAGCTCCAGCAGGACAAGCAGGACACCTGCCCGTTCGGCCTCGACCTCGGCAAGGCGCTGCAGGCGGCCGGGATCCCCGGCGCCGTCACCCCGGACCACGAGTACGACGGGCACGCCGTGCAGGGCAGCGTCGGCGACGGCCTGCCGCCGCAGCCGTGGCCGTCCGGCGCGAGCCACCCGCCGACCATGCCGTCGATCCCGGCCACTCCGCCGAACGCCGACGTCAGCTGCGCCTACCAGGTCGGCACGGCGCGGCTGGACCTCGAACTGTTCGCCGTCCCGCAGTCCGGGGTGGCCGTCAACATGCTCCTGCCGGGCATCCGGCGCGCCGCGGAGCTGTCCGTCGCCGAGCTCCAGCAGGTCGCCACCGAGCAGCCGGGCCCCGGCCAGACCCGGATCCTCGGCAGCAAGGGCACCGCGGCCCTCGCCCGGATCGCGCACCAGGGCGAGGGCGACATCGTGCTGATGCTGTCCCAGAACCCCGGCACCGGCGAGCCGGACCAGGCCCTCACCGGCGAACCCCTGCGCAAGGCCGCCGCAGCCCTGGTCGACCAGCTGCACTAGGGCCGCGTCCGGTTCGGGCCGCTACCCCAGCACCGGCAGGTACGCCCCCAGGTCGCTGCGCTCCCCCGAGGCGGACACCCGGTGGTCGGCCACCGCCGCCGCCCAGGGCAGCCGGCCGGTGGCCAGCCGGATCCAGGTCAGCGGGTCGGTCTCGACCACGTTCGGCGGGGTGCCCCGGGTGTGCCGGGGGCCCTCGACGGCCTGGACGACGGCGTACGGCGGGATCCGCAGCTCGACCGCGCCGCCAGGGGCCCGGACGGCCAGCGCGTCGGCGAGCAGCCGGGTGACGGCGGCGAGGGCCTGGCGCTCGTGCGGGAACGCGGCGGCGCCGAGGGCGTCGGCCAGGTCGTCGGCGTGCACGACGGTCTCCACCAGCCTGGTGACCAGCATGTCGGCGAGCGTCATCGAGCCGAGCCGGATCTCGAACCGCCGTACCGGGTCGGCGGCTTCGGGCTTCGCCAGCAGACCGGTCAGCGCGTCGGCGGCCCGCCCGAAGGCCGCCGCGACGGCGGCCGCGTCCCCGCCGAAGTCCGCCGCGGCCCGGTCCCGGGCCTGCTCGTCCAGCAGCGGCGCCACCGTGCCGACCGCCGCCACCCAGCCCGGCAGGTCGAGCGGCGGGCGCCCCTGGAGCGGATCGTCCAGGTGCGCGGGGACGAAGTCGAGTTGGACGGCCAGATGGGCGAGCAGCTCCCGCACCCGCCAGTCCCCCAACCTGGTCGGCAGGTCCAGCTGTTCGTCGCCGAGGCCCGCCACGGCGGCGCGCAGCGCCCCGGTCTGGGCGGCCAGCGCGGCGCGGACCTTCTGCGGTTGGTACGTACGGGACTTGGCGGGCATGGGGCCAACATACGCCGAGGGGCGGACGGTTCGACTGAACCGTCCGCCCCTCGACAATCGCCGGTCAGGCCAGCAGGGCCTCGATGACGCCGGTGTGGGCGTCCTTCAACTCGGCCAGCGTGACGCTGAACTGCCCCTGGACGTCGAGGCTGTCGCCGTCCACGACACCGATCCGGGTGGCCGGCAGGCCACGCGCGGTGCACATGTCGTTGAAGCGGAGCTCCTCGCTGCGCGGCACCGCCACGACGGCGCGGCCGGCCGACTCCGAGAACAGCAGGACGAACGGGTCGGTGCCCTCGGGCACGACGATCCGGGCGCCGTGACCGCCCTTGAGGCAGCTCTCCACGAGCGCCTGGCCGAGGCCGCCGTCGGAGAGGTCGTGCGCGGCGTCGATCATGCCGTCGCGCGAGGCGGCGATCAGGATGTCGCCGAGCAGCCGCTCGCGCTCCAGGTCCACCGCGGGCGGCAGGCCGCCGAGGTGGTCGTGGACGACCTGCGACCAGGCCGAGCCGCCGAGTTCGTCCGCCGTGTCGCCGAGCAGGTAGAGCAGCTGCCCCTCCTCGGCGAAGGCGACCGGGGTGCGCCGGGTGACGTCGTCGATGACGCCGAGCACCGCGACCACGGGGGTCGGGTGGATGGCGACCTCGCCGGTCTGGTTGTACAGCGAGACGTTGCCGCCGGTGACCGGGGTGCCGAGCACCAGGCAGGCGTCGGCCAGGCCGCGGGTGGCCTCGGCGAACTGCCACATCACGTCCGGGTCCTCGGGGGAGCCGAAGTTGAGGCAGTCGGAGACCGCGAGCGGCTTGGCACCGCCGGCCGCGACGTTGCGGTAGGCCTCGACCAGGGCCAGCTGGGCTCCGGTGTACGGGTCCAGCTTGGCGTAGCGGCCGTTGCCGTCGGTGGCGACCGAGACGCCGAGGTTGGTCTCGTCGTCGATCCGGATCATGCCCGAGTCCTCGCCGTGCGAGAGCACGGTGTTGCCGAGCACGTAGCGGTCGTACTGGTCGGTGATCCAGGACTTGGAGGCCTGGTTCGGGTGGCTCGCGACCTTGAGCAGGTCGGCCTTGAGGCCCTCGCCGGTGGTCGGGCGGGCCAGCCGCTCGGCGGTGGGGGCGTCGGCCTGGAGCGCGTCCTGCCAGCTCGGGCGGGCGTAGGGGCGCTGGTAGACCGGGCCGTCGTGGGCGACGGTGCGCGGGGGCACGTCGACCACGAGCTCACCGTGCCAGAAGATCTCCAGGCGCTCGCCGTCGGTCACCTCGCCGATGACGTTGGCGATGACGTCCCACTTCTCGCAGATCTCCAGGAAGCGGGCGACCTTGTCGGGCTCGACGATCGCGCACATGCGCTCCTGCGACTCGCTCATGAGGATCTCCTCCGGCGAGAGCGTGTGGTCGCGCAGGTGCACGGTGTCGAGGTCGATCCGCATGCCGCCGGAGCCGGCCGAGGCCAGCTCGCTGGTGGCGCAGGACAGGCCGGCGCCGCCGAGGTCCTGGATGCCCTTGACGAGCTTCTCCCGGAAGATCTCCAGGGTGCACTCGATCAGGAGCTTCTCCTGGAACGGGTCACCGACCTGGACGGCGGGGCGCTTGGTCGGCTTGGTGTCGTCGAAGGTCTCGGAGGCCAGCACCGAGACGCCGCCGATGCCGTCGCCGCCGGTGCGGGCGCCGTACAGGATGACCTTGTTGCCGGCGCCGGAGGCCTGCGCGAGGTGGATGTCCTCGTGCTTCATGACGCCCACGCACAGCGCGTTGACCAGCGGGTTGCCCTGGTAGCAGGAGTCGAAGACGACCTCGCCGCCGATGTTCGGCAGGCCCAGGCAGTTGCCGTAGCCGCCGATGCCCGCGACGATGCCGGGCAGCACGCGCCGGGTGTCCGGGTGGTCGGCCGCACCGAAGCGCAGCGGGTCCATCACGGCGACCGGGCGGGCGCCCATCGCCAGGATGTCGCGCACGATGCCGCCGATGCCGGTGGCCGCGCCCTGGTAGGGCTCGATGTACGACGGGTGGTTGTGCGACTCGACCTTGAAGGTCACCGCGTAGCCCTGGCCGACGTCGACCACACCGGCGTTCTCGCCGATGCCGACGAGCATCGCGTCCGAATCCGGCTTCTTCTCGCCGAACTGCTTGAGGTGGACCTTGCTGCTCTTGTACGAACAGTGCTCGGACCACATGACCGAGTACATCGCGAGTTCGGCGCCGGTCGGGCGGCGGCCGAGAATCTCCCGGATGCGCGCGTACTCGTCCTGCTTGAGGCCGAGTTCGGCCCACGGCTGGGCGGCGTCCGGGGTCTGCTCGGCGTTCTTGACGGTGTCGAGGCTCATCAGGCGTTCACCAGCTGCTTGAGGACGGAAGTGAAGAAGCCCAGTCCCTCGGTGGTCGGACCGGTGAGCGGCTCCACGGCGTGCTCCGGGTGCGGCATCAGGCCGACGACATTGCCGGCGGCGTTGGTGATGCCGGCGATGTCGCGGTACGAACCGTTCGGGTTGACGTCGAGGTATCGGGCCACGACCCGGCCCTCGGCCTCCAGCTCGTCCAGGACGTGGGCCTCGGCGACGAAGCGGCCCTCGCCGTTCTTGAGCGGGACGACGATTTCCTGGCCCACCGAGTAATCCCCGGTCCAGGCGGTGCCCGCGTTCTCGATCCGGAGCTTCTGGTCGCGGCAGATGAAGTGCAGCGAGTCGTTCCGGGTGAGCGCGCCGGGCAGCAGGTGCGATTCGCACAGCACCTGGAAGCCGTTGCAGATACCGAGCACCGGCATTCCGAGCCGGGCCTGCTCGATGACGGTCTCCATCACCGGCGAGAAGCGGGAGATCGCGCCGCAGCGCAGATAGTCGCCGTAACTGAATCCGCCCGGCAGGACGACGGCGTCGACCTGGTGGAGATCCTTGTCACGGTGCCAGAGGGCGACCGGCTCCGCGCCGGCCAGGCGGACCGCGCGCTGGGCGTCGCGGTCGTCGAGGGAACCGGGGAAAGTGACGACGCCTACGCGGGTGGTCACTTCGCCGCCTCCTCGACCCGGACGGTGAAGTCCTCGATCACGGTGTTGGCGAGAAAGGTCTCGGCGGCTTCGCGGATACGGGCGAGCGCGGCGTCGTCGACCGGACCCTCCAGCTCCAGCTCGAAACGCTTGCCCTGGCGGACGTCGGCGATCCCGGTGAATCCGAGACGGGGCAGTGCACGCTGCACCGCCTGGCCCTGGGGGTCGAGGATCTCCGGCTTGAGCATGACGTCGACTACGACGCGTGCCACTGGCACTCCCGGTGGTGTCTTCGGTGAGGCGGGGGAACTCCAGACTACCGGCCGTTCGGGGCAGGATTGCTGGCCGGGGCGGGTGACGCGCGTAGACCCAGGCCCCTTACGCCACAAGGGATCCGACGCCCCCACCCCCCGCCCGGGCGGCCCCGTTTCCCGGGATTCGGGGCCCCGAACCGCGCTGCCCGAAGAACACCCGAATACGGCACTTGGGGACAGATCCTCCCGTCCCGCACTCCGGTATCCGGCAGTGCCGCGAAGACTCGTGAATATCCGGAAAAGAATGCCGAACTCTTCGATTTCGACCCCCTTCGGGTGCAGAATAGGGCCACCTGTCGCGGCAAGTGCTGCGTATCCGGCGGGCCACCAGGCCTGCCCGTATGCGCTTGCGCGAGTGGGTGCACATCAGGCCGGCGGGCGCACTCCGCGAACCGGCGGCCGAATTGCCCGAGAGGATTGACACCCATGGCTCAGCGTGTAGTTGTCACGCTCTCCGACGACCTGGACGGCGGTGCCGCAGCGGAAACCGTCCACTTCGGTGTCGACGGGAAGTCGTACGAGATCGACCTGTCCGTGGACAACGCGGAAAAGCTGCGGGAGGCCCTCGCTCCGTTCGTCGCGGCCGGCCGTCGGCAGAGCCGCACCGGAAAGTCCTTCCGCCGCACCGCGCTCACCCCGGACCCGGCCGCCGTGCGCGCCTGGGCCCTGTCGCGCGGCATGGAACTCCCGGCCCGCGGTCGCATCCCCAAGCACGTCTACGAGGCGTTCGCCGAAGCGAACTGACCCCGTCGGGGCACGCCCCAGGTCGCCCCGCCCGCCTGGACCGAAAGGGTGGGGCGACCACCTCGAACGATGCTGTAGAGTATTCCTCGTCGCCGCAACGGAGAGATCCAAAGAGGCGGCAGGTGCCCACCAGGCACCATGCGGACGTAGCTCAGTTGGTAGAGCATCACCTTGCCAAGGTGAGGGTCGCGAGTTCGAATCTCGTCGTCCGCTCGCAGTGTGCGAGCACAGCACAACTCAATAGTCTGACCATGCGGACGTAGCTCAGTTGGTAGAGCATCACCTTGCCAAGGTGAGGGTCGCGAGTTCGAATCTCGTCGTCCGCTCCAGAGCGAAGGCCCCCTCGGATCGAGGGGGCCTTCGGCGTATTCCCGCACGTTCTCCCGTGCTCCTCCCCCGCTCCTCCCCATGACATTTGTCATCGCCGACCCGTGGATCCGCAGCACGGACCGATGACGGCCCGCACTGCCCGGAAGGCCCCGGCGGCGGAAGGCTTGGGGCATGGAAAAGAGCCAGCCCGCCCGCCCCGGCGACAGCGTGATCGAGGTCACCGACCTGCACCGCCACTACGGCACCGGCGCCGCCGCGTACCACGCCGTCCGTGGCGTCGACCTGACCGTCGGCCGCGGTGAGCTGTTCGCCCTGCTCGGCACCAACGGCGCCGGCAAGACCTCCACCATGGAGGTCATCGAGGGCCTGGCCGCTCCCGGCGCCGGCAGCGTACGGGTGCTCGGCCACGACCCCTTCGCGGAGCGCGCCGCCGTCCGGCCGCGGATCGGCATCATGCTCCAGGAGGGCGGCTTCCCCGGCGAGCTCACCGCCGCCGAGACCGGCCGCACCTGGGCCGGGATGACCAGCGGCGCCCGCCCGGTGGCGGAGGCGCTGGAGCTGGTCGGCCTCGGCCACCGCGCCGACGTCCGGGTCAAGCAGCTGTCCGGCGGCGAACGGCGCCGGCTCGACCTCGCGATGGCCCTGCTCGGCCGCCCCGAGGTGCTGTTCCTGGACGAGCCCAGCACCGGCCTCGACCCGGAGGCGCGCGCCGCCGTGTGGCGGCTGGTCCGCGAACTGCGCGCCCAGGGCACCACGGTGCTGCTCACCACCCACTACCTGGAGGAGGCCGAGGAGCTCGCCGACCGACTGGCCATCATGCACGGCGGCCGGGTCGTCACCACCGGCACCGTCGCCGAGGTGATCGCCGGCCGGCCCTCCCGGATCACCTTCGAGCTCCCCGAGCTGCTCGACCACGGGCGGGCCGGGGCCGCGCTGCCCGTCCTGGCCGGCGCCGAGGTCACCGTCGACGGCCGCAAGGTCACCGTGCAGAGCACCTGCCTCCAGGACACCCTCACCGACCTGCTCGGCTGGGCCCGCCACCACGGGATCGCGCTCGGCGCCCTGGACGCCCGCAGCGCCTCGCTGGAGGAGGCCTTCCTCGCCATCGCCTCCGAGGCCGCCCACCAGGCCCCGCCCGGCGCCACACCGCCCGCGGGGCCCGCCGCCCCCACCCGTCCCGCCCGCCGCCGCCTGATCGGATCCGCCCGATGACCACCGCAGCCACCTCCGCCACGGGTGCCCCGAGCACCACCGCCGGCCGCCTGCTCGCCCTCGGCCGCGCCGAGGCCACCCTGCTGCTGCGCAACCGCACCGCCCTGTTCACCGCCGTGGTGCTGCCGGTGGTGCTGATCGGCTCGCTGCGCAGCATCCTCAAGCAGCAGGCCGAGAACACCCCCGGCCTGGACATCGACTCGATGCTGGTCTACGGCTCGGTCGGGATGGTCCTGGCCTTCGTCGTGTACTACAACCTGACCGCCGCGTACGTCGGTCGGCGCGGCGAGCTGGTGCTCAAGCGGCTGCGCACCGGCGAGGCCCGGGACCTGGAGATCCTGCTCGGCACCGGCGTCCCCTCGCTCACCCTCGGCCTGCTGATGGCCGCCCTGATCGGGGTCGGCGGGAGCCTCGGCCTGCACCTGGCGGTGCCGGTCAACCCGCTGCTGATGCTGGTCGGCCTGGTGCTCACGCTGGCCACCATGATCGCCCTGGCCGCGCTGTCCAGCGCCTTCACCAAGACCGTGGAGAGCGCGGGCATCACCACCCTGCCGGTCATGCTGGTCATGCAGTTCGGCTCCGGCCTGTTCGTCCCGCTGGAGGTGATGCCCTCCCAGCTGGCCGACGTCTGCCGGCTGCTGCCGACCACCCCGGCCTTCCAGCTGATCCGGGTCGGCTGGTTCGGCACCGACGGCTCGGCCGCCCCGACCGGCTTCCTGGGCAGCTGGGACGCCGCCGCCCCGCACCTGGTCACCGGCACGGTCTGGCTGGGCCTCGCGATCTGGGGCGCGGTCCGCTACTTCCGCTGGGAACCGCGCCGCTGACCAGGGCGAACGACCAGGACGAACGGGAAACCGAAGGACCCGCCCCCGGCCCGCCTCTGATATGAAGACAGCGACACGATCGTGACTCGGACGGGGGCACTGCGATGGTCCGGGGGCCGATCCGCCGCTGGAAGGGCTACGGCAAGCCGCAACGCGCCGAGCTGTACTTCCGCTGGTCGCTCTACCTGGTCGCGTGGATCGGGCTGCCGGTGAACCTGCTGGCCAGTGCCTCCTCGGTACGGATCACGGGCTCGGCCTCCCTCGCCCGGGTCGCCCTGGTGCTCTCCCTCGCCTCGGTCCTGGTCACCATCCGGGCCTACCGCACCTCCCTCGACCACTACCTGGGACGGCCCAGCCCCCACCGCCGCTGGCTGGCCGTCAACGCCGCGCTCGCGGTCGGGGGCTCCTGGGCCCTGCTGCTGCTCGGGCCGTCCTCCGACAGCCTGTCACCGAATCCCGGCGCGCCGTTCACCACCGTGATCGCCGCCGCCCTGGTGGGCGGGGCCACCGGACCGGCCGGGGTGGGCCTGCCGGTGCGCTGGGCCTTCGTCGGCGCGGTCGCCGCGCCGCTCGCGGTCGCTCCCGCGATGCTGCTGGCCGGCATCAACCTCCTCACCACCGCGGGGTGGGTGGTCGGCGCGGTCATCGGCACCTTCGTGCTGATCGGCAGCTGCCGCAGCGCCGCGTGGGTGACCGCCGTCGTCTGGGAACTGGACACCGCCCGCGAGGCGCAGTCCCGGCTGGCCGTCGCCGAGGAGCGGCTGCGCTTCTCCCGCGACCTGCACGACGTGATGGGCCGCAACCTCACCACCATCGCCTTGAAGAGCGAGCTCGCCGTCCAACTCGCCAAGCGCGGGCGCCCGGAGGCCGCCGAGCAGATGTCCGAGGTGCAGCGGATCGCCCAGGAGTCGCAGCGCGAGGTCCGGGACGTCGTCCGCGGCTACCGCACCGCCGACCTGCGCGCCGAGGCGATCGGCGCCCGGGCCGTACTGCGCTCCGCCGACATCGCCTGCGAGATCGACCTCGGCGAGAACGCCGACGGGCTGCCGCTGCCGGTGCAGTCGGTGCTCGGCTGGGTGATCCGCGAGGCCACCACCAACGTGCTGCGGCACAGCGAGGCCGCCCACTGCCGGATCCGGCTGCGGCGGGAGGACGGCCGGGCGGTGCTGGAACTGGAGAACGACGGCGTGCCGGAGGTCCCGCTGCCCTCCCAGGGCGCCGGAACCGGGCTGCGCGGCCTGCGCGAGCGGCTGGCCGCCCACGACGGCGAACTGACCGTCCCGACGGCCGTGCCGGGCACCTTCCGGATGCTCGCCGCCGTACCGCTCTGACCCCTGCCACCGCGGATCCCGCTCCCACTGCGGGTCCCGCTGCCCCCGCGGATCCCCCGCCACCGCGGGCCCCGCTGCCGAGGAAGGCCGTCCGATGACCGACACCCCGCCCGTGCGCGTCCTGCTCGCCGACGACGAGCACCTGATCCGCGGCGCCATGGCCGCGCTGCTCTCGCTGGAGGAGGACATCGAGGTGGTCGCCCAGGCCGGCTCCGGCCCGGAGGCGCTGGCGATGGCCCGGGCGCACCGGCCGGACGTCGCGGTGCTGGACCTCCAGATGCCCGGCAAGGACGGCATCGAGGTGGCCACCGAGCTGCGCCAGGTGCTGCCGGACTGCCGCTGCATGATCGTCACCGGCCACGGCCGCCCCGGCTACCTCAAGCGGGCGCTGGAGGTCGGGGTGCGCGGCTTCCTGCCGAAGACCGTCTCGGCGGCCGACCTGGCCGGCATCATCCGCACCGTGCTCTCCGGCGGCCGGTACGTGGACCCGGAGCTGGCGGCGGACGCGATCAGCGCCGGGGAGACCCCGCTGACCCCGCGCGAGACGGACGTCCTGGAACTGGCCGCGGACGGCACCCCGATCGCGGAGATCGCCGGGCGGGCCGGACTGTCCCAGGGCACCGTGCGCAACTACCTGTCCTCGGCGGCCACCAAGTTGGGCGCCGAGAACCGGCACGCGGCGGTGCGGATCGCCCGCGAGCACGGCTGGATCTGACGGATCCGGTGCTCGCGGGCGGCGGAGGGGCTCAGACCCAGCTGGTGGCGGTCAGCCGCTCGTACACCTCGATGTACTTGGCCCGGGTCCGCTCGACCAGCTCGGCGGGCAGCTCCGGCGGCGGCTGCTCGCTGTAGCGGTCCCAGCCGGAGGCAGGGGAGACCAGCCAGTCGCGGATCAGCTGCTTGTCGAAGGACGCCTGCGAGCGGCCCGGCCGGTACTCGTCGGCCGGCCAGTAGCGGGAGGAGTCCGGGGTGAGCACCTCGTCGCCGATGATCAGCTCGCCGTCCAGCAGGCCGAACTCGAACTTGGTGTCGGCCAGGATGATGCCGCGGGCGCGGGCGATGTCGCGGGCGCGGGCGTAGACGTCCAGGGTGGTGCGGCGGACCTGGTTGGCCAGCTCGGCGCCGATCCGGCGGGCGGTCTCCTCGTACGGGACGTTCTCGTCGTGCTCGCCGACCTCGGCCTTGAGGGCCGGGGTGTAGATCGGGGCGGGCAGCTCGGAGCTGTTCTCCAGGCCCTCCGGCAGGGCGATGCCGCAGACCGTGCGGCTCTCCTCGTACTCGGTCAGGCCGGAGCCGGCCAGGTAGCCGCGGGCGACCGCCTCCACCGGGATCATGTCCAGGCTCTTGCAGATCAGCGTGCGGCCCTTCCAGTCGGCGGGGGCGCCGGCCGGGACCTCGGTGGAGATCACGTGGTTGGGGACGATGTCGGCGATCCGCTCGAACCACCAGAGCGAGAGCTGGGTGAGCACCCGGCCCTTGTCCGGGATCTCGTTCGGCAGCACCCAGTCGTGGGCGGACATCCGGTCGCTGGCCACCATCACCAGCTCGCCCGACCCGGTGCGGTACAGGTCGCGCACCTTGCCGGTGTGCAGGTGGACCAGGCCGGGTACCTGGACCGGCTCGGGCTTGGTGACAAATCCGCTCAAGGTGTTCAGTCCTCAGGGGTCGTTCACGGGCGTGGGGCACCGCGAAAGGGGAGGTCACTGCCCCCGCAGTCTTTCACGCCCGCCCGACCGGGCTCCCGGGGAGCCCGGGGCTCGGTTCCCACGCGGCCCGGACTCAGTTCTTGCAGAGGCGGTCCAGCAGGTTGGCGGTGGCCCGCTGGACCCGTTCGTCGGTGAGCCCGGGGCGGCCGAGGGCGGGCGACCAGGCGAAGGTACCGGCCGCGAAGACGTAGGCGCCGCTGGGCGCCCGGTACAGCGAGGTCTCCTGGTAGCGGGTGCGGCCGGCCAGGTCCCGGTACGGCGAGTGGGCCAGCAACACCCGCTCGGTGTGCTCGGGCAGCGCGACCTTCGGGTAGTACCGGTCGGCCTCCCCCGCGACCAGTCCGGGCAGCTCGTCGCCCTCCTGCAGCCCGGTGCCGTCCCAGAGCCAGTGCGCGGTGTGCCGGGCGACCAGCGGCACGGGCGCGGCGACCCGGCCCGAGTACTGCACGCCCAGCAGGTGCTGCTCGGGCTCCCCGGCGTCCCGCCAGAGCGCGCTGGCCGCGCCGGGCACCCCGGCGGCCGGGCTGCCCGGCCCGACCTTCTGCCGCTTGCGGCAGTTGAGCAGCCGGTTCGGTTCGCCGGAGGCGGCGGCGGTCAGCTCCACCCGCCAGTACATGGTGTTGGCGGACAGGAAGACCAGCGAGGTGCCGCCGTCCCGGGCCCGCTCGGCGGCCCGGCGCATCGGCTCGGACCAGTACTCGTCGTGGCCGGGGAAGACCAGCGCGCGGTGCTCGCCCGGGTCGACCAGCCCGGCGTGCAGGTCGGTCGCGGTGGCGTAGGAGAGGTCGTAGCCGTAGCGCTCGGCCCAGCGGATGAAGTCGTACGCGTGGCCGACGTGCAGCGGCAGCCCGGCGGTGGCGTGCGGGCGGTCGAAGGAGACGGTGACGGCCGCCTCGGGCTCGCCGACCAGGCCGCCCCGGCCGTCCCAGGCGTGGTACAGGCTGGCACCGGTCCGGCCGTCCTCGGGGAACAGGTTGTACGCCTGCCAGGTCACGTCCGGGACCACCAGCAGCAGTTCGGCCCTCCGCCCCTGCTCGGCGACGTCCCGCACGGTGAACGGGATGTGACTGCGGTGCAGCATGTCCGCGGTGGTCAGCACGGCCACGTACGCGCCGGGCTGCCAGTGCGGCGGGACCTGCAACCGCCAGGAGTGCCACCAGTGGTGGCAGGAGACCGTCCGCTCGACCACCAGCGGCGCGGGCTGGGCCAGACCGGAGATCAGCGGACTGGACGTCATGTGGCGGGCGCCGTCGCCGCCGTAGTGGCCGATCCGGTAGACGTCCACGGTGAACTCGCGCGGCGGGTTGACGGTGACCCGGAAGTCCACCGAGCCGCCGGGGCGGATCACCCCCGCCGAGGCGAAGCCCTTGATCTGCTGGTCCACGTCGTTGGAGCTCTGCGGGGTGCCGACCGGCGGCTTGGGCCGCACCCCCGCCGACAGCGGCTGCTGGCCGGGCGCGTCCACCGAGACGTACCAGGGCACCGCGCCCTCGGCCCCGGCGAGGTACTGGTCGGGGCTGCGCAGCCAGGGCAGCGGGCCCTGGCCGAAAGGGTCGGAGACGCTGTAAGCGTGCGTGCCCGACTCCCAGCGGCCGTTGAGTTCGGTCCCCACGCGCCCCTCCCAGGTGCACTTCCGCGAATCCCTCGCTCGCCTCCGGCCGCTCCCGATCCGGTGTCGACGTTCCTCGCTCCGGCGCTCGCTGCCCTCGCTCGTCGCTCGTCGCTCGTCGCTTTCGACACCGGCGCGCCTTCGGCTCCCGAGGCCCGGTTGGCACGTGCCCCCCGGATGTGCGTGCGGTCTAATACACCACACAGTGCTGGCGCTCCGTCACCCCACGGTAGCAATTGGTGTCGGGAATCTTCCGCTCCGCCGGGACAGGGCCTCCGGCCTGCGGAGACGGCCGGCGGCCGGGGGCCCCGGGGGCGCGTGCCGGGGGCCGAGCGCCGCCCCGGGGCGGTCGGGGCCTCCCGGGGCCTCAGAGGCGGACGGGCTTCTCCAGGCGCACCTCGGCGGCGTCCAGCCAGGCGCGCAGCGGCCCGTCCTGGCCCTGCTCCACCGCCTGGGCGACCGGGCCGGCCAGGTCCGTGCGGCGGACCCCGCCGAGCAGCAGCACCGGGCCGTCCAGCCAGTCCAGGCCGGGGGCGCCGCCCGCGGTGTCCACGGCGGCGCAGCAGACCATCGCGGTGACGTGGTCGACCAGCAGGTCGCGGCCGGTGCGGTCGGGCTCCAGCAGCGGGGCCGGGGTGGTGGTGCGGGCGAGCTGGGCGGCCAGGGCGGCGGCCAGCCGCTCGCCGTCGCCCTCGGCCAGCCGGGCCAGCAGCCGGGTGAGGGTCGGGGCGCCCGGGCGGGACTGCGGGGCGAGCCGGTCCAGGGCGGACTGCAGGGCGGCGGCCCTGGCCCGCCAGCCGGCGTCCACCACCTCGGCCGGGTAGTCGACCCACTCCAGCTCGTGCCAGGTCCCGGCCGCCGGGCGGCCGAAGAACAGCTCGGCGGCCAGCCGGGAGACCGCGCGGTCCACCGCGCCGGGCTCCTCCAACAGGTCGCAGGCCGGGCGGTCGCCGAGCCGGGTGCCGTAACCGTCGGCCAGCCGGTCGCGGCGGGACAGCTCGGTGAGCGCGGCGACCACGCCGGCGTTCAGGTGCGCGGGGTGGCGGCCGAGCCGCCAGGCGGGCAGCGCGACCCGGGTGAGCAGCCGGTCCCAGCCGGCGTAGGCCAGGCCGACCTGCTCCTGGGCGGCGATCCGCAGGCCGTAGTCGACCGTCCTGGCCTGCTCGGAGGCCCAGCCCGCGACGGACCGCTCCAGCTCGGCGGAGTGGCCGCGGCAGGCGCCCAGCAGCCGGCGGGCGATCCGCCGGGTGATCCGGTCGGCGAGCCGGGCCGGGCCCCGGCGGGGCGGGGCCGGCGGGACGGTCAGGGTGCCGCCGCCGAGACCGGGCGCCGCGGCCGGACCGGAGTCCAGACAGGCGTCCAGGGCGCGCAGGAAGCGGCGGGCGGCGGCGATCTCGGGGTCGGCGGAGGCGGCGGTGCCGGCCACCACGGGGGCGAGCAGGGCGCGCAGCTCGCCGGACCGCATCCACCACAGGAACGGCGAGCCGATCACCAGGACCGGCGCGGCGGGCGAGGGGTGCGGCCGCAGCGGGTGGGGGCGGCGCGGCGGGGCGACGTCCTCCAGCCAGCTGTCGCAGTCCGGGGTGAGCGCCACCGCCGACGGGGCCGGGACGTCCAGCCGCTCGGCCAGTTCGTCGATCAGCCGGTACAGCTCGGGGGCGCCGGCCCGCTCGACCGGCACCGCCGGGATCTGCGGCGGGACGGCCCGGCGCAGTGCCCGGGCGGTCAGCCCGGCCACCAGCAGGGTCAGCGCGGCGACCGCGCAGACCACCCACCGGACGGCGTCCCAGCCGGCGGCGTCGGAGGAGCCGGCGGCCCCGATCCGGCCGGTGAACCGGCCCGCGAGCAGGACCACCGCCACGGCGGCGGGCAGGACGGCCACGGCCAGGGCGAGGCCCCGGATCCGCAGGACCGCTTGGGCGTGAGCGCGCGCGGTGTCGACGGCCATACGGTGCGGCACCCCCTTCGGAGCCCTCGGGCACCCGCCACGGGCCCTGAGGCGACTCGAAACGATCAGTTCCGACCGGGAAGCGGAGGCGTCCGATCCCGGCAGTGCATGCTGTGTGGCGCTACTGACATTTTCGACGCCCCGGTCCGGGCGGGCGTTCCGGATCGCCCCGGTTTCCACTCGTCCCGGTGACACCGCCCGGTCGTCGCGGTGACGCCGCGGTCGGTCCGGCGACGCCGCCCGGGGGCCGCTACCGGTCCGGTGCGAAGCACCGGGCGACCACCCGGCCGATCGCCGTCCAGCATCCCCCCGCGGGCGCGCCGCTACCCGGCGGCGACCCCGGCGCACGGCACCGTCGCACGGCGATCCAGCGCACCATAAGGCCGGGCGCCGGGTTACGTCAGCCGGATGCGGGTGCTGTCACCCGATGGGCTGGAATCCGCCCGCCGATCGGTGCGTCGGACCCCGGAAACGCTCCGACCCCGGAAACGCCCCGGGCGCTGCGCCCTGCGGGTTGTTCGGCCCCGCTTCGGCCACGCTTCGGCGCCCGCCCGCGGGCCCGGCACGGCCGCGGCCCCCGCGCGAAGGGTTCGCACGGGGGCCGCCGGGGTCGCGGTGGCGTCAGCCGTTGGCCGCCTTGAGCGCGATGTCGGTGCGGTGCTGGCCGCCCTTGAGGGAGATCCGCTCCACCGCCGCGTACGCGCGCTCGCGCGCCTCGGCCAGGTCGGTGCCGGTCGCGGTGACCGACAGGACGCGGCCGCCGGCGCTGAGCACCCGGCCGTCCCCGTCCGCCCTCGTCCCGGCGTGCAGCACGTACGCGGTGCCGTCCGCCTCGGCCTCGGCGAGGCCCTCGATCGGGTCGCCGGTGCGCGGCGCGGCCGGGTAGCCCTCGGAGGCGACGACCACGGTGACGGCCGCGCCCTCGTCCCAGCGCAGCGGCTCCAACTGGTCCAGGGTGCCGGTGGCGGAGGCGAACAGGACGCCGGCCAGCGGGGTGCGCAGCCGGGCCAGCACGACCTGGGTCTCCGGGTCGCCGAAGCGGGCGTTGAACTCGATCACCCGGGTGCCGCGCGAGGTGAGCGCCAGGCCCGCGTACAGCAGGCCGGAGAACTCGGTGCCGCGACGGCGCAGCTCGTCCACGGTCGGCTGCAGGACGGTGTCCAGGACCTCCTGGACCAGCCCGGCGGGCGCCCAGGGCAGCGGCGAGTAGGCACCCATGCCGCCGGTGTTGGGGCCCTCGTCGCCGTCCAGCGCGCGCTTGAAGTCCTGCGCGGGCTGCAGCGGCAGCACGGTGGTGCCGTCGGTGACGGCGAAGAGCGAGACCTCGGGGCCGTCGAGGTACTCCTCGATGACCACGCGCTCGCAGGAGGCGGCGTGCGCCAGCGCGGCCGCGCGGTCGGAGGTGACCACGACGCCCTTGCCGGCCGCCAGGCCGTCGTCCTTGACCACATAGGGGGCGCCGAAGGCGTCCAGCGCCTCGGCGGCCTCCTCGGCGGTGGTGCAGACGTACGAGCGGGCGGTGGGCACGCCGGCGCCGGCCATCACGTCCTTGGCGAAGGCCTTGGAGCCCTCCAGCTGCGCGGCCGCGCCGGAGGGGCCGAAGACCGGGATGCCGGCCGCGCGGACGGCGTCGGCGACGCCGGCCACCAGCGGGGCCTCGGGGCCGACCACCACGAGGTCGGCGCCGAGTTCCGCGGCGAGTCGGGCGACCGAGGCGCCGTCCGACTGGTCGATGGGGTGGACCGTCGCCACCTGGGCGATCCCGGCGTTGCCCGGGGCACAGTGCAGCTCGGTCACGGAGGGATCTTGGGACAGGGAGCGGCACAGGGCGTGTTCGCGGGCGCCGCCGCCGATGACGAGGACCTTCACGCCTGGCAGCGTAGTCGGTGGCCTGTTCCGGCCGCTCTCCGGTCCCGTCGGATCCTCCAGGAGAAGCGGTCCGTACACCGATGAGCTTGGAGGATCCTCCAAGTCGGGCCGGGTCGGATGCGCGCCGGGTGTCCGGGTCAGGACGGCGGGTCACCGGCGCCTCGCTCGGACGGGTGAAATCTCGCCGGGCCCCGCAACCGCCCCACCTCGTGTTCCGGTGGCCGAAACCGGTAACGATCACCGGGGAAGCTCCCCGCGGTCAGCCATTTGGCGGTAAGAAGTGCTGTTGGACAACCACCGGCGGACGTCGCGTCAGCCGATGCGCCGACAGACCATGCCGCCCGCCCGCCACAGGGAGCCCCACAGGTGAGCCAGCCGGAAATGCAGCCCGAGGAGAGTGCCTGGGGCAAGGAGATCGGCGAGGAGGACCAGCCCGCCGCAGCCGTGGCCCGGCGGGCCTCCACCCGGTACCGGACCGATCTGAGCGCCCGCCAGTTCCCGCTCGGGGACTGGGGCGAGCCCGCGGAGCGGCTGGAGGAGCTCTACCGCTGGTCCGAGGAGCGGGCGGTCGAGGCGATCGAGTGGTACCGCCGGGACCGGATCTGGAAGCGCCGCTGGGCGCGCCTGCTGCGCTTCGGGTCGGCCGGCTTCGCGGCGAGCGGGGTGACCGCCCCGCTGGTCGGCCTCACCGGCACGCTCGCCCACGGCACCGCCTGGGGCTACGTGGGCTTCGCGCTCTCCGCCGCCTGCTACGGCACCGACCGGGTCTTCGGCCTCACCTCCGGCTGGATGCGGGACGTCTCCACCGCGCAGGCGCTCCAACGCCGCCTGGAGGCCTTCCAGTTCGACTGGGCGTCGGAGTGCGTGCGCGAGGTGCTCGGCCCGACCGAGGGCACCGCGGGCGAGGCCGCCGAGCGCTGCCTGGGCGTGCTGCGCCGGTTCTGCGAGGACGTCTCGGACATGGTCCGCACCGAGACCTCGGAGTGGATGCTGGAGTTCCGCGCCTCGATGACCCAGCTGCCCACCCAGTCCGCGGGGACCTGGGGCGGCCGCACCGAACCCGGGGTGGGCGCCCAGGTGCGGGTGCTGCCGCCGCCGGGGACGAGGCCCACCATGCCGCGTCAGCGGCCGCCGGAGGGCCCGCTGCGCTAGCCGGACGGGCCTGGCACCCGGGGATCGGGGGCCTGGGGTCGGCGCGGAGCGGAGCCGGAGGCGATGCCGGGGCGTCAGGCGAAGACGATCATCGAGCCCTGGCCGAGGCTCCGGGTCGCCGCCGCGTACAGGCCCGACCACGCGTGCCGCTCCCGGGCGAAGGGGTGCAGGTCGTCGATCGGCGGTCCGAACGGCTGCTCCAGGCCGGTCGGGCCGAGCGGTCGGGTCGGGCTCGGCGGGTTGAGCGGGTCGATGCCCAGGGCCGGTGCCACGGCTTGCAGTTCGCGCAGCAGCCCGTGGCTGGAGCCGAGCGGGCCGCCGGCGGCGAGCAGCGTCTCGTCCACCAGCGGGGCCGGGAACTCGATCGGCACGTAGGCGCCGGCGTGGTCGAAGTGCCAGACCAGGTGCGACTGTTCGGCACTGCTCTCGAACATCTCCAGCAGCTGCTCGTAGTCGCTGCCGAGCGCGTCGACCGGGGTGATGTCCAGGCCGGTGAGGCCCAACAGGTAGGCGCGGCGCAGGAAGTGCAGCGAGTCGTAGTCGAAGGCGGCTATCGGCTCGACCGCCCCGCTCAGACCCGGGACGAACTGGTACACCGGCACCTCGGGCAGGCCGCGCGAGGTGAGCACCGCGTTGTAGAGCGCGAGGTCGTCCCGGAAGGGGTTGTCGGGGCTGTGGCTCAGCACGTCCACCAACGGGACGAGCCAGAGGTCGCAGGCCATGGCCGGCAGTTCCTCTCCGGACGGCGGGATCGCCCGCGGGGCGGGGCGACGACGGGGGGCGGGGTCGGTACCCGGACGGCCCGTGCGGGCGGCCGGTCCGACGCCCGCCCACCCTACCGGCCCGGGGCCGGACGCGGATCGGGCCGTCCCTGCGGAGCCTCGGGGGGCGGCTCGGGCAGCCGTCGGCCGAACCTGGTGTGCGGCACCCAGCGCGGCTGCGGCACCAGACCGAGGCCGAGTCCCAGCTCGCGGCCCAGTTCGCGGCCGACCTCGTCACCCCGCCGGGACCGCCCGCCCCGGGCCGTCCCGGGCTCCGGCGCGGCCCCGTACTCCTCCACGGCGTCCGGCGCCGGCCGGTCCGCCGGGAGCTGACGGGGCCGGTGCCACCCCGGCTGCGGCGCGGGCGGCTCCACCGGGACGGGCAGCGGTTCGCCGTCCGCGACCTCGGTGAGCAGCCCGAGCACCGTCACCGACTCCAGCGGCCGCCCGGCCAGCCCGGCCAGCAGCCGGACGGTGAAGAGGTTGTACTCGCAGATGATCCGGTGCGCGCCGTGCAGGTCGCGGGCCCCGATCGCCTCGACCAGGTCCGGGTGGCGGTCCCAGCAGACCCCGCCCAGGGTGGGCATCGCCCGCAGGTACCGCGCGGCGAACATCCAGGACTGCACCCGCAGCCAGTCCAGGTACTCCGCGATCCGGCGGTTGCCGAGCAGGGCGGAGACCTCCTGCCAGAACCGGCGGTCGCAGCCCACCATCACGTCCAGGTTCCCGGCCCGGGCGGCCCGCACCGCCGCGTCGGCCCGGCGGCTCAGCGAGGGCAGCCGGGTGAGGTCGGGCAGGGCCCGGCGGGTGGCGAACTGGCGGTGGAAGCTGTCGGTGAGCAGCACCCTGGCCTCGAAGATCTCCAGGAAGTCCTCCCAGCCCAGCTCCGGCACCGTGAAGCCGCGGTGGTGCTCGGCCCGCAGCAGCCCCTGGGCGCCGAGGTCGACCAGCGCCTCGCGGGCCGGGGTCGCGGAGACGCCGTACAGCTCGGCGATCTCCTTGACGGTGAAGTTGCGGCCGGCCTCCAGCCGGCCGGCCATCATCTCCTCGCGGAGCGCGCCGGCGATCTGCTCGCGCAGGCTGTTGCGCTGGATGACGACGGGGCGGGGGGTGTCGCCGGCGCCGGTGCCGGACATGCGCGCGACCTCCTGGGGCGGGCCACCGTACCGACCCGCGACGGACCGGCCGACCGGCGGCGGGGAACACGACGAGTGCTCATCTTCTCAAACGGACCCGGAGCAGGTACGAACCAACCCTCCCGGACCCCGTGCCCCCGCCCGTGCCTACCGCTGGACCGGCGCCGGAATGCCGAGCAGACGGTCCCGCAGCACCGGGAACTCCTCGCGCGCCCGACCCACCTCGGCCGGGTCGAACTCGACGGTCAGCACCTCCTCGGCCGGCCCGGCCTCGGCCAGCACCCGGCCCCACGGATCCACCACGATGCTGTGCCCGGCCTGCTCGACCCCGGCGTGCGTCCCGGCGGTGTTGCAGGCCAGCACGAAGGCCTGCTCCTCCAGCGCCCGGGCCCGGGCCAGCAGCGTCCAGTGCTCGCGCCGCTTGGCCGGCCAGGCCGCCGGGACCACCAGCAACTGGGCCCCGGCGTCCAGCAGCGCCCGGAACAGCTCCGGGAAGCGCAGGTCGTAGCAGGTGGCCAGGCCCAGGGTGCCGAACTCGGTGGGCGCGGTGACGATCTCCTGCCCGGCGCCCATCACCACCGCCTCACCGCTGTCGAAGCCGAAGCGGTGGATCTTGCGGTAGGTGTGCACCAGCTCGCCGTCCGGGGCGAACACCATCGAGGTGTTGTAGATCGGACCGTCCGGATCGCGTTCGACGATCGAACCGGCGTGCAGCCACACCCCGGCGGCCCGCGCGGCGGCCGCCATCGCGTCCGAGGTGGGCCCGTCGAGCGTCTCCGCACCGTCCGACCAGAGGTCGTGGGCGAAGCCGCCGAGCGGCCACAGCTCCGGCAGGACCACCAGGTCGGCACCCTGCTGGGCCCGTACCAGCGACGCGGCCCGGGCCCGCCGTTCGGCGGCCGGCTCGGCGTCGGAGACCGCGAGTTGGATCAATGAAGCGCGCACAGTACCACCGTCCACGGCAAGAGACCTACGATCGTCACCCGAAAGCGCTGCCCAGCTGTCTCCCGGCAGCGTAACGTGCGGTTAGCGTGTGCGCCCGGAAGCCGGACCATCCCGGCCGACCGCGACGGCCGGGCGCCGAGCGTAGGAAAGCTGACGGAGGGCCGGAGATTCCCGTGACGGACAACCAGACCGTGCAGGCTTACACGGAGGCGTGGACCCAGAGCATCGAGTCCATATCGGAGCTGGTCGCCCCCCTCCCCGAAGGCTCCTGGAACCGGGCCACCGAGTGCCCCGGCTGGTCGGTCCGCGACGTCGTCTCGCACGTGATCGCGGTCGAGTCCGAGCTGCTCGGCGACCCCCGCCCGATCCACTCGCTGCCGCGTGACCTTCGCCACGTGACCACCGATTTCGCCCGCTACGTCGAGCTGCCGGTCGACAAGCGCCGCTGCCACACCGCGCTGGAGATGACCAGCGAGCTGGAGTACACGATCATCCGCCGCTCCCGCGCGCTGCGGAACGCCAAGCAGACACCCGGGGAGCCGGCCCGCTGGCCCGCCGGTCCGCTGGCCACGGACGTGCCGTACCACCAGCTGCTGCGGATGCGGGCCTTCGACGTCTGGGTGCACGAGCAGGACCTGCGCCGGGCCCTCGACGCCCCCGGCAACCTGGACTCCCCCGGCGCCCTGATCGCCCGGGACGTCCTGCTGGAGCTGCTGCCCAAGGCCGTCGCCCACACCGCCGGCGCCCCGGCCGGGACGGCCCTCGTCCTGGACGTGACCGGCCCGGTGGAGTTCCTGCGCACCGTCCGGGTGGACGCCACCGGGCGCGGCAGCGTCGACGAGTCGATCAGCCTGGCCCCCGACGTCCAGCTCACCATGGACTGGGAGACCTACGTCCGCCTCGCCTGCGGCCGCGGCCGCCCCGGCCCGGTCAGCGTCGAGGGCGACAAGGAACTGGCCGAACGGGTCCTGGCCACCTTCTCCGTCACCATCTGAGCCGCTACGGCGAGCCCCGCGCGCACCACCCGGCGTACACGCACGACCGCGCGCCGGGTCGGCACCACTCGTGCACCCATACGTCAATCCAGCACCGGCAACCTCACCTGTTTGGCCTCGTTTCACCGGGCAGCGCTGCCATCACCCGGAAGAAGGAGGGGCGTCCGCATGGACGACGAACAGGAACCGCAGGAACAGATGGTGCTGGTGCGGTCGAGCTTCCCGGTCACGGGGCAGCCGATCCGCGTCGTGATGATCGACGGGGAGCCGTGGTTCGTCACGGCGGACGTGTGCCGGGTCCTGGGGCGAGGCAATGCGGCCCAGGCCGTCAAGGGGCTGGAGAACCGTCAGCACCGCACCGTCGACATGCGATCGGTAACTATCACCAAAAGTGATAGTTGCGACGTTTCCGCAGGTCAGAAACTGTATAGCCACGCGAATCCATTCCTGCGCGTGGTGAGTGAAGCGGGCCTCTACTCGCTGCTGATGAGGTCCAACAAGACGACTTCCAAACCGTTCAGGGACTGGGTCACTGAAGAGCTGCTCCCCTCCGTCCGCCGAGGCGACACCGACATCCCCACCCAGCAGCGGCGGATGGCGGAGACCCTCGCCGAGGCGATCGGGCAGCAGGTTCGGATCGTCGCGGAGATCGAACATGACGACTGGCCCGGCCTGACCGTCCACTCCGACGGGACGGTCCACTGCCGGCACGGGGAAATGGTGCTCCACCTGCCGGACCGGGAGGAGGACAGCGGGCCGCCGTTCGGTGCGTACTTCGCCTGCCCGGGTGGGGAGCGGGTCGGCATCCGAGGCAGCCGAATCGTCCCGGGATGCCCGAAGTTGAAGCTGGTGGACCTGATCCGGCTCCGGAAGGCGGCGAAAACCGAACCCACCCGAGTGCCGCGGCAAGGAACCCTGACCGTGGAGATGCACGGCGCCCGGATCTACGGAACCGCGCCGCAGATCGCCGAGCTGATGCGCGAGTACGGCGGCTGACCCAGCTCCGCATACGGAAACGCGATTACCCTAACTTCGCCTTAGGGTAATCACGTTTCCGCAGGTCAGAAACCCTACGCGTCCGCCGCCGCGACCCTCCGCCGGAGCCGCAGGATCATCGCCGTCCCCACCGCGAGCGGCACGTACTGCCAGCAGAACGCCCAGCGGAAGGCGTCGGCGGAGTAGGACCCGGCGCCGGACGGGGAGAGGGCGTCGAGCAGGACGCCGATGCCGAACAGGGTGATCATCGTGCCGATGAAGCCGCCCATGTTGACGATCCCGGAGGCGGTGCCGAGCCGTTCGGCCGGGTTGCGGGTGCGGGCGTAGTCCAGGCCGACCAGCGAGGCGGGGCCGTTGCTGCCCATCACCAGGATGATCCCGACCAGCAGCCACATCGGCGGGTGCCCGCCGGGCCAGGCGAGCACGAGTGCCCAGCCGAGCGCGGTGGTGGCGATGACGGTGAGCACGATGGGCATCCGGGTCCGGGCGGTGCGGGAGAGCAGTCGGCCGAAGAGGAACCCGCAGGCCATGTTGGCGAGCACCAGCAGGGTCAGCAGCCCTCCGGCCTCGCCCCGGGTCATCCCCTGGGCCTCGATCAGGTAGGGCATGCCCCAGAGCAGGCCGAAGGCGTTGCCGGGGAACTGGGTGGTGAAGTGGATCCACAGGCCCAGCCGGGTGCCCGGCTCCCGCCAGCAGTCCTGGATCTGCCGTCGGACCTTCGGGCGGGCGACCGGCGTGCCGACCGGCGTGCCGAGCGGCGGGTCGACCGGTCGTACGGCCGTCGGCGCCTCCTTGAGGAAGAGCGCGACCAGGGCGAACACCGCCACGCCGAGCAGCGCGATCGCGGTGAAGGTGGGCGTCCAGCCCTCGCTGTGCAGCGCCTGGGCGAGCACCACGGTGGTGACCAGGTTGCCGCCCATCCCGGCGAGACCGGTCAGCTGGGCGACGAAGGGGTTCTTCGCCGCCGGGAACCACCGGGCGGCGATCCGCAGCACGCTGATGAAGGTCATCGCGTCGCCGCAGCCGAGCACGGCCCGGGAGGCCAGCGCCGGGGCGAAGGAGGAGCTGAACGCGAAGGCCAGCTGGCCGGCGCTCAGCAGCAGTACGCCGAGCAGCAGCACCCGGCGCGGCCCGAACCGGTCGACCAGCAGGCCGACCGGGACCTGCATGGCCGCGTAGACCAGCACCTGGAGGATCGAGAAGGTGGAGAGCGCCGAGGCGCCGATGCCGAAGCGCTCGGCGGCGTCCAGTCCGGCCACGCCGAGGCTGGTGCGGTGGATGACGGCCAGGACGTAGACGCTGACGCCGACGGACCAGGCCAGCCAGGCTGCCCGGCCGCCGGGCGGTACGGGGGCCCCGGCCGTCGGCGGCCCGACGGCGGACCGAGGAGCGGGGACGGACAGGGACGCGGCTGGACGAGCGGGCTCCACGGTCATAGTCCGTCCAGACTAGTCATCCCATGATTGGACGCCCAGGTCCCCGCGGTGTGAGCTCGCGAACCCCGACCGGCGACGACCGTCCGGCTCTCAGCCGGTGACCGTCCAGGACACCGACCGGGTCATGTAGCGGTCCCGGAAGGCCTCGTCCCGCACCCAGTCCGTGGTGTCCCGGACGGTCGCCGTCACGGTCGCCGTCCGGCCCGGGGCGAGGTCCAGCTGCGCGGTGTCCAGGCGGCCCCCGTCGACGGCCTGCGGGGCGGCCGGGGCGCCGTCCACCTTCCAGTCCACCGTCAGCTGCCGGGCGCCGGTCAGCGGCAGCGGCCGGACGTCCAGCCGGGGGAGCCCGGCGACCTCGCCGGGCGGCGGCGACGGGGCGTCGGTCGGCCGGACCTTGCGGTACAGCTCCTGGACGATCGCCTCGCGGGAGGGCAGGTTGTAGGCACTGCCCAGGGTCCGCATCACGGAGTCCGGGGTGGGCCGGTAGAGGCCGTTGGCGCTGCGGTACGCCCCGACGGTGCCGGCGCCGTCCGGCGAGACGGCGCCCAGCCAGCGCCACCACTTGGTCTGCTTCTTGAGCATGTCCTCGGCGTTGAGGGTGGAGAGGTTCGGGTAGTCGGCGTCGTCCGGGGCGCTGTCGTACTCGTCGCCGAGGTCCCCCACGGTGTGGCCGATCTCGTGCTGGATGATCCGTCCGGCGTCCGGGCTGCCCCCGGCCAGGGTGGTCACCCCGGTGCCCCCGGCGCCGCCGTACTCGACCGAGTTGGCCAGCGCGATCAGGTACTGCGGGCCGGTGCTGTCCCCGGCGTAGCGGGCGGTGGCGCCCTCGTCGGCGCAGAGCAGCCGGGCGGTGCCCTCGCACCAGAAGTGCATGCCCAGCGGGGTGGCGGGGTGGCGGCCGCGGCTCTCGGTCTCGGCTATCCCGGAGATCGGGGAGACCACCTCGACCCGCCGTATGTTGAAGAACCCCTGGTAGGTGCGGAACGGCTCGATGTCCATCAGCGCGTGCCAGGCCTTGTCGGCCTGCTGCCGGAACGCCTCCTGCTCGTCCGCGGTGTAGCCGTCGCCGAGCAGGACCAGGGTGATCCGGTTGGTCGGGTCCCCGGTGCGGCGTATGTCGAAGGTCGGGGCGGCCGTGAGCATCCGCCGGTCGGCGCGGAGGGCGGTGTGCGGGGGCACCGCCCGGTCCACGGGGGCGCCCGCCCCGATCACGCCGAACGGCGAGGGGCCGACGAGTTCCAGGGCGGCCGGGAGTACGGCGGTGGACACCAGTACGAGGGCGGCCAGACTCCGGACGAGACGGCCAGGGTTGCCAGCAGGCATACGGGTGCGTCCTCGGGGCTCCGGTCACCCGGTGTCGCCCGGGTGGTGGAGCGGAGACGTACCCGTACCGGCGTGTCGCCCCCACCGGCCGCAGAAAATGTCACCGACCTGGCCGAACGATTCCCGTTGTACCTGTCATACCAATCAATCTCGGGGACGCTCCCGTCCATCCCGGGAGGGCTCCCCCGCGGCTCACCGGGAGCGCTTGCCCACGTCCAGCAGCAGGTGCGTCCCGAGGCCGAAGAGCAGTCCCCAGAAGGCCGAGCCGATGCCGAACAGGCTCATCCCCGAGGCGCTCGCCAGGAAGGTCACCACCGCCGCGTCCCGCCCGCGCTCCGCCGCGACCGCCGCCGCCAGGCTGCCCTGCAGCGAGGCCAGCAGCGCGACCCCGGCGATCACCGCGATCAGCTCCTTCGGCAGCCCGGTGAACAGGCTCACCAGCACCCCGCCGAAGCTGCCCACCAGCACGTACAGCACGCCCGAGGACATCCCCGCGACGTAGCGGCGGCGCGGGTCCGGGTGGGCCTCCGGGCCGGAGCAGATCGCCGCCGTGATCGCCGCCAGGTTCACCCCGGGCGAGCCGAACGGCGCCACCAGCACCGACACCGCCCCGGTCGCACCGATCAGCAGCCGGTCGTCGGCCCGGTAGCCGAAGGCCCGCATCACCCCGAGCCCGGGCGCGTTCTGCGAGGCCAGGGCGACGATGGTGAGCGGCAGCGCCAGCCCCACCAGGGCCGACCAGGAGAAGGCCGGCACGGTCAGCACCGGTACGGTCGGCCCGCCCGAGCCCAGGTGCAGCGGCAGCCCGACGGTGAGGGCCGCCAGCACCCCGCCGACCACCAGCGCGATCAGCACGGCGTACCGCGGCGAGAACCGCTTGGCCAGCAGGAAGGCCGCGAAGCTGCCCACCACCAGCACCGGCGCGCCGTGCACGGCACCGAAGATCCCGGCGCCGAAGGAGAACAGGATGCCCGCGAGCATCGCGTTCACGATCCCCACCGGCACGGCCGCGATCAGCCGGCCGAACCACCCGGTCACCCCGAACAGCGCCACCACGGCCGCGCTCACCAGGAACGCCCCGATCGCCTCCCGGTACGGGTAGTGGCCCAGGCTGGTCACCAGCAGCGCGGCCCCCGGCGTGGACCAGGCGGTGATCACCGGCGTCCTGGTCCACCAGCTGAGCGCGAAGCCGCTCACCCCGCTGCCGATCGCCACCGCCCAGATCCAGGAGGAGGTGTGCGCCGGGTCCAGCCGCCCGGCGGCGGCCGCCGCGAGCACGACCACCAGCGGCCCGGAGAACGACACCGCGACGCAGACCAGCCCCGCCAGCAAGGCCGGCACCGACACGTCCCGCCGCAGCGACCGACGTTCCCCGGCCCCACTCGTCACCGTTTCCGGGCTGATCGTCAGTTCATCCGTCATTCCGGCAGTATCCCGAAGCCCGGCCGGAGACTCCTGGAAAACCTGCCAACTCCCCTGCAACCCCCGCGGGGGATGCGCGTCTGTACGAAGGAAGGCGCGGCGAGCGGGACCGGCGGAGCCGGGGGGCGGTCGTCCTCGCCCGCCGCACCACCAGTCACCCGGCCCTGGGGAGTCACGTCATGCGCATGTCCGCTATCACCCGTTGTACGAAGAATGCCGGTACCGCCGCCCTCGCCGCCGACACCGGCACCGACACCGGCTGGGCCTAGTCGTGTCCGTCGGTCGACCGACGGATGCCGGAAGGGGCCCTGATCCGCACGGCGGTGCGGTTCAGGGCCCCTTCGTCACGTCTCCCCGGGGGCGTCAGCCCCAGGTGATCAGGCGCTTCGGGAACTCCAGCAGCCCGGCCACGTCGGCCAGCACCCGGGAGCCCAACTCCCCGTCCACCAGGCGGTGGTCGAAGGAGAGCGCGAGCGTGGTGACCTGGCGCGGGACCACCTTGCCCTTGTGCACCCACGGCAGTTCCCGGACCGCGCCGAAGGCGAGGATGGCCGCCTCGCCCGGGTTGAGGATCGGGGTGCCGGTGTCGACGCCGAAGACGCCGACGTTGGTGATGGTGACCGTGCCGCCCTGCATGTCGGCCGGCGAGGTCTTGCCCTGGCGGGCGGTCTCGACCAGCTCGCCGAGCGAAGTGGCCAGGCCCGAAAGGGTCTTGGACCCGGCGTCCTTGATGTTCGGGACGATCAGGCCGCGCGGGGTGGCCGCGGCGATGCCGAGGTTCACCTGGCCCTTGACCACGATCTCCTGGGCCGCCTCGTCCCACTGGGCGTTGATCTCCGGGTGCCGCTTGATCGCCACCAGCAGCGCCTTGGCGACCAGCAGCAGCGGGCTGACCCGGACGTCCCGGCCCAGTTCGCCGCTCTCCTTGAGCTTGCGGACGAACTTCATCGTGCGGGTCACGTCGACCTGGACGAACTCGGTGACGTGCGGGGCGGTGAAGGCCGAGGCCACCATCGCCTGCGCGGTCGCCTTGCGGACGCCCTTGATCGGCACCCGGACGTCGCCCGAACCGGACACCGGCGCCGGGGCCGCCACGGTCCCGACGGCCTCGACGGCCTCGGCCACGACCGGCTCGGCGACCGGAGCGGCCGGAGCGGCCTGGGCCGCCGCGTGGGCGTGCAGGTCCTCACGGGTGATCACCCCGCCCGCACCGGTCGGGGTGACGGACCGCAGGTCGATGCCCAGGTCCTTGGCCAGCTTGCGCACCGGCGGCTTCGCCAACGGCCGCTCACCGGCGGGCAGTTCGACCGGCGAGACGGGCGCGGCCGGAGCCGGGGCGGCGACCGGAGCGACCGGAGCCGCGGCCTTCGCCGTAGCGGTGGCCGTGGCCGTGGTGGTCCGCCGGGCCCGGCGCTGGGCGGTGCCGGTGCGCGGGCCGTACCCGACCAGCACCTCCCGCCGCTCCGGCTCGGCCTCGACGGCCGGAGCCGCGGCCGCGGCGGCAGCGGGCGCCGGGGCGGGTGCGGCGGCCGGAGCGGCCCCCGCCTCCCCGGCGACCGCCACCGAGATGATCGCGGTGCCGACGTCGACCGTCGCGCCCTCGGGGAAGAAGAGCTGCTCGACGACCCCGTTGAACGGGATCGGCAGCTCCACCGCCGCCTTGGCGGTCTCCACCTCGCACACGACCTGCCCGTCGGTGACGGTGTCACCCGGCTTGACGTACCAGCTGAGGATCTCGGCCTCGGTGAGGCCCTCGCCCACATCCGGCATCTTGAACTCGCGGAGCGAGCGAACTTCGGTGGTCATCTTCGCTCCCCGGTATCAGTACGCGAGCGCGCGGTCGACGGCGTCGAGCACGCGGTCCAGGTCGGGGAGGAAGGCCTCCTCGACGCGGGACGGCGGGTACGGCGCGAAGTAGCCGCCGACCCGCAGGACCGGTGCCTCCAGGTGGTAGAAGCACCGCTCGGTGAGCCGGGCGGCCAACTCGGCGCCCATGCCCAGGAATACCGGGGCCTCGTGCACCACGACGGCCCGCCCGGTGCGCTTGACCGACTCCTCCAGCGCGGCGAAGTCCACCGGGGAGAGCGAGCGCAGGTCGACGACCTCCAGCCGGCGGCCGTCCTCCTCGGCGGCCGCGGCGGCCTCCTGGCAGACCTTGACCATCGGGCCGTACGCGATCAGCGTCAGGTCGGTGCCGGGGCGGACGATCCGGGCCTCGTGCAGCCCCAGGTCGGCGGCGGCGCCGACCTCGCCCTTGTCCCAGTAACGCCGCTTGGGCTCCAGGAAGATGACCGGGTCGTCGGACTCGATGGCCTGCCGCAGCATCCAGTGCGCGTCGTGCGCGTTGGACGGCGTGACCACCCGCAGACCGGCGGTGTGCGCGAAGTACGCCTCGTGCGACTCGCTGTGGTGCTCGACCGCGCCGATACCACCCGCGTAGGGGATGCGGACGGTGACCGGCATCTTGACGTGCCCGAGCGCGCGGGCGTGCATCTTCGCCAGCTGGGAGACGATCTGGTCGAAGGCCGGGTAGACGAAACCGTCGAACTGGATCTCCACGACCGGGCGGTAGCCGCGCAGCGCGAGGCCGATCGCGGTGCCCATGATGCCGGACTCGGCCAGCGGGGTGTCGATCACCCGGTCCTCGCCGAAGTCCTTCTGCAGGCCGTCGGTGATCCGGAAGACGCCACCGAGCTTGCCGATGTCCTCGCCCATCAGGACGGTCTTCGGGTCGTTCTCCAGCGACTTGCGCAGCGCGTCGTTGAGCGCCTTGGCGATGCTCTGACCGGCCATCAGTGGTTCTCCCCCGCCTCGAAGGAGGCCGCGTACTCGACGAATTCGGCCCGTTCCTGGTCGACCAGCGCGTGCGGCTCGCTGTACACGTGGTCGAAGATCAGCGTCGGGTCCGGGTCCGGCATGCTGCGCACGCCCTCACGCACCCGCAGCCCCAGCTGCTCGCTCTCGGCGTCGACGGAGGCGAAGAACTCCTCGTCCGCCAGGCCCTCCTTCTCCAGGAGGGTGCGCAGCCGCAGGATCGGGTCCTTGGCCTTCCAGGCCTCGGTCTCCTCGGTGGCCCGGTAGCGGGTGGGGTCGTCGGAGGTGGTGTGCGCGCCCATCCGGTAGGTGAAGGCCTCGATCAGCACCGGGCCGTTGCCGCTGCGGGCGTGGTCGAGCGCCCAGCGGGTGACCGCGAGGCAGGCCAGCACGTCGTTGCCGTCGACCCGGACGCCGGGGAAGCCGAAGCCGGAGGCACGGCGGTACAGCGGGATCCTGGTCTGGGTGGTGGTGGGCTCGGAGATCGCCCACTGGTTGTTCTGGCAGAAGAACACCACCGGCGAGTTGTAGACCGAGGCGAAGGTGAAGGCCTCGTTGACGTCGCCCTGGCTGGACGCGCCGTCGCCGAAGTACGCGATCACCGCGTCGTCGGTGCCGTCCTTGGTGATGCCCATCGCGTAGCCGGTGGCGTGCAGGGCCTGCGCGCCGATCACGATGGTGTAGAGGTGGAAGTTCTTCTCGTTCGGGTCCCAGCCGCCGTGGTTCACGCCGCGGAACATGCCGAGCAGGTTCAGCGGGTCCACGTCGCGGCACCAGGCGACGCCGTGCTCGCGGTAGGTCGGGAAGGCGTAGTCGCCGGTGCGCATGGCCCGGCCGGAACCGACCTGGGCCGCCTCCTGGCCGAGCAGCGAGGCCCACAGGCCCAGCTCGCCCTGGCGCTGGAGCGAGGTCGCCTCGCCGTCGAACCGGCGCACCAGCACCAGGTCGCGGTAGAGGGAGCGCAGCTCCTCGGGAGTGGTGGTGAGGGGGTAGTCCGGGTGCTCGACCCGCTCGCCTTCCGGCGTGAGCAGTTGGACGAGCTCCGGCTGGACGTCCGTTCCCGTGGCGCGGAGGGTGTCAGGAACAGCGGGGGCCGCCTTCTTGCGGGTCCTCGCCGTGCTTTTGACGGTCACGTTCACTCCTCGGTCTGTCCGGCCGCCCGGGGTCGCCGGTGACCGGTCCGGTCACCGCCTCGCGGGGCGCGCGTGGGTGTGCGCACCTACTGCGTGGCAGGTGGTGATCCTGTTCCGACGGCGTCCCTCACGAGAACGTTACCCAGCGTCCGCCCTTGGCGCGCTTGCGCTAGGACGTCCTACTTGTTCAGGGCCTACGACCCCGAGGGTGCCGCGCCCGGCTCGCCGTCGGAAGGGTGGGGGTGACGGTCGGCGTGACGCAGCTCTCAATTCGAGCGCCTTCAGGACACCAGCGCACGTTATCCGGGCGGAAGCCCGTACGTAAGGGGGTTCTCGGTATCGGTTTCGGTCGGGTGTGGCTGGATCCCGCCTTTACGGCACTGGGGACGATAGGCCTTTTGTACGGTGGTATGGGAGGCTTTGGGCGTGACTGATAACGGACAAATCAGGGTGTTCCTGCTCGACGACCACGAGGTCGTCCGACGGGGCGTGCACGACCTGCTGTCGGTCGAGGACGACATCGAGATCGTCGGCGAGGCCGGCACCGCCGCCGAGGCGCTCACCCGGATCCCCGCGGTCCACCCCGACGTCGCGGTGCTCGACGTCCGGCTGCCGGACGGCAACGGGGTCGAGGTCTGCCGCGAGATCCGCTCCCGGCTGCCCGAGATCAAGTGCCTGATGCTGACCTCGTTCTCCGACGACGAGGCGCTGTTCGACTCGATCATGGCCGGCGCCTCCGGCTACGTCCTGAAGGCGATCCGCGGCACCGACCTGATCACCGCCGTCCGGGACGTCGCGGCCGGCCGCTCCCTGCTCGACCCGGTCGCCACCAGCCGGGTGCTCGCCCGACTGCGCGACGGCGGCGAGAAGGAGGACGAGCGGCTGGCCCAACTCACCAAGCAGGAGCGGCGGATCCTCGATCTGATCGGCGAGGGGATGACCAATCGTCAGATCGGCAACGAGTTGCACCTCGCCGAGAAGACGGTGAAGAACTACGTCTCCAGTCTGCTCGCCAAGATGGGCATGGAGCGACGCACCCAGGCGGCGGCGTACGTGGCGCGGCACCAGGCCGATCATCAGTACTGATACGGTCCTTCACACATGTGACGGTTTGTCAAGGGCCCCCACCAGGGGGCCATAACCTCTGCACGTGACTTTCAGCCAGACCCTCGCCTGCGCCCCGGCCCGCCCCGACCTCTCCGCACCGCCGATAGGGACCCTCAGCCCACCGGTACCGCGCAGCGCACTCGCCGAGGTCCTGGCCCGGTTCCGGGTGGGGCGGCTGCTCACCGCCGAACCGGTCGCGGAAGGCCTGCTCAACCGCGGTTACCGGGTCACCACCGAGGCCGGCGCGTACTTCCTGAAGTGCTACGTCGACGCCGCCACCGCCAACCGCCCGAAGATCCTCGCCCACCACCGCGCCATGACCGACCTGCACGCCCTCGGCCTGCCGGTGGCACCCCCGCTGAACTGCTCCGACCGCGGCGCGACGGTGGCCGGCCTGAACGGCCGCCTGTTCGCCCTGTTCCCCTGGACCGATGGCCGACACCGGCACGGTACTGAGCTCGAACCACCGCAGTGCGACGCCCTCGGCGCGCTGCTCGGCCGACTGCACGGCGCACTCGACGACGTCTGCGCCCCCCTCGACCAGCCCGACGGCTACCGCAGCGCCGACCCCCTCGACAGCGCCGAACTCGCCCGCGACCTGCGGCGCCGCGCCCGCGCGCACCGCCCGAACGGCGACCTGGACGCCCTCGTCGTCCGACGGCTCGACGAAAGGCTGGAACTGCTCGCCGAGCACGCCCAGCGACGGCCCGACCCGCTCGCCGCCCCGCCCACCGGCTGGACCCACGGCGACTTCCACGGCCTCAACCTGATCCACACCGCGGGCCCGGACGGCGGCGAGCGGGTCACCGCGGTGCTCGACTGGGACAAGCTCGGCCCGCAGCCGCGCGCCGAGGAGGCCGTCCGGGCCGCCACCCTGCTCTTCAACGACCGCACCAGCGGCGCCCTCGACCTGGTCCGGGTCCGCCGCTACTCCCAGGCCTACCGGGCCTCCGGTGCCGCCACCGCCGAGCACCTGGCCGCCGCCGTCCACCGGGTCTGGTGGGAGCGGCTGAACGACTTCTGGATGCTGCAGTGGCGCTACCAGCGGGCCGACCACCGGGCCGACCCGCTCTACCCCGCCTCGGCGGGCCAGTTGGCGTGGTGGTGCCAGGAGTACGAGCAGGTCCTGGACGCCTTCGCCAACTGATCCGTCAGTTGCCGCCGCCGACCGGCGGTGTCACCGGCGGCTTGACCGGGGTCTGCGACGGCAGCGGCTTCGAGCTGCCAGTGCTGCCCCCGTCGCCGCCGGGCGGCACCGACGCCGAGGCGCTCGCCCCGCCCGTCGCCGTCGCGGAGGCGCTCGGCGTGTGGGTGGCCGTCGGCGTCGGGGTCGGGGTGTGCTTCCCCGTCGGCGACGGCGACATGTTGGTGCCGCCCCCGCCACCGCTGCCGCCGTACGTCCCGGGGTCGCTCGGCTGCTGCGGCCGCCGGCTGCCGGAGGTCGACGGCGGCGGGGTCAGCTGGCCGCTCTGGGTCGGCGTGGTCGACTCGACGGTGCTGACCGCCGGCTCGGGCGTGCTGGGCACGACGGGCGTCTTCACGTCGGTGCCGCTGAGCGCGAAGGCGATCCCGGCCCCGGCCGCGACCAGCACGGCGATCCCGCCGGCCAGCCAGCCCCAGGGCCCGCGCCGCCGGCCGCCGTGGTCACCGTGGTCGTCCTCGCCGCCACCGCCGCCGTACGAGCCGCCGCCCTGGTACGGGGAGGGGGTGTGCGGGCCGCCCGTGGAGTACGGCATCACCGAGGTCTGGTCGCCGGCGCCGACCGCGCCGAAGGCCTGGGTGGCGGCCGCCTGGTCCGGCCGGAGCACCTGGGTGGCCCCGGTGTCCCCGGGCAGCCCGGTGCCCGCGCCGACCCAGCCGGCCCCGCCCGCGCCGTGCATCTCGCGCAGCGCGTGCTGCAGGTGGGCGCGGAACTCGTCGGCGTCCTGGAAGCGGTCGTCCGGGTTCTTGGCGAGCGAGCGCAGCACCAGCGGGTCCAGGCCGACCGGCACCCGGCCGTTGGCCTGCGAGGGCGGCATCGGCGGGTCCTGGACGTGCTGGTAGACCACCGAGAGCGGGGTGTCGCCGGTGAACGGCGGGCGCAGCGTGAGCAGTTCGAAGAGCATGCAGCCGGCCGCGTACAGGTCGGAGCGGTGGTCGACCGGCTTGCCGAGCGCCTGCTCGGGCGACAGGTACTGCGGGGTGCCCATGACCATGCCGGTCTGGGTCATCGTGGTGGCCCCGCCGGTCAGCGCCCGGGCGATGCCGAAGTCCATCACCTTGACCGCGCCGGCGTTGGTGATGATCACGTTGGCGGGCTTGATGTCGCGGTGCACGATGCCGTTGCGGTGGCTGTAGGCCAGCGCCTCCAGCACCCCGGCGATGATGATCAGCGCCTGGTCGACCGGCGGCGCCTCCTCGTCCGCCAGCAGCTCGCGGACGGTCCGGCCCTCGACCAGCTCCATCACGATGTACGGCGTGGACTCGTCCCCGACGTACTCCTCGCCGGTGTCGTAGACCGCGACGATCGAGTGGTGGTTGAGCGCCGCGACGGCGTGCGCCTCGCGGGTGAAGCGCACCCGGGCGATGTCGTCCTGCGCCAGCTCGCCGCGCAGCAGCTTGACCGCGACGGTGCGGCCCAGCCGCACGTCCTCGGCGGCGAAGACCTCGGCCATGCCGCCGCGGCCGAGCCGGTGGGTCAGCCGGTAGCGGCCGTCGCCGACCGTGCCCATCGGCACCCCGCGGCCCGGTGTCTGCGAACCGCCGAACGGCGGCAGCGCGGAGGTCGCGGATTCGCTGCCCGGCCCGGGGATCCCCGGCGTGCCGCCGGTCCGGCCGTTCGCTCGGGCACCCGTCTCGTCGTCCGGCTGCTGCGTCTGTGCCATCGCTCCTCGCCCCGGGCGTTCGCTCGGATTCGCGGTGCCCTGTCGCTTACGTATCCCCGAACGCTACCGCTTCCGGCGCGCACCCGTGACACGCGCGGAGGGGCGGAAATCCGTCAGAGCAGACCGCCCCGGTCGGCCTGCGGGTCCACCACCACGACCGCGGCCGGGCGCTCGGAGTGGAACTTGCCGTTGGTGGTGTTCTGCGCCTTGTTGACCACGATCGCGATGATGATGCCGGCCAGCACCAGCACGCCGACGATGATCGCGATCACCACGAAGGCCGTGGAGCAGCCGCCGCCGCTGGGCTTCGGCTGCTGGTACGGCGGCATCGGCTGCGGGCCCGGGGTGTGCATCGGCCGCTGGAAGGGCTGCGGCGTGTGCGGGGCCTGCGGGCCCGGGGTCTGGTACGCGGGCGGCGGGGTCCGGTACTGCGGCTGGGCCTGCGGCCCGCCCTGCTGGAGGTACTGCGGGTGCGGCGTCTGGTAGGCCGGCGGCGGCGTCCGGTACTGCGGCGGCTGCTGCGGCTGGGCCTGCGGCCCGCCCTGCTGGAGGTACTGCGGGTGCGGGGTCTGCGGCGCCTGCGGAGTGGCGTGCACCGAGCGCGGCCCCTCCTTGATCACCAGCGGGGAGCTGGCCTGCAGCGCGTGCCCGGCGCCGCCGCCCTTCAACTCGGCGATCAGCCGCTCCGCCTCGTCCCGCATCGCGGCCGCGCTCTGGAACCGGTGGGCCGGGTCCTTGCGCAGCGCCTGCGCCACGAAGGCGTCCACCACCGGGACGACCGACCGGTTGAGGCTGGAGGCCGCCGGCGGCTCCTCCTGGACGTGCTTGTAGGCGATCGAGAAGGCCGAGTCGCCGTCGAAGACCAGCTGGCCGGTGAGCATCTCGAAGAGCATCACGCCGACCGAGTACAGGTCGGAGCGGGCGTCCACCGGCTTGCCGAGGGCCTGCTCGGGCGACAGGTACTGCGGGGTGCCGACCACCATGCCGGTCTGGGTCATCGACGTGACGCCGGACTCCAGCGCCCGGGCGATGCCGAAGTCCATGACCTTGACGTTGCCCTTGCGGTCGAACATGACGTTGCCGGGCTTGATGTCGCGGTGCACCAGGCCCATGTCGTGCGAGGCCTCCAGCGCGTTCAGCACGCCGACGATGACCTTCAGGGCCTCGTCGGCCGGCATCGCGCCGTACTGGGCGACCGCCTCGTTGATCGCCTCGCGCAGGCCCTTGCCGTCGATCAGCTGCATGACGATGTACGGCGTGCTGGAGCCGTCCGGGGCCACGTCCTCGCCGCTGTCGTAGACCGTGACGATGTTCGGGTGCTCCAGCCGGGCCACCGCCTGGGCCTCACGGCGGAACCGCTCCTTGAACGAGTCGTCCCGGCCCAGCTCGCTGTGCATGCTCTTCAACGCGACCTGCCGGTCCAGCACGCTGTCGTACGCGAGGTGCACGGAGGCCATGCCGCCCTCGCCCAGCAGCCGCTGCAGCACATAGCGGCCGTTGCCCAGGGAGAAGCCCCCGGCCGCCGCGTTGCCGTGCTCGCTCATGGTCCCCTGCTCCCCCTCGGCGCGGTGGTCCTGCCGCAACCGTGACGTTCGGTCTCGTCCGTGCGTGGTGGCCCGGCCCACTGGCCCGGCGAACCCCTGTCGCGGCGGCTCCACCGGCCTGCGACAGGGGTCAGGGTATCGGCTCCCGCCGACGGTGATCGGCCCAGGGCCGGTCCCGCCCCCGGACCGTCGGCGCCCGCTCCCCGCACGCCGGTCCGGGGCGGATCGTCGCGGTACGTCCGGCCCCGGGGCGGGTCCGGCGGGCGGGTCCGGGCCCGGCGGGCCCACGGCTACGAGCCCGGCGGGCCCACGGCTACGGGCCTGGAGGTACGGGCCTACAGGTACGGGCCGGAGCGGATCCCGCGGCCCTGACCCGGGTCCTCCTCGTCCGGCTCGCCGCCGTGCAGACCGGGCGGCAGCGCGCGCCGCATCTGCTCCAGCTGCGCCCGCGCGGCCATCTGCTGCGCGAACAGGGCGGTCTGGATGCCGTGGAACAGGCCCTCCAGCCAGCCCACCAGCTGGGCCTGGGCGATCCGCAGCTCGGCCTCGGTCGGGATGGTGTCGTCGGTGAACGGCAGCGAGAGCCGCTCCAGCTCGGCGACCAGCTCCGGGGCCAGCCCGAGCTCCAGCTCCTTGATCGAGCTGGCGTGGATGTCCTTCAACCGGACCCGGCTGGCCTCGTCGAGGGGCGCCGCCCGGACCTCCTCCAGCAACTGCTTGATCATGCTGCCGATGCGCATGACCTTGGCGGGCTGCTCGACCATCTCGGTCACCGGGAGCTCGCGCGGCATGTCCGCGTCCTCGTCCCCCCCGATCGGTACCGCGGCGAACCCCTGGCCCACGGGCAGCCCGTCCGGTCCGACGATCAGCACCTTCTGGCCGTCCTGCGACTGCCCGCCGGCGGCCCGGAAGGGCTCCTGCGACGAGCGCTCGTTCATCGGATTCGTCATGAACAACATTCTCTCTCACTGGGGTTGGTCGGGCGGAAGCCCCCGTGCGTCCCGCCGTCCTGCGCCAACCGTGACGACGGTACGCCCCCGCGGCCCGCCCGGGAATCCGTACGGATACTCAGTTCCCGCCCCGACCCGACCGTCCGCGCCCGCGCGTGCGCCGTCCCCCGCGCCACTCCGGTCGCACACAGCACCTCCCCGACCACCCCGCGAAACCCACCCCTCGCCGCGGCCGTGTCCCCCGGGAACCCGCACCGAACCTCCACGCCACCGGCCCGCCCGCTCAGCCCTTCCGCAGCCGCAGGCCCACCAGCCCCAGGCCGCAGCCGATCAGCCCCAGGCCCACGCCCAGCGGCAGCTGGAGGGTGGAGGGGTCCTGCCAGCGGGCGGGGAGGACCCCGGTGACCGCCGTGGCCGCCACCGGCTGGGCGGCCGTCGTGACGGTGTCCTGGTCGGCGGCGGGGTCCTGGGCGTCCGGGGTGTCCGCGGCCGGGTCCGGCCGGTCGGCCTGGGCGCCCTGGTCCGGGGCCTGCTCGGGCGGCTGCTCGGGCAGCTGCTCGACGGCCTGCTCGACGGCCTGCTCGGGGGCCTGCTCGGGGGCCTGGTCCGGAGCCTGCTCGACGGCCTGGTCGGGCCGTTCCAGGGCGGCGGCCGGGTGGTGGCGGTGCGCCCTGAGCTCGGCGAGGTCCGGGCGCGACCGGTCGGGCACCCCGTACTGCGGCGGTGCGGCCTTCGGCGCGAACCAGGCCTGGTCCGCGCCGTCCGTCCCGTCCGCCGTATCCGTCCCGTCCGCCGTGTCCGTCCCGTCCGCCGTGTCCACCCTGTCGGGCTGCGCTGCCGGATCGGACCGGTCCGCCCGCTGCTCCCCGCCGGCCGGCACCGGAGCGTCCGCCCGCGCGTGCCCCGGCGCCGAGGCACCCGGCGCGGGGAGCGCCACCGCGGCGGTCGCGGCGGCCAGCGGGAGCGTCAGCCCCAGCACGGCCGCCGCGACCAGCCGCCGGGCACGGCGGTCGGGGCGGTGGTGGAGCGCGGCGGGCAACGGCCCGAGGGCGGTGTGCGGGGGTGCGGCCACGGTCGGAGTCCTTCCGACGGCCGACCGCGCCCGGAGGCGGGTTCGGCGGCGGGACAGCTCCGCACCAGCCTCACACAGTCCGACAATCGCGGCATTTCGGACACGCGGCGGTACCCCCGCCCCGGACCGGGCCCAGCGCTCAGACCGTCAGCACGACCTTCCCGACCTGCTCCCCCGCCTCCAGCACCCGGTGCGCCTCGCCGACCTCCGTCAGCGGCAGCACCCGGTCCACCACCGGCTTCACCACCCCGGACTCCACCAGCGGCCACACGTGCTCCCGCACCGCCGCCACGATCGCCGCCTTCTCGGCCAGCGGCCGCCCGCGCAGGTTGGTGGCGATCACCGCCGCCCGCTTGCGCAGCAGCGCGTTGAGGTCGAGTTCGCCCTTCACCCCGCCCTGCAGCCCGATGATCACCAGCCGCCCGTTGACGGCCAGCGCCTCCACGTTCCGCTGCAGGTACTTGGCCCCCATGATGTCCAGGACCACGTCCGCCCCGGCCCCGTCGGTGGCCTCCCGGAGCACCTCGACGAAGTCCTGCTCCCGGTAGTCGATCGCGATGTCCGCGCCCAGCTCGGTGCACCGGGCCAGCTTCGCCGCGCTGCCGGCCGTCACCGCGACCCGGGCGCCGACCGCCTTGGCCAGCTGGATCGCCATCGTCCCGATCCCGCTCGCGCCGCCGTGCAGCAGCACCGTCTCGCCCGGCCGCAGGTGCGCGGTGAGGAAGACGTTGGACCAAACGGTGCAGGCCACCTCCGGCAGGGCGGCGGCCTGCTCCGGGCTCAGCCCCTTCGGCAGCGGCAGCAGCTGCCCGCTCGGCACCGCGACCCGCTGGGCGTAGCCGCCGCCGGCCAGCAGCGCGCACACCTCGTCGCCGACGGCCCAGCCGGCCACGCCCGGGCCGAGCGCGACGATCCGCCCGGCGCACTCCAGTCCGGGGTAGGGGGAGGCGCCGGGCGGCGGGTTGTAGAAGCCCTGCCGCTGGAGCAGGTCGGCGCGGTTGACGGCGGTGGCCGCCACCTCGACCAGGACCTCGCCCTCGCCGGGCACCGGGTCGGGGACCTCGGCCCACACCAGTGCCTCGGGGCCGCCGGGTACGGGAATCGTCATCGCATGCATGCCCCGAACCTACTGCGGCGCACGGCGCTCCGGGGCTCAGGCCCCGCCCTGCGCGGCCGACTTGATGACGATCACCCGGTCGGTGAGCTGCAGCACGGCGGCCTCCGGCTCGGTGTAGTTGAGCACCCGCCGGCCCCGGACCACCGCGACCACCAGTTCCTCGCACGCGCGCGGACTGTGGCCCGCCTCGGCCCGGGTGACCGGACGCTCGACCACGTCCAGCCCGTTCCCGTACGTCAGCAGGTCCTCCATCACCGCCCCGGCGTGCGGGCTGAGCATCGACAGCCCGAGCAGCCGCCCGGCCGAACTGGAGCTGGTGACCACGACGTCGGCGCCGCTCTGCCGCAGCAGGGGTGCGTTCTCGTCCTCCCGGACGGCCGCGACCACGGTGGCGCCCTTGTTCAGCTGCCGTGCCGTCAGGGTGATCAGCACCGCGGTGTCGTCCCGTTCCGGGGCGACCACGATCCGGGCCGCGGCGGGGACGGCGGCCCGCACCAGGGTGTCGGTCCGGGTCGCGTCGCCGACCACCCCGACCAGGCCGTGCTGCGAGGCGTGCTCGATCACCTTGCGCTGCGGGTCGACGACGACGATCTCCTCCGCCTTCACCCCCTGCCCGAGCAGGGTGTCGACGGCGCTGCGCCCCTTCGTCCCGAAGCCGATGACGACGGTGTGCTCGCGCACGGTGGACCTCCAGCGGTTCAACCGCCATTGCAGGCGGGTCCGTTCGGTGAGCACCTCCAGCGTGGTGCCGACCAGGATGATCAGGAACACCACGCGCAGCGGGGTGATCACGAAGATGTTGGTGAGCCGCGCGCCGTCGCTGTACGGGGTGATGTCGCCGTAGCCGGTGGTGGAGAGCGTCACGGTGGCGTAGTACGCCGCGTCCAGGAAGCTGAGTTCGCCGCCCGCGTTGTCGTGGTAGCCGGCCCGGTCGAGGTAGACGATCACCGAGGTGGCGACCAGCACGGCCAGCGCGACCAGCAGCCGTGAGCCGACCTGCCGGACGGCGGGCGCGGTGCGGCGCGCGGGCAGCACGATCCCGGCGTCCGCCCACGGCTCCGTCCCCGGCGCCGAGATGCGTCGCAACCTGCTCATGGTGCCTCCACCAGTTCGACGGTCTCCCCCGCGGCCGCCCCGCCGGGCGGGACGACGGCCAGGGCCTCGGCCCGGGCGAGGCCGCGCAGCATCGCGGGCCCGTCGAAGGCGAGCGGCACCACGCCCTCGGCGGTGCGCCGCACCGGTTGCAGCCGGGTGTCCACCGGGTGCCCGGGCAGCAGGACGGCCGCCGGGGCGAGCGCGGGCGCGCCGGGTGCCCGGCCACCGCGGGCGTGCAGCAGCGGCAGGGCCAGGGTGACCATGCCGGCGACGGCGGCGAGCGGGTTGCCCGGCAGGCCCACCAGGTGGCGCCCGCCGCTGAGTTCGGCCAGCAGCATGGGGTGTCCGGGGCGGACGGCCACGCCGTCCACCAGCAGTCGGGCGCCGGCCTCGGCGAGCGCCCGGTGCAGGAAGTCCACCGGACCGGCGGCCGTCCCGCCGGTGGTGACCACGACGTCGGCGGTGGAGTGCCGCAGGGCGTCCCGCAGCAGCCCGAAGTCGTCCTGGACGCAGCGGACTTCGGTCACGTCGGCGCCGGCCGCCCGCAGCCAGGGCGGCAGCAGCGGGCCGAGCGCGTCCCGGACCAGCCCGGGTCCGGGGATCCCGGTGTCGAGCAACTCGTCGCCGAGCACCAGCAGTTGGACCGCCGGCCGACGGCGCACGGCGAGCCGGTCGTGGCCGCAGGCGGCGGCCAGGCCGAGCACGGCCGGCCCGACCACCGTCCCCGCGGGCAGCAACTCCTCGCCCCGGCGGCACTCCTGGCCGCGCGGGCGGACGTCCTGGCCGGTGGTCAGCTGCTGGGGGCCGGTGTCGCGCAGCAGCGCGCCGTCCGCCCGGCCGTGTTCGCGGCGCAGTACGGCGGTGGCGCCGGGCGGCAGTTGGGCACCGGTGGCGATCTCGACGGCGCCGCCGTCGGCCAGCGGCGCCACCTCGGCGCGGCCGGCCAGCACCCGGCCGGTGACCTTCCAGGGCCCCGGCCCGGCGACCGCCCAGCCGTCCATCGCGGAGGTGTCGAAGGCGGGCAGGTCGGTGAGCGCGCCGAGCGGTTCGGCGAGGACGTGCCCGAGCGCCTCGGCCAGCGGCAGCCCGATCACCGGCAGCGGCCGCAGCCCGGCCCGGCGCGCGGCCTCCCGGGCGCGCGACCAGCTCAGCACGCCGGGGCCGGTGGCGGGAACGGTCACGGTGGTCCGTCCGACCTCGCTCACGGCTCCCCCGGGCCGTCGGCCGGACTCCACCGCTCGGCGAGCGCCGCGGTCCGCCGGGACGCCTCGGCCACGGCCTCCGCCCCGCCGCCCTGCTGCGCGGCCGCGTAGCCGATCAGGAAGGCGGTCAGCGGCGCGGCGGGCCGGGCCACCCCGTGCGCGACCACCCGGGCCAGGTCGAGCAGTCCCCGGACGTCCACGTCCAGGTCGATGCCCAGGTCGGCCTTGACCTCGGCGATCCAGTCTTCCAGCGTGCGCTCCATGCGCCCATGCTGCCCGATCGGCGGTTTCCCCGAGGTGTTCACCCCGTGTGCGGGGCGCGTCGTTCCCCTCACGACCGACGGCCCGGCCCGGTGAGGCCCGCTCAGCGCCCGGCCGCCGGTCAGGACTTCTCCCGCTCCCGGGCCCGTTCCAGGTCCTCCCAGGTGTCGCAGTCGTACGCGACGTTGTCGGTGTCGGCGACCCGCAGCCCGGGCAGCCCGCCGACCAGGCGGCGCAGCGGCTGCCCGGCCGGGTCGCCGAGCCCGGCGAGCGCGGCGCGCAGCGGGGCGGTGCGGTAGGCGGCGGCGAGCGGCTGGTCGCGGCCGCCCGCGTCGACCAGTACGGCGGCGTCGGCGTGCGGTCCGGCCCGGTCGAGGGCGGCGACCAGCCGGTCCACCGTACGGCGGTCCAGGAAGGGCAGGTCGGCGGCGAGCAGCAGCACGGTGTCCGCGGTGACCAGGTCGAGCCCGGCCGCGACGGCGGCGACCGGCCCGCCGCCGGGCGGCTGCTCCCTGGTCCAGCGGACGCCCGGGCGCGCGGTGGGCCGGGCGGGGCCGACCACCACGGTGGTCCGGGCACCGGTGCAGGCGGCGAGCACCCGGTCCAGCAGGGTGGACTCGCCGACGGTCAGGCCGGGTTTGTCGACGCCGCCCAGCCTCCGGGCCGCGCCGCCCGCCGGAACGATCACGTCGTACGGCGTCGTCATGCCGCCAGTATCCCGCCCTACCGGTCGGCCCCGTCCGGGCCGTCCCCGGCCGTCCCCTCTTCGTCCTCACCCTCGGCCCCGTCCTCGGCCCCGACCGCCGGAGCGGCGGCGGACCGGGCGGTGTTGGCGGCCGCCCCCAGGTCCAGGAAGGACGGCAGGGTCAGCTCCCCGTACCGCTCGTTCATCGCCGTGACCAGCGCCTCCGGGTCGTCCGGGTGCTCGGCGAGCAGCCGGTCGAAGTCCCGCAGGTACTCCCCGGTGAAGGCGAGCACCCGGGCCGCGTCGTCGCCCTGGTCGGGGGCGCGGTGCCCGGCGATCACCCGGTCCACGCCGAGGTCGGCGATCCGGCCGAGGTTGTGGCCCCAGGTGGTGCGCTGGGCCGGGGTGGTGTCGGCGGTCCACACGTGGGTGCCGTTGCAGACGAAGTCCCCGGCGATCACGGTCCGGATGCTCGGCACGTGGACGACCGTGGACTCCCCGCAGTCGGCCTGGCCGAGCAGCAGCACCGGGATGACCTGGCGGTCGAGCATCAGCGGCTGCGGCAGCAGCGGGGCGGGCACCAGCGGGTGGTCCGGGATGTCGTCGCCGTAGACCGGCTTCCACTGGGCGACCTTGGCCGCGACGGTGCGCCGGATGCCCTCGACCACCGCCGGGGCGGCCAGCAGCTGGGCGTCCGGGAAGAGCCTCAGCACCTCCTCGGCCCCGAAGTAGTGGTCCGGGTGCTGGTGGGTGACCACGACGGCGAGCAGCCGGCGGCCCTTGCCCGCGACCCATTCGGCCAGTTCGCGCCCGGCGCTGCGGGTGAGCTGGGCGTCGACGAGGATCGCGGTCTGCTCGCCGAGGATCAGCGTGGAGGTGGCGAAGAAGGACGACTCGGGCCCGGTGAAGACGGAGACCTCCAGCGGTCGGGCGGTCCGCCCGGCGTCGTCGGGGAGCCCGGCCGCGACGGGCTCGGCGTCCACCCGTTCCGCGCCGGCGCTCTCCTCGGGCGGGGACGACGTCACGGGCTGCTCCCTCTGGTCGGCGGTCGGACTTCCTGCGCCCTACAGCATGGGAGTACCGGCCGCCGATTGCGCGGAAGGCGCGCCCGGTGGGACGCGCCTTCGGGCGCACGTCACACCGCGGCCCGGGCGGCGAGCTCCTTGCCCCGGGCGGCGGCCAGTTCCAGGGCCTTGGCCTTGGACTCGGCGGCGACCGGGACGAACTCGGCCAGCGCCGGGACGCTCGCCGCCATGGTGAACTCCGGGACGATGAAGTCGACCTCCAGCCCGAGCCCGCCGGCCAGCACCTTCTCCAGGTAGGTGATGACGAACTCGAACGGCTCGCGCGGGGCGCCGGGGCCGTACGAGCCGCCGCGGGAGGCGACCACGGTGACCGGGGTGCCCTTGGCGGAGGGCTGCTCGCCGGCGGTGCGGCCCATCAGGACCACCTGGTCCAGCCAGGCCTTGAGGGTCGACGGGATCGTGAAGTTGTACATCGGAGCGCCGATCAGCACGGCGTCGGCGGTCTCCAGCTCGACGATCAGCCGCTCGCGCAGCGCGAAGGCGGCGGCCTGCTCTGCGGTGCGCGCCTCGGCCGGGAGGTATCCGGCGGTGATGCCGGCGGCGTCCAGGTGCGGCATCGGGTCGGCGGCGAGGTCGTGGTGGACCACCGTGCCGCCGGGGTGCTCGGCCTCCCAGGCGGCCCGGAAGGCGGCCGTGACCTCGCGGGAGACGGAGCCGTCGGTGAGCGCCGAGGAGTCGATGTGCAGGAGCGTGGGCATGGCGGTCCTCCAGAGAATTAGTAGCTGCCTTTTCCCTTGCAGCTGCAACTAAGGTAGCAGCTTACTTTTCCGCAGTCACTAGTGCCCGGTCGAGTACGCTGGATCCATGGCCGAGCCCGAGGTAGTGACCGACGCAGTACCGACCGCGGTCGACGCGTGCGCCGCCCCTGCCGTCCGCGGCGGCTGCGCCAACGTCGACCTGGCCCTCAACCGGGTGTTCACCCTGCTCGGCAAGCGCTGGACCGGCATGCTGCTGGGCGTGCTCAACAACGGCGGACCGGCCTACTTCTCCGAGCTGCGCCGCGCCGTACCGGGCATCAGCGAGCGGATGCTCTCCGACCGGCTGACCGAACTGACCGAGGCCGGGCTGGTCGTCCGCGAGGTCGACCCCGGCCCGCCGCTGCGGGTCAGCTACCGGCTCACCGAGGGCGGCGTCGCCCTGAAACCGGCCCTCAACGAGCTGGCCGTCTGGGCCGACCGCTACCTGCCGGAGAGCGCCCTCCGGGGCGGCTGCTGACCGGCCGGCCTAGACAGCCGGTCGCCCCCGGGTACGACGAAGGGCCCGTCCGCCGTATCCCGGCAGACGGGCCCTTCGCACGATCGGGGGCGGCTCAGCCCTTCGCGGCACCGCCGCGCGCCCGGGACACCCGGTCGGCGACACCCCAGGAGGTCACCCGCCAGAGCGCCTCGACCACGATGCCGCGGCTCATCTTGGAGGCCCCGAGCTCGCGCTCGACGAAGGTGATCGGCACCTCGGCGACCTTGAAGCCGGCCTTCACCGTGCGCCAGGCCAGGTCGACCTGGAAGCAGTAGCCGGCCGAGGCCACCTCGTCCATGCCCAGGCCCAGCAGGGTCTCCTTGCGGAAGGCCCGGTAGCCGCCGGTGACGTCCCGGATCGGCACGCCCAGCATCAGCCGCGAGTAGGTCGAGCCGCCGCGGGAGAGCAGCAGGCGCGACTTCGGCCAGTTCACCACCCGGCCGCCCGGCACCCAGCGCGAGCCGAGCACCAGGTCGGCGCCGCGCAGCGCGCCCAGCAGCCGGTCGAGCTCCTCGGGCTGGTGCGAGCCGTCCGCGTCCATCTCGACCAGGACGTCGTAGCCGTTGTCGATGCCCCAGCGGAAGCCCGCGAGGTAGGCGGCGCCCAGGCCCTCCTTGCCCTTGCGGTGCAGGACGTGGACGTTGCCGTCCTCGGCGGCCAGCTTGTCCGCCAGCTCGCCGGTGCCGTCGGGGCTGTTGTCGTCGGCGACCAGCACGTGCGCCTCGGGCACCGCGGCACGGACCCGGCCGACGATCCGCTCGACGTTCTCCGCCTCGTTGTAGGTCGGGATGATCACCAGGACCCTGCCGAGATCAGCAAAACTCTGCTGGTTCACGGTCACGTACAAACCTCTCGGCCGATGGCGGGGAGTGTCAGAACACCGTCGCCCGCACTCTGGAACGCGGCCCCGCCGACAGCCCGCCGACGGGATGACCACGGTGGAGAATGCTGCGGGGGGCGGATACTACTGCGTCCTGGCATTCTACTACCGCGCCCGGGAACCGCTGGTCGGACCACGGCACTCCCCCCTGATGCCCACCGTTTCCCCGCGGGCGACCCAGGTCAGCTAGGGTCGATGCCCTTGCCCGGGCCCGGACCGCCCGCACCGCCGGGCCCGCACCGCCGGCCCGGACCCGGGACGTCCGGGGCAGCCCCGTCAGCGAAGGAGTAGGACCGCGCGCATGGACAGGCTCGTCAACACCGTCCGCCCGTACGCCTGGGGGTCGCTCACGGCCCTGCCCGAGTTGCTCGGCCAGGAGCCGACCGGCGAACCGCAGGCCGAGCTGTGGATGGGCGCCCACCCCGGCGACCCGTCCCGGGCCGACCGCGGCGAAGGCCCGCGCCGACTGGACGAGCTGATCGCGGCCGACCCCGAGGGCGAGCTCGGCGCGGCGAGCGTGGCCCGGTTCGGGCCGAGCCTGCCGTTCCTGTTCAAGGTGCTCGCCGCCGGCATCCCGCTGTCCATCCAGGCCCACCCCACACCGGACCAGGCCCGGGCCGGCTTCGCCGCCGAGAACGCCCTCGGCATCGCGCCGGACGCCCCGGAGCGGAGCTACCGCGACGACAACCACAAGCCCGAAATGGTGTGCGCGCTCGGCGACTTCGAGGGCCTGTGCGGCTTCCGCCGGCCCGCCGGGGCGGCGCAGCTGATGGCCGCCCTCGGGGTGCCCGGGCTGGACCCGCTGATCGCACTGCTGGCGGTCGGCGAGGACGGCGGCCCCGAGGCCGAGGCCGAGGCGCTGCGCCGCACCCTGGCCACCCTGCTCACCCTGGACGACGAGACCGCCGCACGGACCGTCCGGGAGACCGTCGCCGCGCTGGCCGGCACCGACCCGGACGGCCCGCACGCCCCGTACGCCCGGATCGCGAAGGACTTCCCGGACGACCGCGGCGTGATCGCCGGCCTGCTGCTCAACCACGTCCGGCTGCGGGCCGGCGAGGCGCTCTACCTGGGCGCCGGGGTGCCGCACGCCTACCTGTCCGGCGTCTGCGTGGAGCTCCAGGCCAACTCGGACAACGTGCTGCGGGCCGGCCTCACCCCCAAGCACATCGACGTCCCGGAACTGTTGAAGGTCGTGCTCTTCGAGCCCGGCGCCCCCGAGGTGGTGCACCCCGTCCCGGTCGAGGGCACCCCCGGCGAGCGGCTCTACCCCGTCCCGATCGACGAGTTCCGGCTGTCCCGCTTCCAACTGGACGGCGTGCAGCGGGAGATCGACGGCCGCACCCCGCAGATCCTGCTCTGCACCGAGGGCGCCGTCCGGCTCACCGCCGCCGACGGCGCCGTACTGGACCTCGCCCGCGGCCAGTCCGCCTTCCTCCCCGCCACCGGCACCCCGACCCGCCTCTCCGGCACCCCCGGCACCCTCTTCCGGGCCACCGTCACCGTCTGACGGCGGCCACCGCCCGGCCCGCGGTAGGACGGATCGGTACGACGAAGGGCCCGCCCCCGGTGGGGCGGGCCCTTCGTCGTACTCAGCGGGTCAGCGGCCGGACGACCCCGCGCCGACCTCGACCGGCACCGGCTCCTCGGCCCGGGCCTGAGCGCCGACGGGCACGCCGGTCGCCGCCGGTCCGGCCGGCGCCCCGAAGGCCAGCGGCGGCAGGTCGCCGCCCGGCCAGCGGCGGTCGACCCACTTGCCCACCTTGCGGCCCAGCTTCTGCACCGGGAGCTCCACCAGCTTGTACATCAGCCAGCTCACGACCATGATCACCGCGAGGTACTCGACCGTCCAGAGCACCTTGCCGCCGGTCGTCGGGGGCACCTTGGGCACGTTCAGCAGGTCGTGCAGGGTGTGCAGCACCGGGACGTGCAGCAGGTAGAGAGAGAAGCTGATCCCGCCGAGCCAGGTCAGCGGCTTCGGGAAGCGGCGCTTGCGCAGCGCGAAGCCGATCCCGAAGGTGATCCAGGCACCGAGGTAGGAGCCGACCCAGGCCCGCGGTCCGGCGGTCCAGGTGTTGTTCTCCATCCCGCTGTGGTTGTAGAAGAAGCCGACGGCAATGCCCGCGGCGATCACGAAACCGCAGCACAGCACGGCCTGGAGCCGGTCGATCTGGCCCCGCTCGGCGCGGTAGACCACGGTGCCGGCGAACATCGTCGCGAAGATCATCAGGGTCTCGAACATCGGCGCCCGGCTGTTGTTGTACATCAGCACGAAGGCCAGCACGCCGAGCGTGATCGCCCCGATCCGGGTCAGGTTCGCCCGGCCGCTCAGCACACAGCCGAAGGCGAAGAGCACGATCAGCACGACGCCCCAGACCAGGTTGTGGGTCGAGGCCGCGTCGACGGTCATGGTGTGGGAGGCGATCGAGGTGCCGAAGATCAGCGCCACGGCGGCGAAGGCCACCGCGACCGGTCCGCTGCGACGGTGCTGTCCGACCGCGAAGAGCGCGGTCACCATGTAGTAGAACGCCATCTCGTAGCTGAGCGTCCACATCACGCCCAGGCCGTTCCAGACGCCCATGAAGTCCTGCAGCATGGTCGCGTTGGCGGCCACGGCCACGTAGTTGTGGCCGGTGGCGAAGAGCGCGACCGAGCCGTCACCCTTCGGGATGATGGCCAGCGCCACCGCGATGCCGATGATCACCGGCGGCCAGAGCCGGAAGAAGCGCCCGATCCAGAACGCCCGCACGTTCCCCCGGCGCTCCAGCGAGGCCGGGATGATGTAGCCGCTGACCAGGAAGAACAGCATCACGCCGTAGAGGCCGAGGTCCCCGTGCCACCAGATGAAGGCGGCCAGCCGGTCCGGCAGCAGCTTCAGGACGTCGAAGTGGTGCAGGGCGACCACGAGGGCGGCCACGCCGCGCAGCGCGTCGAGCCAGCCCAGCCGGGCGGCTGCCCCGCCAGGCTGGGCCTGCGCGCTTCCCCCGGCCTTGCGGGCGGACAGCTGTCGTATCGTCTTCACGCAGGGACAGTAGTCCATCGCACCACCGCCCCGTCCTCCGGCGCCGTACGGGCCCGGGCCACCTCGGCGGACCATATTCGGTTGACCCCCTTCCGGCCCTCGGCTGGACTGTCGGCGGCCCGCGCACCGTGGGCCGTACCCAGGGGAGGGCGCAGCAGCGATGGAGATCCGTTCCACGACCGAGAAGGACCTCGACGTCTTCGTCGACACCGTCCACGCCGCGTTCGGCCGCTTCCCGGAGGCCCGGGCCGAGGACGGCAGCGGGGTCTGGTGGTCGGCGATCGAACCGGAGCGCGGCCTGCTCGCGGTGACGGACGACGGGCGTCCGGTCGGCACCGCCGCCGCGTACTCCTTCGAGCTCACCCTGCCCGGCGGGGCGCTCACCCCGGTCTCCGGAGTGAGCTTCGTCGGCGTCCTGCCCACCCACCGCCGCCGGGGCGTACTGACCGCGATGATGCGGCGCCAGCTCGCCGACCTGCGGGCCCGCGGGGAGTTCCTGTCCGTGCTGCTGGCCTCCGAGCCCGCGATCTACGGCCGGTTCGGCTACGGCCCGGCGACGTACACCGGGCGGTTGACGGTGCCGCGCCACCGGGCCGCCTTCACCGCCCCGCGGGCCGGCGGGGGCACGGACACCGGCTCGGTCGAGCTGCTGCGGCGCGCCGACTGCCGGGACCTCCTGGAGGAGGTCTACGACCGCTACCGCCGCGCCCGGCCCGGCGCGCTGTCCCGCCCGCACCGCTGGTGGGCCCTGGGCGCCGGGCAGCCCCCGGTCGCCGCGGCGCCGCGCTACATCGCCGTCCACCGCGACGCCGCCGGCACCCCGGACGGCTACGCCAGCTACTCCCTGGACGGGGACACCCTGACGGTGGACGAGACCGTCGCCGTCGACGACGCCGTCACCTCGGCCCTGGCCCGGTTCCTGCTCGGGCACGACCTGGTCGACCAGGTCGTCTTCAAGCACTTCCCGGCCGAGCACCCGCTGCGCTGGCAGCTCGCGGACTTCGGCGCCGCCCAGGTGGGCAACAGCAGCGAGTGGCTCTGGGTCCGGCTGCTGGACGTCCCCCGGGCGCTGACCGCGCGCGGCTGGTCCGCCGACGGCGAGCTCGTCCTCGACGTGGACGACCCGTTCCTCGGCGAGCGCGCCCGCCACCTGCTGACCGTCCGGGGCGGCGAGGCCGTGTGCGTCCCGACCGACCGGGAGCCCGACCTCACGCTGGACGTGCGGGACCTGGGCGCGGTCTACCTCGGCGGCACCCCCGTGGGCACGCTGGTGCGGGCCGGGCACGTCCGGGCCCACCGCCCGGAGGCGGTCGCCCTCGCCGACGCCCTGTTCCGCACCGAGCGCCCGCCGCACTGCCTGTCCTGGTTCTGACCGGCCACCCCGACCGCACCGGCCGCCCCGCCCCGGGCGTCAGTCCCGGGTCATGTCGACGAAGCGCGAGTAGTGGCCCTGGAAGGCGACGGTGATGGTCGCGGTCGGACCGTTACGGTGCTTGGCGACGATCAGGTCGGCCTCGCCCGCGCGCGGGGACTCCTTCTCGTAGGCGTCCTCGCGGTGCAGCAGGATGACCATGTCGGCGTCCTGCTCGATCGAGCCGGACTCGCGCAGGTCGGAGACCATCGGCCGCTTGTCGGTGCGCTGCTCGGGACCACGGTTCAGCTGGGACAGCGCGATGACCGGCACTTCCAGCTCCTTGGCCAGCAGCTTGAGGTTACGGGACATGTCCGAGACCTCCTGCTGGCGGTTCTCGGCCCGGCGGGAGCCGCCGGACTGCATCAGCTGGAGGTAGTCGATGACGATCAGCTTGATGTCGTTGCGCTGCTTGAGCCGGCGGCACTTGGCGCGGATCTCCATCATCGACAGGTTCGGCGAGTCGTCGATGAACAACGGCGCCTCGCTGACGTCCGGCATCCGGCGGGCGACCCGCGTCCAGTCGTCGTCCGTCATGTTCCCGGAGCGCATGTGGTGCAGCGCGACCCTGGCCTCGGCGGAGAGCAGGCGCATGGCGATCTCGTTGCGGCCCATTTCGAGCGAGAAGATCACGCTCGGCAGCTTGTGGTGGATCGAGCAGGCCCGGGCGAAGTCCAGCGCCAGGGTGGACTTGCCCATCGCGGGGCGGGCCGCGATGACGATCATCTGGCCGGGGTGCAGCCCGTTGGTGAGCGCGTCGAAGTCGGCGAAGCCGGTCGGCACGCCGGACATCTGGCCGTTGCGGGAGCCGATCGCCTCGATCTCGTCGAGGGCGCCCTCCATGATGTCGGCGAGCGGCGCGTAGTCCTCGTTGGTGCGCTGCTCGGTGACGGCGTAGATCTCCGCCTGGGCGGCGTTGACGATCTCGTCCACGTCGCCCTCGGCGGCGTAGCCCATGCCGGCGATCCGGGTGCCGGCCTCGACCAGGCGGCGCAGCACCCCGCGCTCGGCGACGATCTGGGCGTAGTACTCGGCGTTGGCCGCGGTCGGGACGGAGTTGACCAGGGTGTGCAGGTAGGCGGCGCCGCCGACGCGCTGGAGCTCGCCGCGCTTGGTGAGCTCGCCGGCCACGGTGATCGGGTCGGCCGGCTCGCCGCGGGCGTACAGGTCGAGGATCGCGCCGTGCACCATCTCGTGCGCGGGCCGGTAGTAGTCGGCCGGCTTGAGCACCTCGACCACGTCGGCGATGGCGTCCTTGGAGAGCAGCATGCCGCCCAGCACGGACTGCTCTGCCGCGAGGTCCTGCGGGGGGACGCGTTCGAAGCCGTCGACGCCGCCGTGGCCCTCGTCGTCCCTGCGGTCGTCCCGGCCGCCGCCCTTGCCGTTCTTGCCGCCCCTGCCGTTGAAGTCGCCGCCGCCCTTGCGGAAGCCCTCGCCCCGGTTGCCGCCCTGACCGCCGCCGCCACCCTGGCCGCCGCGGTTGCGGGAGACCGGCAGCCGGTCGCCGGGACCGTCCGGGAAGGGGGCGTCGTCGAAGGCGCCGGCCGGGAAGGGGTCCTCGGCGGTCTGCCAGTCCTCCTCCGGCGGCGGGGCGTCGTGGTCGTCGTACTGGGGGCCGGTCACGCGTGTTCCCCGATCAGCGAGTGGTGCGAAGTTGGAGCGGGCCTTGCCGGTGGCTGGGTGGAGCGGAGCCGCTCCTCTTTGTACGCCACGGCCCCGACAAATCGGACGCCGGGGCCGGTGGGAGTGTCGGGTGGAGGGCCCACGCTAAGGCGCCGGACGCCCTCGCGCCAAGGCGGTTATCCACAGGGGGTGTGGACGAGCGGCCCCGGGCTGTGGAGAACTGCCGCAAAGCTGTGGACACCCCTGTGGAAGCTCCTGTGGATAACCGGACGATCGATCCATCGTCAACCTGTTGACCTGCGATTACCTCTTCCGGGGCCTGTGCATGAGAAATTCTTCACACACCGCCGAACAGCCGTGGGCGCGGACCGGACGGAGCACACCGCTCGCAGTTTCGAGTAACGACCGAACTGGCCATTGGCCTCTTACCTGTGGATGAGTACCCTGGAGCGCATGAGCACCGCCCCCGCCGAGCCCTCCAGACGCAGCCCCACCGGCCGCGGCCACGACCGACGCGGCCACGACCGCGAGATCCTCGCCCTGGCGGTGCCCGCCTTCGGCGCCCTGGTCGCCGAACCGCTGTTCCTGATGGCCGACTCCGCGATCGTCGGCCACCTCGGCACCCCCCAGCTCGCCGGGGTCGGCGTCGCCTCCGCCGCCCTCACCACCGCCACCGGGGTGTTCGTCTTCCTCGCCTACGCCACCACCGCCGCGGTGGCCCGCCGGATCGGCGCCGGGGACCGCCGGGGCGCCGTCCAGCAGGGCGTCGACGGCCTCTGGCTCGCCGTCGGCCTGGCCGTCCCGGTGGTCCTGCTCACCCTGCTGCTGGCCCCCTGGGCGGCCGACCTGCTGGGCGCCTCGCCGACCGCGGCGCCGTACACCGTGACGTACCTGCGGATCAGCTCCCTGGGGATCCCGGCGATGCTGCTGGTGCTGGCCGCCACCGGCGTGCTGCGCGGCCTCCAGGACACCCGTACGCCGCTGCTGGTGGCCGTCGGCGGCTTCACCGCCAACATCGGGCTGAACGCCGGCCTGGTGTACGGCGCCGGGCTCGGGGTGGCCGGCTCGGCCTGGGGCACCGTGCTGGCCCAGACCGGGATGGCCGCGGTCTACCTGGTCGTGGTGGTCCGCGGCGCCCGCCGGGAGCGGGCCTCGCTGCGGCCGGACGCGGCGGGCATCCGGGCCGGGGCCAGGGCGGGCGGGCCGCTGCTGGTCCGCACGGTCAGCCTGCGCGCGGTGCTGATGATCGCCACCGCGGTGGCCGCCCGGCTCGGCGACGACCAGGTCGCCGCGCACCAGATCGCCATGACGCTGTTCAGCTTCCTGGCCTTCGCGCTGGACGCCATCGCGATCGCCGGCCAGGCCGTCATCGGCCGCTACCTGGGCGCCTCGGACGTCCCGGGCGCCCGCGCGGCCACCCGGCGGATGGTCGAGTGGGGCCTGTGCTCCGGGGTGGTGCTGGGCCTGCTGGTGGTGCTGGCCCGCCCCCTGTACGTCCCGCTGTTCACCCCCGACCCGGTGGTCCAGGGGCAGCTGCACACGGCCCTGCTGCTGCTCGCGCTGAGCCAGCCGGTGGCGGGCCTGGTCTTCGTGCTGGACGGCGTGCTGATGGGCGCCGGGGACGGCCCCTACCTGGCCCGGGCGGCGCTCGCCACCCTGGCGGTGTTCGCCCCGGCCGCGTTCCTGGTCCCGGCCACCGGCACCGGGCTGGCCGGGCTGTGGTGGGCGATGAACCTGTTCATGCTGGTCCGCGCGGTCTTCCTGGTGGCCCGCGCCCGCGGCGGCCGCTGGCTGGTCACCGGGGCCGTGCGCGACTGAGCGGGCCCGGGAACGCCCGAGGGCCGGACTCCCCCAGGGGAGTCCGGCCCTCGGCCGGTGCTACGGAGCTCAGGCAGCCACGACGGCGACGTCGAGGTTGGCCACGACGTCCGAGTGCAGCTTGACCGAGACCTTGTGGGTGCCCACGGTCTTGATCGGCGAGGCGATCGCGACGGCGCGCTTGTCCACGGCCGGGCCGCCGGCGGCCTTGATGGCCTCGACGACGTCGGCCTGGGTCACCGAGCCGAACAGACGGCCGGCGTCACCCGAGCGAACGGCCAGCTTGACCTGGACGCCCTCGAGCTTGCCCTTGACCTCGTTGGCCGCGTCCAGGGTCTGGATCGCGTGGATCTTGCGGGCGCGACGGATCGCGTCGACGTCCTTCTGGCCGCCCTTGGTCCAGCGGATGGCGAAGCCACGCGGGACCAGGAAGTTGCGGGCGTAGCCGTCCTTGACCTCGACGACCTCGCCGGCGGAGCCGAGACCCGGAACCTCGTGCGTGAGGATGATCTTCATTACTCGGTCACCCTCTCTTAGCGCGCGGTGCTGGTGTAGGGCAGCAGCGCCATCTCACGGCTGTTCTTCACGGCCGTGGCGACGTCACGCTGGTGCTGGGTGCAGTTGCCGGTGACACGGCGGGCACGGATCTTTCCGCGGTCGGAGATGTACTTCCGCAGCAGGTTCGTGTCCTTGTAGTCAACGTAGTTGACCTTGTCCTTGCAGAAGACGCAAACCTTCTTCTTCGGCTTGCGAGCAGGCGGCTTCGCCATGGTGTGCTCCATTTGGGGTTCACGGCCCGACCGGCGTCCGGGGACGCCTGCGGCCGGGCCGCACGAAATCTGTCAGCTCTTAGAACGGGGGCTCTTCCGAGAAGCCGCCACCGGACGGGGCGCCTCCCCAGCCGCCGCCGCCCTGGTTTCCACCGGACGGGGCGCTGGACGCCCACGGGTCGTCGGAGGGGCCGGACTGGCCGCCGCCGGAGTTTCCACCCCAGCTGCCGCCGCCCTGCTGGCCGCCACCGTTGCCACCGCCCCAGTTACCGCCCTGGCCGCCGCCCTGCTGGCCGCCGAAGCCGCCGCCGGGAGCGCCGGACCGGTTGGCCCGGGTGACCTTCGCGGTCGCCGAACGCAGGCTCGGACCGACCTCGTCGACCTCGACCTCGAAGACCGTCCGCTTCTCGCCTTCCTTGGTCTCGTAAGACCGCTGGCGCAGTCGGCCCTGCACGATGACGCGCATGCCGCGCTGCAGCGACTCGGCCACGTTCTCCGCCGGCTGCCGCCAGACGTTGCACGTGAGGAAGAGGCTCTCGCCGTCCTTCCACTCGTTCGTCTGACGGTCGAAGGTGCGGGGGGTGGACGCGATGCGGAACTTCGCGACCGCCGCACCCGACGGGGTGAAGCGCAGCTCGGGGTCGTCGACGAGATTGCCGACGAGGGTGATGACGGTCTCGCCTGCCATGGTGGTGATGACCTCTCGGGAAGATGTCCGTTCACCGCTGTTTCACGTGAAACAGCGGACGCGAGCTACCCGAGACCCGAAGGCCTCAGAAGTGGCTCAGTGGGTGTCCGGGCGCAGGACCTTGGTCCGCAGAACCGACTCGCTCAGGCCCATCTGGCGGTCGAGCTCCTTGACGACCTCAGGCGTGGCCTTGAGGTCGATGACCGAGTAGATGCCCTCGGACTGCTTGTTGATCTCGTAAGCCAGACGGCGACGACCCCAGGTGTCGACCTTCTCGACCTTGCCGCCGGCGTTGCGGACGACGGCCAGGAAGGACTCGATCAGGGGGGAGACAGCGCGCTCCTCGACCGACGGGTCGAGGATGACCATCAGCTCGTAGTGACGCATGAGTAACCCACCTCCTTTGGACTCAGCGGCCACGGTCTCTCCGTGGCAGGAGGGTTGTGCGTAGCGTCGGCACCGGTGCGGTGACGACTCCGGCCCACGGTAGCGGCCGGGTCGGACAGTCGGGCCCCGTACACCCACCAGGGGTGTCACCCGGAAGAGGGCGCAAGGGGGCACAACTACACCAGTGCAGACGGCACAGCCTACCTGCACCCGGACGGCCGAACAAAACGCATAGGGGTTGTGAGACGGACCCAACCGCCGCAATCTGGACGGAACGGGATTCCTGCCCGTTCGTCTCCACGCCAGGAGGTGGGACTCATGGCCCAGTCCGTCCACCGCATGCCCGCCCTCACGCTGAACACCGACGGCCACCCGCACCCCCGCGAGAACACCCTGGTGGCCCTGACGGCCGTGCTGGGTGTGATCGCCTTCACCACCTCGTTCTTCTACAACCTGCACCTGCTGACCTCGTGGACCGGCCTGGCCGGGATCGTCACCGGCCTGTGGGGCATGTTCGTCTCGGTCACCACCGCCGAGCGCTTCGTCCTGATGATCGCGCTCGGCGCCTCCGCCATCGGCTTCTACCTCGGCATCGCCCGCGGCGGCCTCTGGGGCTGAACACCCGGCTCCAGGAACCCTCGGCGCCCCCGTCGCGTATCTGCATCAGACAGGTACCCGCCGGGGGCGCCGTCGTGCCCGCAGCGCCGGGCCGCCGGGCCCCGGACGATAGGGTCGAGCCCGAGAACCTGGGCCCACCGCAGCCCGACCGACGAGGAGCACCGAGCAATGAGCCTGCGCCTGAGGACGATCACCCGCGAGGAGCACCTCGCCTTCATCAGGAGCCGCGCCTCGGCGAGTCACATGCAGGTGCCGTCCTGGGGCGACGTGAAGGCCGAGTGGCGCTCGGAGTCGATCGGCTGGTTCGACGAGGCCGACCAGCTGGTCGGCGCGGGCCTGGTGCTCTACCGCCAGCTGCCGAAGGTCAAGCGCTACCTCGCCTACCTGCCCGAGGGCCCGGTCATCGACTGGTTCGACCGCGACCTCGACCGCTGGCTCTCCCCGATGCTCGCCCACCTGAAGTCGCAGGGCGCGTTCTCGGTGAAGATGGGCCCGCCGATCGTCATCCGCCGCTGGAACGCCCCCACCATCAAGGAGGCCATCGCCGCCAAGCAGGCCAAGCGCCTGCGCGACGTCGAGGCCGACTGGTACGAGGCCCGCGCCTTCGAGGTGGCCGACCGGCTGCGCAAGGCCGGCTGGCTGCAGGGCGACGACGGCGGGGCCGGCTTCGGCGACGTCCAGCCGCGCTACGTCTTCCAGGTGCCGCTGGCCAACCGCTCGCTGGACGACATCCACAAGAACTTCAACCAGCTCTGGCGCCGCAACATCAAGAAGGCCGAGAAGAGCGGCGTCGAGGTGTACCAGGGCGGCTACGACGAGCTGCCGATCTTCCACCAGCTCTACCTGGTCACCGCCGAGCGCGACAAGTTCACCCCGCGCCCGCTGTCCTACTTCCAGCGGATGTGGCAGGCCCTCACCGCCGAGGACCAGAACCGGATGCGGCTCTACATCGCCTACCACGAGGGCGAGCCGCTGGCCGCGACCACAATGCTGGTGGTCGGCGAGCACGTCTGGTACTCCTACGGCGCCTCGGCCAACCACAAGCGCGAGGTCAAGCCGTCCAACGCGATCCAGTGGCGGATGATGCGCGACGCCTACGCCCTCGGCGGCGGCGTGTACGACCTGCGCGGCATCAGCGACACCCTGGACGAGAACGACCACCTGTTCGGTCTGATCCAGTTCAAGGTCGGCACCGGCGGCCAGGCGGCCGAGTACCTCGGCGAGTGGGACTTCCCGCTGAACAAGCTGCTGCACAAGGCCCTCGACCTCTACATGTCCCGCCGCTGAGGAGGCTGCCCCGATGACGCTGTCGCTCTACCTCGAGACCGAACGCTGGCGCGCCCACCAGCGCTCCGTCCTCGCCGAGTTCCCCGGCCTGGTGCCCGTCGCCAAGGGGAACGGCTACGGCCTGGGCAACCACCGGCTGGCCGAGGAGGCGACCCTGCTCGGCACCGGTGTGCTGGCCGTCGGCACCGCGTACGAGGCGGCCGACGCCGCCGAGTGGTACGGCGGCGAGCTGCTGGTGCTCACGCCCTACCGGGTCGGCGAGGAGGTGCTCCCGCTGCCGCACTCCCGGGTGATCCGCACGGTGGCCAGCGTGGACGCGCTGCGCTCGCTGCACGGCGCCCGGGTGGTGCTGGAGTGCATGACCACCATGCGCCGGCACGGCGTGAGCGCCGCCGACCTGCGCACCGTCGCCGCCGAGCTGGACGGCGTCTCCTTCGAGGGCCTCGCCCTGCACCTGCCGATGGACCGGCCGGACGGCTCCAGCCCGGTCGAGGAGGTCGTGTACTGGGTGGACACCGCGCTGGCGGCCGGCATCCCGGTGCACACCGTCTTCGTCAGCCACCTGGGCGCGGCCGGCATGGAACAGCTGGCCCAGCGCTACCCGGGCACCGTGTTCCGGGCCCGGATCGGCACCCGGCTCTGGCTGGGCGACCACGGCGCGCTGGAGGTCCGGGCCACGGTCCTGGACGTCACCCCCTTGAAGAAGGGCGAGCGCTACGGCTACCGCCAGCACCCGGCGCCCACCGACGGCCACATCCTGGTGGTCGCCGGCGGCACCGCGCACGGCATCGGCCTGGAGGCGCCCAAGTACGTGGCCAGCATGGGCGCCCGCGCCAAGGGCATCGCCCGGGCCGGCCTGGCGACGGTCAACAAGACCAAGTCGCCGTTCCACTGGGCGGGCAAGCAGCTCTGGTTCGCCGAGCCGCCGCACATGCAGGTCTCGCTGCTGTTCCTGGACGGCGAGACCGCGCCCCCCGCGATCGGCGAGGAGCTGGGCCTCCAGGTCCGGCACACCACCACCCACTTCGACCGGGTGGTGGACCGCTAGGAGCCGCCGGCGGCCGCTACGGGCCGCTGGGGGCCGCTACGCCTTCCCGTCGGCCGGTTCCTTCGCCGGTGGCTCCTCCAGCCACTGCTCGAAGGAGCCGGCCGGCGCGTATCCGGCGTAGCTCCGCTCCTCCTCCAGCCGCCGGGCGGCGCCCAGGGTCACCACGTCCGGCGCGCCGTCCAGCACCCCGCCGGAGGGGTCGTCGGTGCCGTCCCAGCGGACCGGGTCGCGGTCCGGGTACAGGGCGTCCCGGACCACCAGCACGACCAGGTAGAGCGTGCCGAGCAGGTGCAGCGCGATCGCGAAGTGGTACCACGGCTCGCCGATGCCGTGCTGCTTGGGCCCGGTGACGAAGCCCAGGTGGGACCAGATGCCCAGGGTGTACAGCACCTCGCAGGCCTGCCAGACCAGCAGGTCGCGCCAGCGCGGCCGGGCCAGCGCCGCGAGCGGCAGCAGCCAGAGCGCGTACTGCGGCGAGTACACCTTGTTGACCAGCACGAACAGCGCGACCACCAGGAAGGCCAGCTGCGCGAACCGCGGCCGTCGCGGCGCCGAGAGGGCGAGCCACGCTATGGCCGCGCAGCCCAGCACCATCAGCACGCCGATGTAGAGGTCGAGGTCGGCCAGCCCCACGCCGCGCTGCTGCATCAGGATCAGCCAGAACGAGCCGTAGTCCTCGCCGCGGTGCTTGCTGAACACGTAGAAGGTCGACCAGCCCTGCCAGTTGGCCAGCATGATCGGCAGGTTGACCACCAGCCAGGCCCCGACCGCGCCGCCGAGCAGCAGCCGGAACTCGCGCCACTTGCCCGCCCGCCAGCAGAGCACCAGCAGCGGGCCGATCAGCAGCAGCGGGTAGAGCTTGGCCGCGGTGGCGAGGCCGATGAAGACCCCGGCCCAGCCCGGCCGGGAGCCGGACCACCAGGCCATCGCCACGGCGGCCAGGGCGACCGCGAGCAGGTCCCAGTTGATCGTGCCGTTGAGCAGCAGGACCGGCGAGAGCGCGAACAGCATCGCGTCCCAGGGGCGGCGGCGGTGGGTGCGCGAGAGCGCGACCGCGGCGACCACCGCACAGGCCATCAGCAGCCCGGCGTTGATCGCCCAGAACCACTGCTCCTGGGCCTGCTCGGTGCCGCCGCCGGGCGTCAGCCAGGCCGCGACCTGCATGAACAGGCCGGTCAGCACCGGGTACTCCAGGTACTGGAGGTCCCCCGTGGTGCCGGGGATGCGGTCCACGTACGGGTGCAGCCCGGCCGCGAAGCCGCGGCCGGAGAACAGGTGCGGGACGTCGCTGTAGCAGGCGTGGATGTACTGCGGCGAGCCCGGCTGGAACCAGGCCTGGTCGTAGCAGGGCAGGTTGTGCACCATGCCGAGCGCGGAGACCACGATCACCACCAGGGCCAGCACCCGCACCGGGATCCACCAGGAGACGCCGAGCAGCGCCCGCCGGCCGGGCGGGCCGCCGAACACCTCGCTGCCGGCCGCCGCCACCCGGTCCTCGTCCGCCGGGACGACCACGGTGTCGGCCGCCGGCACGGCCGTGGCGACGGCTGCCGGGGTGGGCCCTGCGGCGGCGCCGGGCCCGTCCGGGCCGCCGGTTTCGTCACGATCGCTCGACGTCATGCCGGACATCCTGCCGCACCGGATGCGCCGGGACGAGGAGGACCCTGCGGTGGTCCGGCGGTACGGACGGGGCGCGTGCGGCGAATCGTGACGAAACGGCGGTGGCGGCCCTCCGAGGAGGACCGCCACCGCCGTTGTCGGCTTCTCACCGGTCGGACCGGTCGGACCGGGCTACTACCCGGCCGCTGCGCCACCGCCTTGCAGGCCGCCGCCACCACCGGCACCACCGCCACCGGCGCCGCCGGTGCTGCTCGGGCTCGGCTTGCCGCCGGTGCCGCCGTTGCCGGCACCACCGTTGCCGGCACCACCGTTGCCGCCGGGCGGCGGCGTCGACGGGCAGAAGATGCCGCCCAGGCCGCAGCCGGTGTCCGTCGGCTTCGGCTTGTGGGTCTGGGTCGGCGGCGCGGTCGGCGGGCAGTCGACGGTCGGCACGCAGCCGCTGCCCTGGGTGGGCTGCGGGGGCTGCGGCTGGTTGGGCTGCTGGGTCGGCTGCTGGGTCTCCACCGTGGTCGGCGGGGTGGTGGTCGGGGTCTGGGAGGGCGTCATGGTGGCCGTGGACGGCGCGCCGGAGGAGTCCACCTCGGTGCCGACCGGCTGCGGGGTCGGGAAGTCCACCTTCTTCTCGTTGGCCAGGGCGGCCTTCATGTACCGGGTGAAGATGTCGGTGGGGATGTCACCACCGTGGATGGACTCCTTGCCGCCGGTGCCGTTGAGGGACTCCCGGTCGTGCTTGTTCGGGTCCTCGCGCCACATCGCGACGCTGGTCACCAGCTGCGGGGTGTAGCCGACCCACCAGGCCGACTTGTTCTGGTCGGTGGTACCGGTCTTGCCGGCCACCGGGCGGCCCAGGGTGTTGGTCTTGGTACCGGTACCGTTCTTGGCCACGTTCACCAGCACGTCGGTGACGTTGTCCGCGACGGCCGGCTCCAGCGCGACCTTGGCGTCCTTCTTGCCGAAGCCCGGGCGCTCCTTGCCGTCCACCTCGACCTTGGTGACCGAGTAGGGCTCGGCCTCCTTGCCGCTGGCGGCCAGGGTGCCGTAGCCGGTGGCCATCCGGATCGGGCTGATGGTCGAGGTGCCGAGCGGGAAGGTCGCGGTCTTCGGGTCGGCCAGGCTCTCCCGCTTGATGCCCATCTGCACGGCCATGTCGGCCACGGCGGGGCCGCCGACGTCCTGGTTGAGCTGGACGAAGGGCACGTTGTACGAGAACTGCATGGCCTGCCGCAGCGAGACGTAGCCGCGCTTGCCGGCGTCCTCGTTCTTCTGCCGGTAGGGCTTGCCGTCGTCGCCGATCACCAGCGAGCCGTCGGGCTTGCGGATCTCGGACATGTCGTCGGCCAGGTAGCGGCTGTCCGCGTTGATCCGCTTCGGCTTGCCGTCGGTGTCCTTCGCGGTCTGCACACCGGTCTGCATCGCGGTGGCCAGGACGAAGGGCTTGAAGGTCGAGCCGACCTGGACACCGCCGGCGTTGGCGTTGTTGTCGAAGTGGCCGTTCTCCACGCCGTCGCCGCCGTAGATGGCGACCATCGCGCCGTCCCCGGGCTTGATGCTGGCGGCGCCGAACTGGACGAAGGTGTCGTTGTTGGGCCGCTTCTGCGGGTCGAGGTTCTCGCCCTTGACGTCGTCGACGGCCTTCTTGAGGGCGTCGACCTTGTCCTTCTCGAAGGTGGTGTAGATCTTCAGGCCACCCTTGTCGAGCATCTGCTGGGTGATCGACTTGTCGGTGGTCGTCACGTACTGGTTGGCGGTGTCGACCAGGTAGCTGATCTCACCGTTCATGTTGGAGCTGGCCTTCAACGCGATCGGCTCGGGGAAGGTGGTGCACTTCGCCCGCTCCTCCGGAGTGGCGTTGTGGGTGGTCACCATCCGGTCCAGGATCCACTTCCAGCGCTCCACCGCGCGGTCGTGGTTGGCCGGCTTGGAGGGGTCGTAGTAGTTGGCACCCTTCAACAGCCCGGCCAGCATGGCACTCTGGCAGAGGTTCAGGTCCTTGGCGTTGACCCCGTAGTACGCCTGCGCCGCGGCCTGGGCGCCGTTGGCGTTGCGGCCGAACCAGCTGGTGTTGAGGTACCCCTTGAGGATGTCCTCCTTGCTGGTCTGCTGGTTGAGCTTGAGCGTGATGAAGAATTCCCTCAGCTTGCGGCTGATGGTCTGTTCCTGGCTCAGGTAGGCGTTCTTGACGTACTGCTGGGTGATCGTCGAGGCGCCCTGGGTCTCGCCGCCCTTCGCCATGTTGTAGACGGCGCGCAGCATGCCCTTGGGGTCGATGCCGCTGTCGGTGCGGAAGGTCTCGTTCTCCGCCGAGATGACGGCGTTCTGCAGGGTGGGGTTGATGTCGTTGAGCTCGACGATCTGACGGTTGGTCTCGCCCTTGCGGGTCATCTCCGAACCGTCGGCCCAGTAGTAGATGGTGTTCTGGTCCTTCACCAGGTCCTTGAGCTGGGGCACCGTCGTGGTCTGGTACAGGTAGAACACGACGCCCACGCAGGCGGCGAAGCACACCAGGAAGACGCTGGAGACCAGCTTCCAGGACGGCAGCCAGCGCCGGAAGCCGGTCTTGCCGAACCGCGGGTAGTCGATGAAGCGCTTCTTGCCGGGGCCGGCCGCAGCGGCGGCGGAGGCGGCGGCGGCACCGCGCCGGCCACCGCCCTTCCCCTTCTTCTGGGAGGCCTTGCGCATCTCGGCGCGGCCCATCCGGGGTTGCTGGGCAGTCTCCCGGACACCGGGCGGACGTCGACGGCCGACGCCTTCCGAGCCCAGTTCGTCGGGGCCGGGGCCGCCCCGACGGCCGCCGCCTCCCGGCGGCTGCTGCCCGTCACCGCCCGAATTGGGCGTCCTTCGCCGTCGCTCGCTCATGTTTCCAGCCGCTCCTCGCCAGGCCCGGTCGGCCTGAAGGCAGGGTTCCTGTCCGATGCCCGGACCGCCCTAACCCCGGAGGTTGGTCCTCGTGCACACGCGACAGCGTACGCAGCGGGAAAACCTTCCTAATCGGGCATCAGGTGCCAATGCCCGCAAAACGGCAGCAGATCATTACACGGCCGTTGCCAACCCCACCCGCGCGTCGGCTTGTGATCACATTCACGCGTGCCCCCCTTGCTCGTTCCGGGGGTCGGGTTTACTGTTCTCGATATATCGAGCCGATACATCGAAGCGGTATACCGCCGAGGGAACGGCCGGAGCGAGGGTCGAGAGGGAGGAGGACGACGGCAGTGGGCAGGCGCTCAGGAGTGCTGGAGTTCGCCGTTCTCGGGCTGCTCCACGACGCCCCGATGCACGGCTACGAACTGCGCAAACGGCTCAACATCCTGCTCGGGGCACTGCGGGCGCTCTCCTACGGAACGCTCTACCCGTGCTTGAAGAGCCTGGTCGCCCAGGGCTTCCTGGTCGAGGACAACCCGGACGTCGAGTACGTCCCGGCCACCGCGCTCAACGGCAAGCGGTCGAAGATCGTCTACCGGCTCTCCCCCGAGGGCAAGCAGCGCTTCGAGGAGCTGCTCGCCGACTCCGGCCCGGAGGCCTGGGAGGACGAGCGCTTCGGCGTCCACTTCGCCTTCTTCGGTCAGACCGACCGGGCCGTCCGGATGCGCGTCCTGGAGGGCCGCCGCAGCCGGCTGGAGGAGCGCCTGGAGCGGATGCGCAACTCGCTGGCCCGCGCCCGCGAACGGTTCGACGACTACACCGTCGAACTCCAGCGGCACGGCCTGGAGTCGGTGGAGCGCGAGGTCCGGTGGCTCAACGAGCTGATCGAGACCGAGCGGGCCAACCGCACCGGCCGGACCGGGCCCGCCACCGGGACCGCCGGAACCACCGCCGTACCCCACACGACTTCGGACGGCCGTGGCCAGGAGACCGGGTCCTCCGACCCGTCCGGGCCACCGTACGACCGCCCGGGGCGCTCCGCCCAGGAGCGCTGACGCCGCGTCAGCCCTGTGCCGCGCGGCAGGAGTGGGCGCCTCGCGCCCGTACAAGCAGTCATTCGAAGAAGCAGGACGAGTGCCGTCTGTTCCGACGGCCCTCATGAGATCAGAGGGAGCAACCGGAATGGGTTCGGTTCGCGTAGCCATCGTGGGCGTGGGCAACTGCGCCGCGTCGCTGGTGCAGGGTGTCGAGTACTACAAGGACGCCGACCCGGCCGGCAGGGTCCCCGGGCTGATGCACGTCCAGTTCGGTGACTACCACGTCCGTGACGTGGAGTTCGTCGCCGCCTTCGACGTCGACGCCAAGAAGGTCGGCTTCGACCTGGCCGACGCCATCGGCAGCAGCGAGAACAACACCATCAAGATCTGCGACGTCCCGCCGACCGGCGTGACCGTCCAGCGCGGCCACACCCTCGACGGTCTGGGCAAGTACTACCTGGAGACCATCGAGGAGTCGGACGAGGCCCCGGTCGACGTCGTCCAGATCCTCAAGGACCAGCAGGTCGACGTCCTGGTCTGCTACCTGCCCGTCGGCTCCGAGAAGGCCGCCAAGTTCTACGCCCAGTGCGCCATCGACGCCAAGGTCGCCTTCGTGAACGCCCTGCCGGTGTTCATCGCGGGCACCAAGGAGTGGGCGGACAAGTTCACCGAGGCCGGCGTGCCGATCGTCGGTGACGACATCAAGTCCCAGGTCGGCGCGACCATCACGCACCGCGTGATGGCCAAGCTGTTCGAGGACCGCGGTGTCATCCTCGAGCGCACCATGCAGCTGAACGTCGGCGGCAACATGGACTTCAAGAACATGCTCGAGCGCGAGCGCCTGGAGTCCAAGAAGATCTCCAAGACCCAGGCCGTCACCTCGCAGATCCGCGACCGCGAGCTGGGCGCCAAGAACGTCCACATCGGTCCCTCGGACTACGTGGCCTGGCTGGACGACCGCAAGTGGGCCTACGTCCGCCTGGAGGGTCGCGCGTTCGGCGACGTCCCGCTGAACCTGGAGTACAAGCTCGAGGTCTGGGACTCCCCGAACTCGGCCGGTGTCATCATCGACGCCGTCCGCGCCGCGAAGATCGCCAAGGACCGCGGCATCGGCGGCCCGATCCTGTCGGCGTCCTCGTACTTCATGAAGTCCCCGCCGGTCCAGTACTTCGACGACGAGGCCAAGGAGAACGTCGAGAAGTTCATCCGCGGCGAGGTCGAGCGCTGAGCTCGGCCCGGTTCGCGACCGTAGGACACCGGGCGCCGAGCTGACCGCTCGTAACGCGCCAGAAGGGCTCACGATCATCCGGTCGTGAGCCCTTCACGTGCGCGCAGCGAATGTTTCACGTGAAACGGTGCCCGGTTCCGTGGCACCCTGGGCGGGTGGCGATCACCGAGAACGGCAGCACCCACCAGTCCGCGCACCGCGCCACGCTCCTCGGTCTGCTCCGCGGCCGGGACTTCCGCCGGCTGCTCACCGCCCGGGTGCTCTCCCAGCTCTCGGACGGCGTCTTCCAGGTCTCGCTCGCCGCCTACGTGGTCTTCTCCCCCGAGAAGCAGTCCTCCCCCGCCGACATCGCCTCGGTGCTGGCCGTGATGCTGCTGCCGTTCTCGGTGATCGGCCCGTTCGCCGGGGTGCTGCTGGACCGCTGGCGCCGGCGCCAGGTGCTCTACTTCGGCAACCTGGCCCGCTTCGGGCTGGGCCTGGGCACCGGCGCACTGCTCCTGGCCGAGGCACCGACCTGGCTGTTCTTCGCCTCGGCCCTGCTGGTCACCGCGCTCAACCGGTTCATCCTGGCCGGACTCTCGGCCGCGCTGCCCCGGGTGGTCGAGCAGGACCGGCTGGTCACCGCCAACGCCCTCTCCCCCACCCTCGGGACCGTCGCCGCCGCCCTGGGCGGGGGCGTCGGCTTCCTGCTGCACCAGCTGATGGCCCCCGGGCCGAAGGCGGACGCCGCACTGGTCACCGTCGCCTCGCTGCTCTACCTCTCGGCCGCGCTGGCCGCCCGCCGGATGGACCGCGACCTGCTCGGCCCGGACCAGCACGGCGAGCGCCCCGCGCTCGGCCAGGCACTCGTGGGGGCCGCCGTCGGGCTCGGCTCCGCCGTCCGCCACCTGGTGCGGGACTGCCGCCCGGCCGTGCACGCGCTGGCCGCCGTCACGGCGGCCCGGTTCTGCTACGGCGTGCTGATCGTGGTCGTGGTGATGCTCGCCCGCTACACCTTCAACGCCCCGACCGACAGCGCGGCCGGGCTGGCCACCCTCGGCCAGGCGGTCGGGCTGTCGGCCGCAGGGTTCTTCGTCGCCGCGGTGGTCAGCCCCTGGTGCACCCGTCGGCTCGGCCTGGCCGGCTGGATGACGGTCTGCCTGCTCGCCCCGGTGGTCTTCGTCCCCGCGCTGGGCCTGTTCTTCGCCCCGGTGCCCACCCTGGCCGCCGCGCTGCTGCTCGGGGTGGTCACCCAGGGCACCAAGATCTGCGCCGACACCGTGGTGCAGGAGTCGGTCGAGGACGAGTTCCGCGGCCGGGTGTTCGCCGTCTACGACGTGCTGTTCAACGTCGCCTTCGTGGCCGCCGCCCTGGTGACGGCCCTGGTGCTGCCGCTGTCCGGCCGCTCGGTCACGGTGGTGGCCGGGGTGGCCGTGGTGTACGGGCTGACCGCGGTGTTCTACCTGCGGGCCGCCCGGCGGTCCGGCCCCCTGCCCGGCGAGGCCCACTGACACCGCGCGGTACCGGAATCGCAACCGGTTCGTCCCGGACTCCGGTTGCGGCCACCGGACCGATTGCGTCCGACCCGGTCGCTAAGGTACGTAAACCTGTCGGAAGGACAGCACTCTGTCTCGGGGGACGAACTGATGAGCACACCGACCGGACCGTACGGGCCGCCGCCACCCGCGGCACCGGGCTTCGGTCCGCCCCCACCCGGCTACGCCCAGGCGCCGTACGGCGGGCCACCCGCCCAGCAGCCGTACGCCCCGGGCCCGTACGGCGGCCCGCCGCCGAGCCCCCAACCCCCGTACGGCCAACCCCCGTACGGCCAGCCGCCGTACCCCCAGCCGCCCCACGGGCAGGCGCCGTACGGGCCGCAGCCGCCCGCCGGGCCGTACGGCTATCCGCAGCCCGGTGCGGCCGCCGCGGCGCCGCCCGCCAAGCGCGGTGCCCGCGCCAGGCTGCGGATCGCCGGGGCGGTCGGCGGCTGCGTGGTGCTCGCGGGCGCGTACTTCTTCAGCAGCCCGAACGTCAGCAGCGCCAAGCCCGGGGACTGCGTCCGGGTGAGCGGCTCCCGTGACGTCGGGATCGTCAAGTGCACTGATTCCCAGGCGAATTACAAGGTGCTGTCGAAGTTCACCGGCACCACCGACGTGACCCGCTGCCGGCAGACCCCGCAGACCACCAGCGCCGTCTCGGGCAAGAGCGGCCGCCGCTGGAACAAGACGCGGTACGTGCTCTGCCTCGGCCCCCTGACCCCCACCACCGGCTACCCGCCGGTGAAGAAGTCCTGACCCTTCCACCACGTCCTTGTTCCGGGGGGATCCCTTGTCCGCTCCGCCTCCGCCCCAGATGCCCTACGGCCCGCCACCCGGTGACGGCAACCCGTACGCCGGCGGCCCGTACGGCGCCCCGCCACCGCCGCCCCCGCCGGGGTACGGCTACCCGAGCGCCCCGCCCCCGCCGGAGCAGCCGTACGGCGCCCAGCCGCCCGGCTACGGCTACGGCTACCCGCCGCCGGCCCCGATGGACGGGGAGCACTGCCGCTTCTGCGGCGGCTTCCCGGCCGTGCGCGCCACCGTCCGCGGCCACCAGGGCCTGCTGATCGCGTTCCGGATGCTGCGGATGCACGGCCCGTTCTGCCGGACCTGCGGCACGGCCACCGTGCGCGACATGTCCGCCAGGACGCTGGTCCAGGGCTGGTGGAGCTGGATCTCGCCGATCCTGACCGTGATCACGCTGCTGATGAACCTCGGCGCCCACAACCGGATCAAGCGGCTGCCGCCGCCCATGCCGGGCACCCACGGCCCGCAGCTGGACCCGGGCGCCCCGCTGGGCAGCCGTCCGCACGTCGCCATGCTGCTGGTGCCGGTCTCCCTGCTGGTCACCGGGGTCCTGCTGGCCACCGGCGTGATCGGGCCGAAGCAGGACTCCGGCCCCGTCGCGGGGCCGACGACGACCAGCACGGTCACCTTCTCGCCGTCGCCGCGGCCCACCTTCAGCTACACCCCGCCGCCGCCGCTCCCGGTGCCCAGCTTCTCCCTGCCGAGCATCACCCTGCCGCCGCCCGCGACCCCGGCGGCCAAGGACGACGTCGACAGCGCGGGCATCGGCGACTGCCTGCGCAACGAGAACTCCAGCAACGCGACCGCGGACGACCACCCGAAGATCACCGTGCTGCCCTGCACCGACCCCAAGGCCCAGTACAAGGTGGTCTACAAGTACTTCGCCACCTCGGACGAGAAGGCCTGCGAGAAGCAGCCGAAGTCGGACAGCACCTACACCCGCACCTACACCAAGCTCCCCGCGCTGAACTACGTGCTCTGCCTCAAGCACATCAACGGCTGACCGGACGCGAACGCGGCGGTCACCGTCCCCTCCGGGACGGTGACCGCCGCGCGGTGCGTCCGGGGCGTCGCCCGGGTCAGCCCTGCTGCTGCTCGGCCCACCAGGCCCGCAGCGCCGCGACCGCCTCGTCGGGCTCCATCGGGCCGTGCTCCAGCCGCAGTTCGAGCATGTGCTTGTACGCCTTGCCGACCAGCGGGCCGGGCCGCAGCCCGAGCAGCTCCATGATCTGGTTGCCGTCCAGGGCGGGGCGGACGGCGTCCAGCTCCTCCCGGGCCTGCAGTTCGGAGATCCGCTCCTCCAGGCCGTCGTAGGTGCGCGAGAGCGCGGCCGCCTTCTTCTTGTTGCGGGTGGTGCAGTCGGAGCGGGTCAGCTTGTGCAGGCGCTCCAGCAGCGGCCCGGCGTCGGTGACGTAGCGGCGCACCGCGGAGTCGGTCCACTCGCCGCCGCCGTAGCCGTGGAAGCGCAGGTGCAGCTCGACCAGGCGCGAGACGTCCTCGGTGAGCTCCTTGGAGTACTTGAGCTCCCGCATCCGCTTGCGGGTCATCTTGGCGCCGACCACCTCGTGGTGGTGGAAGGAGACCCGGCCGTCCGACTCGAAGCGGCGGGTGCGCGGCTTGCCGATGTCGTGCAGCAGCGCGGCCAGCCGCAGGCTGAGGTCCGGGCCGTCCTGCTCCAGGTCGATGGCCTGCTCCAGGACGGTCAGCGAGTGCTCGTAGACGTCCTTGTGCCGGTGGTGCTCGTCGCTCTCCAGCTGCAGCGCGGGCAGCTCCGGCAGCACGTGCCCGGCCAGGCCGGTGTCGACCAGCAGCCGCAGGCCCTTCACCGGGTGCGCGGCGAGCAGCAGCTTGTTCAGCTCGGCCTGCACCCGCTCCGCCGAGACGATGGTGATCCGCTCGGCCATCGCGGTCATCGCGGCGACCACCTCGGGCGCCGGGTCGAAGTCCAGCTGGGCCGCGAAGCGGGCGGCCCGCATCATCCGCAGCGGGTCGTCGGAGAAGGACTCCTCGGGGGTGGCGGGGGTGCGCAGCACCCGGGCCTCCAGGTCCTCCAGGCCGTGGTGCGGGTCGACGAAGCCGCGGCCGGGCAGGTCGACGGCCATCGCGTTGACCGTGAAGTCGCGGCGGACCAGGTCCTGCTCGATGGTGTCGCCGTAGGTCACCTCGGGCTTGCGCGAGGTGCGGTCGTACGCCTCGGAACGGTAGGTGGTGATCTCGATCAGGAAGGACCCCTCGGGGGTGTCCTTGCGGGCGCCGACGGTGCCGAAGGCGATCCCGACGTCCCAGACCGCGTCCGCCCAGCCCTTGACCAGCTTGAGCACCTGCTGCGGCCGGGCGTCGGTGGTGAAGTCCAGGTCGTTGCCGAGCCGGCCGAGCAGCGCGTCCCGCACCGAGCCGCCGACCAGGGCCAGCCGGTGCCCGGCCGCGTGGAAGCGGCGGGCGATCTCGTCGGCGACCGGCGACACCCGCAGCAGCTCTTGCAGCCCCATCGTCTGGGCTTCGCTCAGGCCTGGGACGACCTGGACGGCGGTGCTGGAACGGTCGGTGCGCGCGGTGGGCTCATTGGCAGTGGACACGGCTCACAAGGGTACGTGCCCCGGAAGGTCAACCGCCCGCGCGTTTTGGGCGTCTCACCCCAGAGCCCGCAACACTGCACGCCAGGCTGGATCGTTACCATGCCGGTGGACGGAGCGCGGACACCGGAACCGGGGATGCGGTGTCGCGTGCCGCCGTGCCGACGGATCCCTCCGCGGCAGCAGGGTGGCGTACGTCGTCGAGCGAAGAACGTCGAGCGAGGAACGTCGAGCGGGGAACGTCGGGCGACCGCGCCGGACGGACAGCATCAGCAGCGAGCGAGCGAACAGAACGGCGAGGGCGAAACGAGTGAGTGAGCCGGCACGGCACTCGGGCCTGGGGGCACACCGACGACCTGGGCGGGCCGCGGGCCCGACCGAACCCCGCACCGGGGAACGGCGCACCGGCGGCCGCGCGCGCCGCTTCGCCGCCGCCTGCGGTGCGCTCCTGGCACTGGTCGCGGCCGCCCCCGCCGCGGCCCTGCCGACCGGCGGCAACGTCCGCCCGACCGTCGACTCGACGGCCACCGCGGAGTACCCGGTGGTGCTGACCATCGAGACGGTCACCCCGCAGCTGGCCGTCCAGAACGGCACCGTGTCCATCACCGGTCACGTCACCAACTCCGGCAAGTCCGCCCTCAAGGGCGCCCACGCCGCGGTCCGCAAGCCGGTCTCCAGCAAGCCCCTGCAGCGGCGCAGCGAGCTCCAGGGCGTGGCCGCGCGGACCGGCCCGCGGGGCGACGACGGGACGGAGCTGGACAGCCCGCAGTACGCCCTGCCGGAGCTCAACCCGGGCCAGAGCCTGCCGTACACCCTGAGCGTCGCGGTGAGCGACCTCGGCTTCTCCGAGAGCGGCGTCTACGAGCTCGCGGTGGACGCCTGGGGCTCGACCGCCGACAACCCGCGCGACCGGGCCCTGGGCATCGCCCGGACCTTCCTGCCCTACTCCCAGGGCAGCAGCGAGGCCCAGCCGACCAAGGTCGCCACGCTCTGGCCGCTGGTGCACGCACCGGTGCTGGCCGCGCAGACCTACGCCGAGGGCGACCAGAACCTCTCCGTGCTGCGCGACGACAGCCTGGCCGCCGACTTCGCGCCGGGCGGCCGGCTGTACGAGCTGGTCGACACCGGCGCCAAGCTGAACGGGCTGACCTGGGTGGTCGACCCGGACCTGCTGGACGCCGCGTTCGCGATGACCAAGCCGTACCGGGTGCAGAAGCCGGGCACCGAGGGCTCGGGCAAGTCCGCCAAGGACGAGAACACCGTCGGCCGACCCGCCTCGGCCGCCGCCGACGCCTGGCTGAACAAGCTGCGGGCGGCCGTCGCCAAGTCGGGCAGCCAGGTCGTCTCGCTGCCGTACGCCGACCCGGACCTCGCCTCGATCGCGCACAACGGCGCCGACCTCAGCGGCATGGGCACCGCCCTGAGCAAGGCCGCCACCGCCGGCCGGCTGACCGTCGAGGGCCGGCTCGCGGTGGACACCCGCTCCGACGTGGCCTGGCCGTACCAGGGCTACCTCGACCAGCAGATCGCCGGCATCGCCCGGCAGGCGGGCAGCAACCTGGTCCTGGTCAACGGCGCGAGCATGCCCGACCCGGACTCGGTCAACTACACCCCGACCGCGGTGCGCCCGATCGGCAACGGGCAGAACGCGGTGGTCGCCGACGACACGGTCTCCGGGCCCTTCCAGAAGGACCTGAGCACCCCGAAGGACCAGACCGACGCGACCCAGCGCTTCCTCGCCGAGACCTACGCGATCACCCACGAGCAGCCGCAGAACCAGCGCGGCCTGCTGGTGATGCCGCCGCGCGAGCTGACCGTCAACACCGCCAAGGCACTGGCGACCGCCCTGCAGACGGCCGGGGACAAGTGGCTGGCCCCGGTGAAGCTGGACGTGCTGGCCCAGGCCGCGCCGGACCCGAAGGCCAACACCGGCGTCCCCTCGCCGGCCGACTACCCGACCCAGGCCCGCGCCTCCGAGCTGCCGGCCTCCGCCCTGAGCGGCACCGACGAGATCCAGCAGAAGCTGGACACCCTGATGCGGGTGCTCACCCTGCCGCAGCGGGTGCGCGGCCCGTTCAGCGCCGCGATGGTCCGCTCGCTGTCCACCGAGTGGCGCGCCCAGGCGCCGGCCGGCGACGCCTACCGCACCGGCGTCACCAACTACCTGAACGAGCTCACCACCGCCGTCCAGGTCCCGAAGAAGAACGTCGTCACCCTGGCCGGGAACACCGGCCAGCTCCAGGTCAGCGTGCGCAACGACCTCACCCAGACGGTCACCAACCTGCAGCTGCGGCTCACCTCGATCCAGCCGAACAGGCTGCGGGTCGGCCTGCCGGAGCAGCTCGTCCTCCCCGCCTCGCAGAGCGTCACCCTGCGCTTCAACGCCGAGGCCCGCAGCAACGGCCCGGTCACCATGGTCGCCCAGCTGTGGACCACCGGTCCCGACTCCCGGCCCTACGGCCAGGCCCAGACCTTCACCGTCGAGGTCACCTCGGTGACCAACGGGGTGCTGTACGTCTTCGCCGGCGCCGCCGTGCTGCTGGTGCTCGCCGCGCTGCGCTTCATGCGCCAGCGCAAGCGGCGCGGCGGGCAGCCGCACGAGGACGGCGACCAGCCGGTCGGGGACGACCCGGCGGACGGCGACCCGGCGGGCACCGCCGAAGCTGAGCCCGCCGAGCCGACCGGCCCGGACGGCGCCGCGGACGGGGGGCCCGCACAGACACCGCGCGCCAGCAGCCCGGATGGCCGGGATCGGACCGCCAGTGATGAGAAGGTTGGTCCTTGACACCGCCGACCCCCCGCAACCCCGGGCCGGTCTCCCCCCACAACAGCGAAGAGGTGACATGACCGGGCGCAGCGAGGAGCGGCCGCCGGGCCGCGGTGAGAGCCGGCCGGGCGCCGAGTCGCCGTCCGGCGACTGGTACGTGGCCGACACCTACGCCCAGGACCCGTACGCCGCGCAGGCGTACGGGACGGCGCAGGACGGTCAGGACCCGTACGGCCTCCAGGCCGGACGGCCCGCCGCGGCGCCGCCGCCGGTCACCGCGTACGACGTGCCGCCGCAACTGCCGCCGCAGGGCGGCGGCTACCCGACGCCGGTGCCGACGACACCGTTCTCGCCCCCCGTCCCCCCCGTGCAGCCCGGCTGGGACACCCCGATGCAGGCCGACTGGCCGCAGCAGGCCGCCCCGGCGGCACCGGTCTCCACCCCGGCCCCCGGAGCGTGGAGCCAGCCGCAGCCGCAGTGGGAGCCGGGACCGGCGCACTCCGCCTGGGACACCGAGACCACCGAGTACGTCGGGGTGGACGCGCTCTTCGGCAGCGGACGGGCCGATGCCGCGGCCCAGCCGCCGGTCCCCCAGCCCGCCCCGGCCCCGCAGGCCGCCCCCGTGCCCCCGGCCTCGGCGGTGCCGCCGGGCGCGCCCGCGCCGTACCCGCCGATGGGCGGCTACCCGGGGCAGCCGGGGCAGCCGCAGCACGGCGGCCACGACGGGCAGCGGCCGTTCGTGCCGCCGATCGAGTTCGACCCGCCGCTCTCCGAGGAGGAGGCCACCATGCAGGTGGCCGCCGTGGCGGTGCCCCCGGCGGTCGAGCCGCTGGCGGACCTCGCCGAGGAGCAGGCCGCCCGGCCCGCGGCCGAGCCCGCCCCGGCCTCCGACGGCGGTGGCGGCAAGGTCGCCGGCCTGCTGAGCTCCAGCGCGATCATGGCGGCCGGCACCCTGGTCTCCCGCGGCACCGGCTTCCTGCGGACGATGGTGATCGCCGGCGCGATCGGCATCGCGGTCATGGGTGACTCGTACAACGCGGCGAACACCCTGCCGACCCTGCTGTACATCCTGATCGGCGGCGGCGCGCTGAACGCGGTCTTCGTGCCGCAGCTGGTGCGCAGCATGAAGAACGACGAGGACGGCGGGACGGCCTACGCCAACCGGCTGCTCACCCTGGTGATGGTCGGACTCGGCGGCGTGGTCTTCCTGGCCGTGCTCGGGGCGCCCCTGCTGGTCCAGCTGATCGCCCATCCGATGATGACCAACCCGGCCCGTGCCGAGACCACGGTCGCCCTGGCCCGCTACTGCCTGCCGACCATCTTCTTCATGGGCGTCCACGTGGTGATGGGCCAGATCCTCAACGCCCGGGGCCGGTTCGGCGCGATGATGTGGACCCCGGTCCTCAACAACATCGTGGTGATCTTCACCTTCGGCGCCTACATCTGGGTCTACGGCGGCTTCAACGGCACCCAGATCACCCCGGAGAACATCACCCCGGAGGGCGTCCGACTGCTCGGCCTGGGCACCCTGCTCGGCCTGGTGGTCCAGTCGCTGGCGATGATCCCGTACCTGCGGGCGGCCGACTTCCGCTTCCGGCCGCGCTTCGACTGGCGCGGCCACGGCCTGGGCAAGGCCGCCCGGCTGGCCAAGTGGACCTTCTTCTTCGTGCTCGCCAACCAGGCCGGCTACCTGGTCATCACCCAGCTGGCGACCGCCGCCGGCAGCGCCGCCGAACAGGGCGGGCACGGCGGTGTCGGCCTCTCGGCCTTCTCCAACGCCCTGCTGATCTGGCAGCTCCCGCAGGCCGTCATCACCGTCTCGATCATGAGCGCGGTGCTCCCCCGGCTCTCCCGCGCGGCCGCCGACGAGGACGCCGGCGCCGTCCGGGACGACCTGTCGTACGGGCTGCGCACCACCGCGGTGGCGGTCGTCCCGGCGGCCTTCCTGTTCCTGGCGCTCGGCCCGGCGATCGGCCGCTCGATCTACGCGGTCGGCGGCGGCGGGACGGCCCTGGACAACGCGACCAACGTCGGTCTGATGCTCTCGGCCTTCGCCCTCGGGCTGATCCCGTACTCCGCCCAGTACGTGATGCTGCGCGGCTTCTACGCCTACGAGGACACCCGGACGCCGTTCTCCAACACCGTCTGGGTGGCGGTCTGCCAGGCCGGCTTCTCGCTGGTCTGCTGGGTCGCGCTGCCCGCGCAGTGGACGGTGACCGGCATGGCCCTCGGCTACGGCCTCGCCTACGCCGTCGGAGTGATGGTCGCGGTGCCCAAGCTCAAGAAGAAGATCGGCGGGCTGGACACCAAGCGGATCGGCAAGACCTACAGCCGGCTGGCCACCGCCTGCGTCCCGGCCGCGGTGGTCGGCCTCGGCGTCAGCCTGGCGGTCCAGCAGGTGCTCGGCGGCTGGCCGGGCAGCGTGCTGTCGGTCCTGCTGGGCGGCGGCCTCCAGCTGCTGGTGTTCGTGTTCATCGCGAAGCGCCTGCGGATCGAGGAGATGAACGCCATGCTGGGCATGGTCCGCGGCCGACTGGGCCGCTGAGTCCGAGCACAACCGGCCGGACGAGCGGGCGCCCTGACCGGGCGTCGACCAGGGCTGACACCGCCCCCGCCCGTCCGGCCGCAGCACGGGCCGCCCTCCATGACCGGACACGCCCGGGCCGCCACGTGGCGGCCCGGTGTCGGATCTGCACCACATCTCTCCACCGGTATGCAACCGAGCGGACCCTTCAGCGGTCGTACCCGGTGGTGAAGAGTGGGCACAATTGTCCTGGAGCACAGGGCGGCCAATCCGCGGGCTCCAGCGACTCTCTCAGGCCGGGGCGACACAAGGGGAGGCAGGACCACGGTGGCTGATGGCACCAAGGCGGTCGTCGACACGTCAACAGCTGACGCGGCGGCGGACGAGGCCGCGCTGGCTGCGGCGATCGACGAGCTCGGGAGCGGGAACTCCGCCCCGGCGGGCTCCGCCGACGCCTCCTCCACGGACGCCCCCGGGAACTCCTCCGCGGACTCCGTGGAGACCCCTGACACGGCCGGCGCCGAGAGCAAGGACGACGGCGAGGACGACAGCAAGGACGGCGACGAGGACGGTCCGGCCCCTGAGGCGCCGGCGGCCGCGGTGAGCGAGGAGACCTCGGAGATCACCGCCCCGCTCTCCGTCCACGAGATCGCCGCCGAACTGGCGGCCGGCCCTCCGCGGAAGAAGCCCGCTCCCGCACCGCAGCCCGCCTCCGACAAGCGCCGTCCGACCGACCCCCAACCCACCCTCGACCCGCGCGACACCGCCACCCTCCCGCGGACCCTGCCCGCGCCGATGCGGCACAGCGGCGACAAGATCGGCCACCGGTACCTGCTGGAAGAGTGCATCTCCCAGACCGAGACCTTCAGCAGCTGGCGCGCCGTCGACGAGAAGCTGCGCCGGGCCGTCGGCGTCCACCTGATGGCCTCCGGCCACCAGCGCGCCCGCAAGGTGCTGGCCGCCGCCAAGTCCGCGGCCCTGCTCGGCGACCCGCGCTTCGTCCAGGTGCTGGACGCCGTGCAGGAGAACGAGCTGGTCTACATCGTGCGGGAGTGGCTGCCGCACGCCTCCGACCTCGCCAAGCTGCTCGCCGACGGCCCGATGGAGCCGCACGAGGCGTACCAGATGGTCCGCCAGGTCGCCGACGCCGTCGCCGCCGCGCACCGCCGCGGCAAGGCGCACCTGCGGCTCACCCCGCGCTGCGTGCTGCGCACCGACAGCGGCCAGTACCGGATCAACGGCATCGCGGTGGACGCCGCCCTGCGCGGGCTGCCCGCCGAGGACTCCACCGGGGCCGCCGCCGAGGACGCCCAGCGCACCGACACCCGGGCGATCGGCGCCCTGCTCTTCGCCGCACTCACCCACCGCTGGCCGTACCCCGAGGACCGCTACGACCTCAAGGGACTGCCCAAGGACCTGCAGAACGCCGCGCCGGACCAGGTCCGCGCGGGCGTCCACAAGGGTCTGTCCGAGCTCGCGGCGCGCGCCCTGTTCGACCACCCGCCGCACCACGCCGAGCCGATCACCACCCCGGAGGAGCTGGTCCGGGCGATCGCCAAGCTGCCCCGGATCCGGCAGCCCGAGCCCGAGCTGCCGGCCTTCCCGACACCGCCCCGGCACCACGGCCACGCCCTCCCGACCGCGCCCATCCCCACCCGGGTGGCCGACACGACGGTCGCCCCGCTGCCGGCCTCCTCCCGGCCCACCGCCGCCCGGCGCACCAGGCGCCGGCTGCGCCGGGTGGTCAAGGCCACCGCCTGGACGGTCGCCCTGGGCGCGATCGGCGTCGCCTCCTGGCAGTTCGTCGGCAGCCTGCGCAACAGCAACCAGGCCGTCGCCACCCCGCAGACCTCGATCAGCAGCACCGCCGCGAGCGCCCGCCCGACGGCCCACACGCCGGTGCCGATCCAGATCAAGGGCGCGGAGTCGTACAACCCGCTGGGCGACGGTCCCGAAGGCACCGACAGCGTCAAGAACGCCATCGACGGCGACCCGAACACCGCCTGGACCACCGGCTGGTACGTCGACCAGCTCGGCCCCAAGCCGCCCGCCCTCAAGGTGGGCACCGGACTGCTGATCGACCTCGGCTCACCGCAGTCGGTCTCCTCGGTGACCGTCCAGTTCAAGGACGGCGAGCAGGCCGCGGAGGTGCGCGTGCCCAACGCGTCCGCCGCCGCCAACCCGACCGCGGCCAGGCCGGAGAGCTTCTCGGTCGTCGCGGCCAGGAAGGCCGGCCTCAACGTCGACTACGCCCTCGAATCGCCGGTCACCACGCGTTACCTCTTGATCTGGCTGACCTCTCTGAACAAGGATTCCGACGGCAGGTACCGCGGCCACGTCGCCGAGGTAAAGGTCTCCGGCTGACCGCACGGTCCAGACCCGGAACGACCCGCGGCGACAAGGGGTGACAGTGGCGGACGACGACGCGACGCTGCTCGCCCGGCACGTCGCCGGCGACCAGGAGGCCTTCGGCCTGCTGGTGAACCGCCACCGGGACCGCCTCTGGGCGGTCGCCCTGCGCACCCTGGGCGACCGCGAGGAGGCCGCGGACGCCCTCCAGGACGCCCTGGTCTCCGCCTTCCGGGCCGCCGCCGGCTTCCAGGGCCGCTCGGCGGTCACCACCTGGCTGCACCGGATCGTGGTCAACGCCTGTCTGGACCGCGCCCGGCGCAGCGCCACCCGGCGCACCACCCCGCTGGACGAGGACCCGCAGCGGCTGGACCGCCTGGTCGGCTCCGCCGAGCCGGCCGACTCCCCGGTGGTCCGGGCCGAGGTGCAGCGCGAGCTGACCGCCGCGCTCGCCGAGCTGCCCCCCGAGCAGCGGGCCGCGCTGGTCCTGGTCGACATGCAGGGCTACCCGGTCGCCGAGGCCGCCGAGCTGCTGGGCGTCCCGGTCGGCACCGTGAAGAGCCGTTGCGCCCGCGGCCGGGCCCGGCTGCTCCCACTGGTCCGGCACCTGCGCGAGAGCGACGGCGGGGACGGCGGGAACGGCGACACCAACGGCGACAGCAACGGCGGCGGACGGAACGTTTCACGTGAAACACCGGCCGGCCGGCCCCCGGGACGCACCGCCCCCGACCCGTCCGGCACCGCCCCGCCCCCGCCGGACCGGACCAGGGGGAACCCGACGGGCCCCCGCACCGTCACAGGGACAGGCACGAGCACCGGCCGCACGATGCTGGAAGGAGACGCGAGCACCCGATGAACGCCCCCCTCTCCTCCCCCGGACCCGCCGACGCCCACCCCTCGGTCGACGAGCTGGCCGACCTCGCCGAGGGCCTGGTCGAGCCCGCCGGGGCCGCCGAGGCCCTGCAGCGGCACCTGGACGGCTGCGCCGAGTGCCGCGGGACCGTCGAGGCGCTGGCCGAGGTGCAGGCGCTGCTCGGCACCGTCGAGCCCGAACCGATGCCCGCCGACGTCGCCGCCCGGCTGGACGCCGCCCTCGCCGAGGCGGCCCGCGCCGACCGCCCCTCCCCGGCCCGGCCCACCGCAGGCCCCGAGCGGGCCCCCGCCACCGCCCGCCGGACGGAGTTCCCCACCGTGCCCGTACGGGCCGCCGCGGCGCCCTCCGCGCCCCCCTCGCGCCCGGCCTCGGCCCCCGGCCCCGGCCGCCCCCGCCCGCGCCGCCGCCGGTTCGCCGTGCTGCTCGGGGCGGCCGCCGCGCTGGCCGCCGTCGGGCTGGGCGGGGCCCTGCTGCTGCACCAGGACGACTCCGCCACCCGCACCTCCGCCGTCTCCGCGGCCTCGGCGGGCACCGCGGGTTCCCCCGGCGAGCAGAGCGCCCGCACCCCGCACCTGGCGGGCCCCGGCACCGTCTACCGGGAGGACCAGCTCGCCGCCCAGGTGCAGCAGCTGCTGGACCGTTCCGGCTCCCAGCCCGGGCTGCGCGCCACCGGGCCCGCCAAGTCCGGCGCCGCGCCCGCCGACGGCTCGGGGCCGGAGCTCTCCGGCCCCGCCTCACCCGCCGCACCGGTCTCCCCCGCGGCCTGCCGCGCCCCCGCCCCGGGCACCCCGCTGGCCACCGACCGGGGCAGCTACCAGGGCTCCCCGGTGGACGTCCTGGTCTACCCCGCCGCCGGTCGGCCCGGTTTCGTGGACGTCTTCCTGCGCTCCCCCGACTGCGGCCCGGTCGTCCTGCAACGGACCGTCCCCGGCCACTGAACGGCCCTTCCCAGCCACCGGACGGCCGTTCCCATGCGATCGACGACCAGGGCGGCACGCCGCTTCCGGAGTTCGGGCGCCTGGTACTGATCCGCCTGGGAATGCGAGAGACTGGTCAGTCGTTGTCCCGGGCGGCGGAGCAGGACCGCCCTCCCCGCAGCAAACGCGGGTCGCGATGCGAACCAGGAGAAGCAGTGAGCGACGTCCGTAACGTGATCATCATCGGTTCCGGCCCGGCAGGCTACACGGCCGCGCTCTACACGGCCCGCGCCTCCCTCAAGCCGCTGGTCTTCGAGGGAGCCGTCACCGCCGGTGGTGCGCTCATGAACACCACCGAGGTCGAGAACTTCCCGGGCTTCCGGGACGGCATCATGGGCCCCGAGCTGATGGACAACATGCGGGCTCAGGCGGAGCGCTTCGGCGCCGAGCTGATCCCGGACGACATCGTCGCGGTGGACCTCACCGGTGAGATCAAGACCGTCACCGACTCCGAGGGCAACGTCCACCGGGCCCGCGCCGTGATCGTCACCACCGGCTCCCAGCACCGCAAGCTCGGCCTGCCCAACGAGGACAAGCTCTCCGGCCGCGGCGTCTCCTGGTGCGCGACCTGCGACGGCTTCTTCTTCCGCGACCAGGACATCGCGGTGGTCGGCGGCGGCGACACGGCCCTGGAGGAGGCGACCTTCCTCTCCCGCTTCGCCAAGAGCGTCACGATCATCCACCGCCGTGACAGCCTGCGCGCCTCCAAGGCGATGCAGGAGCGCGCCTTCGCCGACCCGAAGATCCGCTTCGAGTGGAACAGCGCGGTCGAGGCCATCCACGGCGACCCGAAGCTGACCGGCGTCACCCTGCGCGACACCGCCACCGGCGAGCTGCGCGAGCTGCCCGTCACCGGCCTGTTCATCGCGATCGGCCACGACCCGCGCACCGACCTCTTCAAGGGCCAGCTGGACCTCGACGGCGAGGGCTACCTCAAGGTCGACGCCCCCTCGACCCGGACCAACGTCGAGGGCGTGTTCGGCGCCGGCGACGTCGTGGACCACACCTACCGCCAGGCCATCACCGCCTCCGGCACCGGCTGCTCCGCCGCGCTGGACGCCGAGCGCTACCTGGCCGCGCTGGACGACGCGGAGAACAAGACCGCCGTCGCGGTCTGACCTCCCCGCCACCGACCGAACCCCGCGGGGGTGTTCCACGTGAAACACCCCCGCCCCGGCCAGGCAGAAACAGAACGGGCCCGCCCGTTGTTCACCTGGCAGCAGCCCCCTCCGTCCTAACCCGAGGAGTCCCCGTGGCCGGCGCCACCACCACCGTCACCGACGCGACCTTCAAGTCCGACGTCCTGGAGAGCGACAAGCCCGTACTGGTCGACTTCTGGGCCACCTGGTGCGGCCCGTGCCGCCAGGTCGCCCCGGTCCTGGAGGACATCGCGGCCGAGAACGGCGACAAGCTGACCATCGCCAAGCTCGACGTGGACGCCAACCAGGTGACCGCCGCCGAGTACAACGTGATCTCGATCCCGACCCTGATCCTCTTCAAGGACGGCCAGCCGGTGAAGCAGATCACCGGTGCCCGTCCGAAGGCCGCGCTGCTGCGCGAGCTGGACGGCCTGTTCTAGGCCTCCCGGTCACTCTCCCGGTCCACCGACCGGACGGCGGCGGGGCTCCCCCTCGGAGGGGAGC
>NZ_JBIAXC010000006.1:0-168388 GCF_042896295.1 Kitasatospora sp. NPDC001309 | reverse complement strand
GTGTGGGCGGGCTTTTTTTCGCCCGCGGGTCATGCCCCCGGCCCCCCGCCGGGGGGGGGGGGGGGCCCCCCCGGGGGGGGGCCCCCCCGCCGCCGTCGTACCCGCTCAGAACGGCCGCAGGGCCGGCTCCTTCCGCGCGCCGCCGAGCAGCCGCTCCAACGCCCCCTCCACGTCACCGCGCCAGGAGAGCGTGGTGCGCGCCTCCAGCCGCAGCCTCGGGTAGCGCGGGTGCGGTCGTACGGTCTTGAAGCCGACCGCGAGCAGGTGGTCGGCCGGCAGCACGCAGCTGGTGGGCACCCGGCCCGCCGCTCCGAAGGCCTCGATCGCCCGCACCCCGCGCCCCAGCAGGTCCTTGGCGACGGTCTGCACCAGCACCCGGCCCAGCCCCTGGTGCTGGTAGCCCGGCAGCACCCGGCTGACCATCAGCTGAACGGCGTCCGGCGCGACCGGGCTGGTCGGGAAGGACTGCGAGCGGGGGACGTAGGCGGGCGGCGCGTAAAGCACGAAGCCGGCCGGCTGATCGTCCACGTAGACGATCCGACCGCAGGACCCCCACTCCAGCAGCACCGCGGAGATCCACCCCTCCTTCTCCAGCTCCGGCTTCCCGGACTCCACCGCCTCCTTCGCGCTGACCGGGTCCAGCTCCCAGAACACACAGGAACGGCAGCCCGTCGGCAGGTCCGCGAGGTTGTCCAGCGTCAGCGGAACGATCCGGCGTCCCATGGCCCGCACCTCCTCCTCCCTCTCACGGTCGAGCATGCCCCCACGAATGCCGATGGGTGCATGTTTCACGTGAAACAGCGCTCACGTGGCACATGCACCCATCGGGTCGTCGCCCCCGGGCCGGCCGACCGGCTCAGCCCTGCGACAGCCGCAGACCGTCCTCGCCCGGGGCCATGCTGTCCAGGATCCGGTTCAGGTCCTCGACCGATCCGAACTCCAGCACCACCTTGCCCTTGCCCAGCTTCCCGCCGCGCTGCGACACCTCGACCTTGACCCGGGTGTCGAAGCGGTCCGACAGCCGGCTCGCCAGGTCGTTGAACGCCGGGGAGATGATCCTGCCCGCCTTCGGGGCCTGGCGCTTCTCCCCCTTCGGCTCCTCCGAGCGCATCAGGACGACGAGTTCCTCGACGTTGCGCACCGTGAGGCCCTCGGCGATGATCCGCGCGGCCAGCTTCTCCTGCGCCTCGGGATCCGTCAGCGGCAGCAGCGCCCGGGCGTGCCCGGCCGTCAGCGTGCCGGCCGCCAGCCGGCGCTGGACGGCCGCCGGGAGCCGCAGCAGCCGCAGGGTGTTGGAGACGTGCGGACGCGAGCGGCCGATCCGGTCGGCCAGCTCCTCGTGGGTGCAGGAGAAGTCCCGCATCAGCTGGTCGTAGGCGGCCGCCTCCTCCAGCGGGTTCAGCTCGGCCCGGTGCAGGTTCTCCAGGAGGGCGTCCAGCAGCAGCTTGTCGTCCTCGGTGGCCCGGACGATCGCCGGGATCCGCTCCAGCCCCGCCTCCCGGGAGGCCCGCCAGCGGCGCTCGCCCATGATCAGCTCGTAGCGCTCGGCGGCGACCTGGCGCACCACGATCGGCTGCAGCAGGCCGACCTCCTTGATGGAGGTCACCAGCTCGACCAGCTTGTCCTCGTCGAACACCTCGCGCGGCTGGCGCGGGTTGGGGGTGATCGCGTCCAGCGGCAGCTCGGCGAAGGAGGCACCGGGCACCGGCGCCGGCGTCGACTGCTCCGCCTGGCGCCCGACGGCCGCGCGGGCCGCCACCGTGGCGCGGCCGCCCGGCAGCACCGGCACCGAGGCCGGTGACGTCGTGCCGGTCGCCACCACCGAGGTCGGCGCGGACGTGGCGGCAGCGGGCTGCGCCGCCCCGCCGTCGGTCGGCACTGCGGGGCCGATCAGCGCCCCGAGCCCTCGTCCCAGACCCCTGCGACCACTCACTGATGACCCTCCGTCGTACCGTGCTGTGCCATCGGGGCGCCGTGCCCCGTACCGCTGCCGTCCCGCTGCTGACCGACCGACGAACCGCCGCCCTGGCCCACCGCGCGCAGCGCGAGCTCGCGGGCGGCCTCCAGGTACGAGAGCGCCCCGGTGGAACCCGGGTCGTAGGTCAGCACCGTCTGCCCGTAGCTGGGCGCCTCCGAGATGCGGACCGAACGCGGGATCGCCGTGCTCAGCACCTCGGCCTGGAAGTGGGTCCGGACCTCCTCGGCCACCTGGGCGGCCAGCCTGGTCCGGGCGTCGTACATGGTGAGCAGGATGGTCGAGACGTGCAGCGTGGGGTTGAGGTGCGCGCGCACCAGCTCGACGTTGCGCAGCAGCTGGCCGAGGCCCTCCAGCGCGTAGTACTCGCACTGGATCGGGATCAGCACCTCCTGACCGGCCACCAGGGCGTTGACCGTCAGCAGGCCCAGCGAGGGCGGACAGTCGATCAGGATGTAGTCCAGCGGCTGCTCGTAGGCGGCGATGGCGCGCTGCAGCCGGCTCTCCCGGGCGACCAGCGAGACCAGCTCGATCTCGGCGCCGGCCAGGTCGATGGTGGCGGGGACGCAGAAGAGCCCCTCGACGTCCACCACCGGCTGGACCACGTCGGCCAGCGGCTTGCCCTCGACCAGGACGTCGTAGATGGACGGCACCTCGGCGTGGTGGTCGATGCCGAGGGCGGTGGAGGCGTTGCCCTGGGGGTCCAGGTCGACCACCAGGACGCGCAGTCCGTGCATGGCCAGCGAGGCGGCCATGTTCACGGTGGTGGTGGTCTTGCCCACCCCGCCCTTCTGGTTGGCGACCACGATCACCCGGGTGGCGGCGGGCCGCGGTAGCCCCTCCCCCGCCCGGCCGATCGCCTGAACCGCAGCCTGGGCAGCCCGTGCGATGGGCGTGTCATCGATCTGGTCGATGGTCTCCGAGTCCTGCATGGGGCTCAGTGTTTCACGTGAAACCGGAGCGGCAACAGTCGCAGCCCGGCCGCGGCTGAGGATTCCGGAGAGCAGAGAGCGACGTTTCACGTGAAACACCATGCCCGCTATGCCGGAAATCTGACGTTGCGACACTCCGGTGTCCCGCCGGAGGCCCACCCGTCACCTGAACGACGACGGGCGGACGGTTCCCCCTCGCGAGGGGAGCCGTCCGCCCGTCGTGGCGAACCGAGGACCTCAGCGGGTGCCGCGACGGCGCCCGCCCCGGGCGCGGTCACCGGTCTTGGCGCCGGCGTTACGACCGGCCCGGGCCGCCTTGGCCCGCTTGGTCGCGGCCTTCACGCCACCGGGGCTCTCCCCCGCCTTGACCTGGACCACCCGGGTGGAGGTCTCCAGGGTGCCCTCGCCGACCGAGATGACGGTCCACTCGACGGCGCCCAGCTTGGCCAGCCCGGCGCGCGAGTCGGCCAGCTCCTGCTCGGCGCTGTCCCCCTTGAGCGCCAGCATCTGCCCGTGCGGACGCAGCAGCGGCATGCCCCAGCCGGCCAGCCGGTCCAGCGGCGCCACGGCCCGGGCGGTCACCACGTCCACCGCGAGCTTGCCGATCATCTCCTCGGCGCGGCCGCGCAGCACCGTGACGTTCTCCAGCCCCAGCTCCCGGACGACCTCCTCCAGGAAGGTGGTCCGGCGCAGCAGCGGCTCCAGCAGGGTCACCGAGACGTCCGGCCGGGCCAGCGCCACCGGGATGCCCGGCAGACCGGCGCCGGAGCCGACGTCGCACAGGGTGGAGCCGGCGGGCAGCAGCTCGGCCAGCACCGCGCAGTTGAGGACGTGCCGGTCCCACAGCCGGGGCACCTCGCGGGGCCCGATCAGCCCGCGCCGGACGCCGGCCGTGGCCAGCAGCTCGGTGTAGCGGACGGCGGCGTCGAAGCGGTCGCCGAAGACCTCCCGGGCGGCGGCCGGCGCCTCGGCCAACACGTCCAGCTCGGGCAGCTCGGCCCGCTCCTCCGCGTCAGGGTTCACGTCCGCCCCCGGACGGCCGGTGGCCGCGTTCTCCGTGTCCATCTCGACCTCTCCGATCTCCGGATCCACCGACCCGCTCAACGCACTGTTTCACGTGAAACATCCCAGAAGGAAACAACGACCCCGCCCGCACGAGGCGGACGGGGTCGCGTTCGGCAAGACTCACCGGTCACCGCGGTGACCGGTCATCGTTCCGACGGCCTCAGGCCGGCAGCACGACCACGCACCGCTGGGGCTCCTCGCCCTCCGACTCGCTGCGCAGACCGGCGGCCGCGACCGCGTCGTGGACGACCTTGCGCTCGAACGGCGTCATCGGCCGCAGCTTGACCTGCTCGCCGCTGCTCTTCGCCTGCTCCGCGGCCTCGGCACCGAGGGCGGCCAGCTCCTCGCGCTTGCGGGCGCGGAAGCCGGCGATGTCCAGCATGAGACGGCTGCGCTCGCCGGTCTCCCGGTGGACGGCCAACCGGGTCAGCTCCTGCAGGGCCTCCAGCACCTCGCCGTCCTGGCCGACCAGGCGCTGCAGCGCGCGGTCGTTGCCGTCGCTGACGATGGACACCAGGGCACGGTCACCCTCGACGTCCATGTCGATGTCACCGTCGAGGTCCGCGATGTCGAGCAGACCCTCCAGGTAGTCCGCCGCGATGTCGCCCTCCTGCTCCAGGCGGGTGATGACGCTCTCGTCGGTGCTGGCGACGTCCTCGGCCTCGACGGCGGAGGTGGTGCCTTCCGTCACTGATGGACTCCTTCGGAGATGGGCCCGGCTGGCGGGCGGGGAACGAAGCTCTTCGCAGAAGTCGGTCAGGACTTCTTCTTCGGCCGCTGGCCGCCGCGCTTGGGCTGCTGCCGGGTGCCCTGCTTGGTGCCGCCGGGCTTGGCCGCGGTCTGCTTGGCAGCCGTCGTCTTGGCGGCGGAGTCCGCCGGGACGGCGTCCTCGGCGGGCTGCTCGACCTGGGTGTCCTCGCTCGACTCGACCGCCTGGCCGGCGCCCTGCTGGCGCTGGGCCTTGCTCTGGCGCCGGGGCTGCTGGCGGCTCGCCCGGACCGACTCCTCGACCACGGCGGCGGCGGAGGCCGCCTCGGCGATGGCCGCCTTGGAGGGGGGCAGCATGCCCCAGAGCGCGCCCTTGATCTCCGTACCGTCCGAGCGCAGTCGGCCGGCCTTCTTCAGCCGCGCCTGGCGCTCCGAGAAGGCCTGGCTGCCCGGGGTCGGGTTGTTGTGGATGACGACCAGCTGCTGGCCCATCGACCAGACGTTGGTGGTCAGCCAGTAGACCAGGACACCGACCGGGAAGTTGATGCCCATCACGGCGAACATGACCGGGAAGACGTACATCAGCATCTTCTGCTGCTGCATGAACGGCGTCTTGACCGTGAGGTCGACGTTCTTGGTCATCAGCTGGCGCTGGGTGACGAACTGCGACAGCGACATCATCACGATCATCACTGCGGTGACGATCTTGACGCTGGTCTCCGGGCTGCCGAGGAAGGTCGCGGACAGCGGGGCACCGAAGATGTGCGCCTTGCCGGCGCTCACCAGCAGGGAGCCGTGGATGACGCCGATGTCGTGGCCCTTGGCGACGTTGGACAGCACGCCGTAGAGGGCGGTGAAGAACGGGGCCTGAACGATGATGGGAAGGCAGCTGGAGAACGGGTTGGTACCCGCATCCTTGTACAGCTTCATCATCTCTTCGGACTGGCGCTGCCGGTCGTTCTTGTAGCGCTCCTGGATGGCCTTCATCTTCGGCTGGATCGCCTGCATGGCCCGGGTCGCCTTGATCTGCTTCACGAAGAGCGGGATCAGGCAGATCCGGATGACGACCACCATCGAGGCGATGGCCAGACCCCAGGCCCAGCCACCGTCCGGGTCGAAGACGTTGCTGTACAGCGAGTGGAACTGGACGATGATCCAGGACACCGCTGTGTAGAGGGGACTCAGAAAACCGAAGGTCACCGGTCAGACTCCTTGGGCATCGGGCTTCGCCACCGGCTCCGGCTCGGCGGTCCCGCTCTTGGGGCTCAGCAGATCACGCAGCCGGCGGTGCCACACCGGGTGCTTGCGGGGCGGTACGTGGTCCACCCCGCCAGGTGACCAGGGATTGCAACGGAGGATGCGCCACACGGTCAGTCCGCCGCCCTTGACCGCCCCGTGCACCTTCACGGCTTCGAAGCCGTAGTGCGAGCACGAGGGGTAGTAGCGGCAGACCGGACCGAGCAGTGGGCTGATCGTCCACTGGTAGACCCTGATCAGTCCCATCAGCAGGTACTTCATCGCCCTGCTCCCGTCGGCGCCGTGGCGGCGGGCTCGACCCTCAGCAACCGCTTGAGCGCCGCGTCCAGGTCGCGTTCCAGCTCCTGGTACGAGGCGGTCGCGGCCTGGGGCAGCGCACGCACCACTATCAGGCTACCGGCGGGCAGCCTGGACAGACGATCACGAACGAGATGGCGCAACCGGCGCTTCACCAGGTTGCGGACGACCGCCGGGCCAACGGCCTTGCTCACGACGAAACCCGCACGCGCCGAAGGAGTCCCCTCGGCGACGTGCGGGCGGATGTCGCTGGTCCGGTCGGTCTGCCCCTGCGGGTCGCCTTCTCTGCTGAGATGGACGACCAGAAGGGGCCGACCGGCCCGGCGACCGCGTTTCACCGCGGTCGCGAAGTCCTGGCGCCGCCGCAGCCGATTCTCGGAGGGCAGCACAAGAGACTCTGGGTGCGGATCAGGCGGACAGGCTGGCGCGGCCCTTGCCACGGCGGGCAGCCAGGATGGCGCGGCCGGCGCGGGTACGCATACGCAGCCGGAAGCCGTGGGTCTTCGCGCGACGACGGTTGTTCGGCTGGAAGGTGCGCTTGCTCACTCGGGGGCTCCTGAGGTGAATCGTAGGATGACGGGGAGTCGCTTGGCCGTCACCGTGCGTCCGCGTGATCTCCCTGGAATTCGGAAATCCGGCCCATCGCCCCAGTTCGGCTGGGGTCTGAGGCAATCCACGGCGCCCGTGCTGCGCGCCTTATGGAGCGGGTGGACCCGCGGACATGCGGCAGCGGCCATCGACAACTCGACCTGGTTACGGTACGCGGGACGGGGCACGAGGGTCAAACCAGCCGTCCGGAGGCCGTTTACCCACAGGCTGTGGACAACGACTTGATCCGTCCCTGTTCGCTGACTACCGTTGCAGGACTTGTCTGGTTTTGTTCTTGGAAAGCGTGCACCAGTGGCTGATGTCAACAGCGACCTCGTCCCGGTCTGGGCGAGGGTCGTCGAGCGGCTGGTCAGCGACCCCGATGTCGGGGAGATGGACAAACAGTGGGTGCAGCGCACCCAGCCCATGTGGATGATGCACGACACCGCCCTGCTGGCGACCCCGAACGAGCGGGCCAAGCAGGTGCTGGAGGGCCGGCTGCTGCCCCAGCTGACCGACGCGCTCAGCCGCGAGCTCAGCCGACCCGTCCGGATCGCCGTGATGGTCGACGCCAACGCGGTGCCCACCACCCCCGCACCGGCCGCCCAGGCCCCCGTCGAGCCCTACCCGGGCCCGGCCGAGGAGGACTCCGGCTACGGCGACCAGAACTACCAGCAGCCGTACGAGCAGGACTACGAGCGCCCCCGCTACGACACCGGCGGCTACGAGCAGCGCCCCGCGCCCTACGGCGGCGGCCAGCCCGCCCAGCCGTGGCCCGGCTACCAGGAGCCGCAGGCGCCGTACCACGAGCCCGAGGAGCCCTCGGCCCGCCCCGCGCCGCGGCACCTCCCCGGTCCGCCCTCCACGACCCAGGGCGACCTCTTCGGCGGCGCGTACGGCCCCGGCCCCGGCGAGCAGCCCCGCACCGGCGCCGGGCGCCGCGGACACGGCTCCCGGCCCTCCGGCGGACGCCCGGCCGAGAAGTCGGGCGCGGAGCCGCCGACCGAGCGCCCCGCCGTCCCCGGGGTGCCCGCCCCGCCCGGCGCTCCCCCGGCCGGCGGCTCCCGCAAGGACGAGCCGGCCGCCCGGCTGAACCCCAAGTACCTGTTCGACACCTTCGTCATCGGCGCCAGCAACCGCTTCGCGCACGCCGCGGCGGTGGCCGTCGCCGAGGCCCCGGCCAAGGCGTACAACCCGCTCTTCATCTACGGCGAGTCCGGGCTGGGCAAGACCCACCTGCTGCACGCCATCGGGCACTACTCGCGCAGCCTCTTCCCGGGCACCCGGGTGCGCTACGTGTCCTCGGAGGAGTTCACCAACGAGTTCATCAACTCGATCCGGGACGGCAAGGCGGACACCTTCCGCCGCCGCTACCGGGACATGGACATCCTGCTGGTGGACGACATCCAGTTCCTGGCGAGCAAGGAGTCCACCCAGGAGGAGTTCTTCCACACCTTCAACACCCTCCACAACGCGAACAAGCAGATCGTGCTGTCCTCGGACCGGCCGCCCAAACTGCTGACCACGCTGGAGGACCGGCTGCGCAACCGCTTCGAGTGGGGCCTGATCACCGACGTCACCCCGCCGGAGCTGGAGACCAGGATCGCGATCCTGCGCAAGAAGGCGATCCAGGAACAACTCAACGCCCCTGCCGACGTGTTGGAGTTCATCGCGTCCCGGATCACCCGCAACATCCGGGAGTTGGAGGGCGCGCTGATCCGGGTGACCGCCTTCGCCAACCTCAACCGGGCACCGGTGGACCTGGAGTTGGCGGGGATCGTCCTCAAGGACCTGATCCCCGGCGGGGACGAGGACGCCGGCCCGGAGATCACCGCGCAGGTCATCATGCAGCAGACCGCCGCCTACTTCGGCCTCGGTGTGGACGACCTCTGCGGCTCCTCGCGCAGCCGGGTGCTGGTGACGGCCCGGCAGATCGCCATGTACCTCTGCCGGGAGCTCACCGATCTCTCACTGCCGAAGATCGGCGCCCAGTTCGGCGGCCGCGACCACACCACGGTGATGCACGCGGACCGGAAGATCCGCTCGCTGATGGCCGAGCGGCGCTCCATCTACAACCAGGTCACCGAACTGACCAACCGCATCAAGAGCTAGCCGTCCCCCGCGAGTTGGGGGCGGACACCGGAGTACCCCGGAAGGGCGTCAGGAGCGATCCTGGCGCCCTTCCGCCGTTTCCACAGGTGTGTACCGGGCCGCCGCCGGGCAGGTATCCGCACGACGGACGTCCCGCCGGTCCACAGCCCGCGCCGAACAACTGACCGGTGATTCGAAAACCGGGGGCGCGCAGGGCAGTTGTCCACAGGCCGGACCCCTTCCGCGCGGTCCACAGGCCCGGGAGCCCGGAGTTATCCAGAATTCGTCCACAGGCCCGGCGCCGCTACGCTCTTCCGCGCAGGTCAGGTGCCTGTGGACTTGTGCACAACCGTTGTCCACAGGGTGTGGACAATTGACGGGCCACCAGTGGGCCGTCCGGGTTATCCACCGGTTGTCCCCAGGGAGCGGGCGGTTATCCCCAGGTTGTCCACAACGGGGTCCACAGTTCGACAACCTTGGGCAGCCGTTCATACCCTGGTGTGAAAGGCGTCACGTAAAGTTGACCGGGGCCCGTGGATAACCGGGCCCGGATCTGGGGACAGTCCTGGGGATAACCTGTGGATACCCTGCGTGCCCTGTGGGTAACGCTCGGCTGTCCACAGCGCGGCCTGCCCGTCCACAGCCGCCGTCCACACCCGCTGTGGACAAAATCCGGGCGCTGACCTGCGGAAACAGGGTTATCCACGGTTTCCACAGGCCCTACTACTACCGCTACACAGTTAGACCGTGAACCTGCTTTCAAAGTGGGTGGTCCCGAAATCTGTGGACAACCGCGCCCCGACATCTGTTCGGCCTCGCTTCCGCCCGTCTGCCCCGTCTGTCGGCGGAGTACGTCAGACTGTCCTCTGCGACTGGAAGCGGAGTGGTAGAGCTCGGCGGACAGGCGGACCGACGATCAAGATCAGACGAACCAGAGTGCGAGCGGGAGCGCTCGATCCAGGAGGCGGTTACCGGTGAAGTTCCGGGTGGAGCGTGACGTCCTCGCGGAGGCGGTGGCCTGGGCTGCCCGCAGCCTCCCGGCACGGCCGCCGGTGCCGGTGCTGGCCGGCCTGCTGCTGACCGCGCAGGAGGGCAGCCTGGCGCTGTCCGGCTTCGACTACGAGGTCTCGGCCCGGGTCGAGCTCGAGGCGGACGTCGAGGAGGCCGGCACCGTCCTGGTCTCCGGTCGCCTGCTCAACGACATCTCGCGCAACCTTCCCAACAGGCCTGTGGAGATCTCCACCGACGGCCAGCGGGTCAGCGTGGTCTGCGGCAGCTCCCGCTTCACCCTCCCCACCCTCCCGGTGGACGAGTACCCGGCGCTGCCCCAGATGCCGACCGCCACCGGCACCGTCTCCGGGGACGTCTTCGCCTCCGCGGTCAGCCAGGCCGCCGTCGCGGCCGGCCGGGACGACACCCTGCCGGTGCTCACCGGCGTCCGGGTCGAGATCGAGGGCGACCGGATCACCCTGGCCGCCACCGACCGCTACCGCTTCGCCGTCCGCGACCTGCTGTGGAAGCCCGAGCAGTCGGACATCTCCGCGGTCGCCCTGGTCCCCGCCAAGACCCTCCAGGACATCGCCAAGTCCCTGGGCAGCGGTGACACGGTCTCCATCGCGCTCTCCTCGGGCGGCGCGGGCGAGGGCCTGATCGGCTTCGAGGGCGCCGGCCGCCGCACCACCACCCGGCTGCTGGAGGGCGAGTTCCCCAAGTTCCGCAGCCTCTTCCCGACCGAGTTCAGCGCGGTCGCCGCGATCCAGACCCAGCCCTTCCTGGAGGCGCTCAAGCGCGTCTCGCTGGTCGCCGAGCGCAACACCCCGGTCCGGCTCAACTTCGAGCAGGGCGTGCTGACCCTGGAGGCCGGCTCGGGCGACGACGCCCAGGCCACCGAGCGGATCGAGGCCGACCTGGAGGGCGACGACATCTCGATCGCCTTCAACCCGGGCTACCTGGAGGAGGGCCTCAAGGCCATCGACTCCCCGTTCGCCCAGCTGAGCTTCACCACCCCGACCAAGCCGGCCCTGCTCAGCGGCAAGGTCTCGGTGGACGCCGAGGAGGACAAGGCCTACCAGTACCTGATCATGCCGGTCCGCCTCTCCGGCTGACGACCGCTTCCGGCTGACGACGGCTCCGGCCGACCCCGGCCGGTCCGGTCACCCACAGGCTGTGCACACCCGTTGTGCACAGCCTGTGGACGTCCCGACCCCGTCGACCCGGTCGGCCCGACCGCGCGGAGTCCGGATGCCCCGGAAGCGTAGGCTCGGGGATGCGGCAACGGCGCCGCCGCCAGGCACGTCCCCACAGTAAGGATTTGGTCATGGAGCTCGGCCTCATCGGTCTCGGCAAGATGGGCGGCAACATGCGCGAGCGGATCCGCCGCGCCGGCCACACCGTCATCGGATACGACCGCAACCCGGAGATCTCCGACGTCGAGACCCTGCAGGAGCTCGTCTCCAAGCTCCAGGGCCCGCGCGTGGTCTGGGTGATGGTCCCGGCCGGTGCCGCGACCCAGGCGACCGTCGACGAGCTCGCCGAGCTGCTCTCCCCCGGCGACGTCGTGGTGGACGGCGGCAACTCCCGCTGGACCGACGACATCAAGCACGCCGAGGCGCTGGCGGCCAAGGGCATCGGCTTCGTCGACTGCGGCGTCTCCGGTGGCGTCTGGGGCCTGGAGAACGGCTACGCGCTGATGTACGGCGGCGACGCCGAGCACGTCGCCCTGGTCCAGCCGGTCTTCGACGCGCTCAAGCCCGAGGGCGACTTCGGCTCGGTGCACGCGGGCGCGGTCGGCGCCGGCCACTTCGCCAAGATGGTCCACAACGGCATCGAGTACGCGATGATGCAGGCCTTCGCCGAGGGCTGGGAGCTGCTGGAGGCCGCCCCCGAGGTCACCGACGTGCGCGAGGTCTTCCGCAGCTGGCAGGAGGGCACGGTCATCCGCTCCTGGCTGCTGGACCTGGCCGTCCGCGCCCTGGACAGCGACGAGCACCTGGACAAGCTGCGCGGCTGGGCCGCCGACTCCGGCGAGGGCCGCTGGACCGTCGAGGCCGCGATCGACCACGCCGTTCCGCTGCCGGCGATCACCGCCTCGCTGTTCGCCCGCTTCGCCTCGCGCCAGGACGACTCGCCGCAGATGAAGATGATCGCCGCGCTGCGCAACCAGTTCGGCGGCCACGCGGTCGAGTCCAAGTAACCGAGAACCGGTCGGGGCCCCGGGGGCCGTTCCCCGGGTAGCCCCACACACAGAAGGCGGGCGCAGTCCACAGCCATGCACGTCGCGCACCTGTCGCTCGCCGACTTCCGGTCGTACGCCCGGGTCGAGGTTCCCCTCGACCCGGGCGTGACGGCCTTCGTCGGGCCCAACGGCCAGGGCAAGACCAACCTGGTCGAGGCGATCGGCTACGTCGCCACCCTGGGCAGCCACCGGGTGGCCACGGACGCCCCGCTGATCCGGCTGGGCGCCGAGCGGGCGGTCGTCCGCACCTCGGTGGTGGACCGCGGCCGCTCCACCCTGATCGAGCTGGAGCTCACGGCGGGCAAGGCCAACCGGGCCCGGATCAACCGCTCCGACAACGTCCGCCCGCGCGACGTGCTGGGCCTGTTGCGCACCGTGCTGTTCGCCCCCGAGGACCTCAGCCTGGTCAAGGGCGATCCGGGTGAGCGCCGGCGCTTCCTGGACGAGCTGCTGACCGCCCGGGCGCCCCGGCTGGCCGGGGTCCGGCAGGACTACGAGCGGGTGCTCAAGCAGCGCAACGCCCTGTTGAAGACCGCCGCGATGGCCCGCCGGGCCGGCGGCGGCAAGGGCGCCGACCTGTCCACCCTGGAGGTCTGGGACGGCCACCTGGCCCGCGCCGGGGCCGAGCTGACGGCCTTCCGGATCCAGTTGGTGGCCGCCCTGCAACCACTGGTGACGGGGGCGTACGGCCGGGTGGCCCCGGGCGGCGGGGAGACCGTCCTGGAGTACCGCAGCTCCTTCGAGGGCGAGCTGCCGAGCAGCCGGGAGCAGGCCGAGGAGCAGCTGCTGGCGGCGTTGCAGGCGGTCCGCAAGCAGGAGGTCGAGCGGGGGATCACCCTGGTCGGCCCGCACCGCGACGAGCTGGTGCTCAAGCTGGGCCCGCTGCCGGCCAAGGGCTACGCCAGCCACGGCGAGTCCTGGTCGTTCGCGCTGGCGCTCCGGCTGGCCTCGTACGAGCTGCTGCGCGCCGACGGCGGCGAGCCGGTGCTGGTCCTGGACGACGTGTTCGCCGAGCTGGACGCCGCCCGCCGGGACCGGCTGGCCGAGCTGGTGGCCGACGGCGAGCAGGTGCTGGTGACCGCGGCGGTGGCCGAGGACGTGCCGAAGGCGCTGGCCGGCGCCCGTTTCGCGGTCTCCGACGGCGCCGTGCGCCGGGTCGACGCCTGAGCCCCCGAGCCGTAACGACCCGAGCCGTAACGACCCGGTCCGACCGGATCCGTCGCGGCCTGACCTGCCCCGTACCGAAGCTTTGCCGTCGGCACCCGCACCGCGGTGGGTGCCGACGTCCGGCGTGCGTGCGCTCCCGTAGGCTGGACGGCTCATCGGGTTGTCCACAGGCTGGGGAAAGGAGATCGCCGTGAGCGATTCGGCGGAGACCTCCCCCGGCCCCGGCGCCGCCGGGCCCACCGGTGCCGACCTCGCCCGCTCCGCGCTGAGGGCGGCCCGGGCCCAGGCCCGCCAGCGCGGTGAGCAGGTCCAGCAGAAGCGCGAGGCGAAGCGGCACGGGCTGCGCAGCGGCGCCCGCTCGGACGGCCGCGACCCGGTGCCGCTGGGGGCGGCACTGAACCGGCTGCTGACCGAGCGCGGCTGGGAGTCCTCCGCCGCGGTCGGCGGGGTGATGGGCCGTTGGCCGCAGATCGTCGGCCCGGACATCGCCGCGCACTGCCACCCCTCTTCCTACGACGAGGCCGCCGCGGTGCTCACCGTGCAGTGCGACTCCACCGCGTGGGCGACCCAACTGCGCTGGCTGGCACGCCAGTTGGTGGCCCGTCTGAACCACGAACTGGGCCACGGCACGGTCCGCACCATCAAGGTGCTCGGCCCGGCCGCGCCGGCCCGCGGCTACGGCCGGCTGCGCGCGCCGGGGAGCAAGGGCCCGGGCGACACCTGGGGCTGAGCCCGGCCGGCGGGGATCGCCCCCGGCCGGGATCGGACCACGATCTTCCGGAACCCCTGACGGCCCTTCCAGGCGCCTCCGGCCCCCCGGTCGAGTATCGGGACACGTCCAGAGGGGATTCAGGGCGGCATATCTGCCTTCAAGGGCTGCCAAACGCCCATCTATGTCAGTCGTACCGGTAGACTGAGAGCCAAACACTGTTGCTAGTGGCAACCGAGTCGAAACGCCGTGGTCGCACGCCCGCCCGCACGGGGCTGGAATGCGGCCCGCGCTGTGCCAGAGAGGGCGCTTCGTGGCCGATTCCGGCAACCCCAGCCAGACCCCAGACCAGAACGACCAGGCTTCCTACACCGGTAGCAACATCCAGGTGCTGGAAGGCCTCGACGCCGTCCGCAAGCGCCCCGGCATGTACATCGGTTCCACCGGTGAGCGTGGCCTGCACCACCTGGTGCAGGAGGTCGTGGACAACTCCGTCGACGAGGCGATGGCGGGGTACGCCGACACCATCGACGTCACGATCATGCCCGACGGCGCCATCCGCTGCGTCGACAACGGCCGAGGCATCCCGGTGGACATCGTCCCCGGCCAGGACAAGCCGGCCGTCGAGGTCGTGCTCACCGTCCTGCACGCGGGCGGCAAGTTCGGCGGCGGCGGCTACGCCGTCTCCGGCGGTCTGCACGGTGTCGGCGTCTCGGTGGTGAACGCGCTGTCCACCCGGCTCTCGGTGGAGATCCACAAGGACGGCCACATCTGGACCCAGGACTACAAGATGGGCGCGCCGACCGCCCCCCTGGTCAAGGGTGCCGAGACCGACCGCACCGGCACCACGGTGACCTTCTGGGCCGACCCGGACATCTTCGAGACCACCGTCTACTCCTTCGAGACGCTGTCGCGGCGCTTCCAGGAGATGGCCTTCCTCAACAAGGGCCTGTCGATCTCGCTGACCGACGAGCGCCCCGAGCACGTGGACGAGGAGGGCAAGCCGCTCTCCGTCACGTACAAGTACGACGGCGGCATCGCCGACTTCGTCGCCCACCTCAACTCCCGCAAGGGCGAGGTCATCCACCCCTCGGTGATCGACTTCGAGGCGGAGGACAAGGACAAGGCGATCTCGGTGGAGATCGCGATGCAGTGGAACTCCTCCTACACCGAGGGGGTCTACAGCTTCGCCAACACCATCCACACCCACGGCGGCGGCACCCACGAGGAGGGCTTCCGCGCCGCGCTGACCGGCCTGGTCAACCGCTACGCGCGGGACAAGAAGCTGCTCCGCGAGAAGGACGACAACCTCTCCGGCGAGGACATCCGCGAGGGCCTGACCGCGATCATCTCGGTCAAGCTCGGCGAGCCGCAGTTCGAGGGCCAGACCAAGGACAAGCTCGGCAACACCGAGGCGAAGACCTTCGTCCAGAAGGTCGTCCACGAGCAGCTCAACGACTGGCTGGACCGCAACCCCACCGAGGCTTCGGACATCATCCGCAAGTCCATCCAGGCCGCCACCGCGCGCGTCGCCGCCCGCAAGGCCCGCGACCTGACCCGCCGCAAGGGCCTGCTGGAGTCCGCCTCGCTGCCGGGCAAGCTCTCGGACTGCCAGTCCAAGGACCCCTCCGAGTGCGAGATCTTCATCGTCGAGGGTGACTCCGCCGGCGGCTCGGCCAAGCAGGGCCGCGACCCGCGCACCCAGGCCATCCTGCCGATCCGCGGCAAGATCCTGAACGTCGAGAAGGCCCGGATCGACAAGGTGCTGCAGAACACCGAGGTCCAGGCACTGATCTCGGCCTTCGGCTGCGGCATCCAGGAGGACTACGACGAGTCCAAGCTGCGGTACCACAAGATCGTCCTGATGGCCGACGCCGACGTCGACGGACAGCACATCCGCACCCTGCTGCTCACCCTGCTGTTCCGCTTCATGCGGCCGCTGGTCGAGTCCGGGTACGTCTACCTCGCCATGCCCCCGCTGTACAAGATCAAGTGGGGCAAGGACGACTTCGAGTACGCCTACTCCGACCGCGAGCGCGACGCCGTGATCGCGGCGGGCGTCGAGGCCGGCCGCCGACTGCCCAAGGACGACGCGATCCAGCGCTTCAAGGGTCTCGGCGAGATGAACGCCGAGGAGCTCCGGGTCACCACCATGGACGCCGAGCACCGCCTGCTGCTCCAGGTCACCCTGGAGGACGCCGCCCGTGCCGACGAGCTGTTCTCCGTGCTGATGGGCGAGGACGTCGAGGCGCGCCGCTCCTTCATCCAGCGCAACGCCAAGGACGTCCGCTTCCTGGACGTGTGACGCCTGCGAACCAGGCCCCGCACGTACCAGTCCGCGTGAAAGGAAACTGACCACCAGTGGTCGACGACAACCGTCCCGAAGGCGACCAGCCCGAGACTCCCGAGACCCCCGCAGCCGAGGCCGCCACCCAGGTGACCATGCGGATCGAGCCGGTCGAGCTCGAGACCGAGATGCAGCGCTCGTACCTCGACTACGCGATGAGCGTGATCGTCAGCCGGGCGCTCCCCGAGGTCCGCGACGGCCTCAAGCCGGTGCACCGCCGCGTGCTCTACGCGATGTACGACGGCGGGTACCGGCCCGAGAAGGGCTACTACAAGTGCGCCCGCGTCGTCGGCGACGTGATGGGCAACTACCACCCGCACGGTGACACCTCGATCTACGACACCGTGGTCCGCCTGGCCCAGCCGTGGTCGATGCGGATGCCGCTGGTGGACGGCAACGGCAACTTCGGCTCCCCGGGCAACGACCCGGCCGCGGCCATGCGCTACACCGAGTGCAAGATGATGCCGCTGGCCATGGAGATGATGCGCGACATCGACGAGGAGACCGTCGACTTCGCGGCCAACTACGACGGCCGCTCCCAGGAGCCGACCGTCCTGCCCGCGCGCATCCCCAACCTGCTGGTCAACGGCTCCACCGGCATCGCGGTCGGCATGGCCACCAACATCCCGCCGCACAACCTCCGCGAGGTCGCCTCCGGCGCGCTCTGGTACCTGGAGAACCCCGAGGCCTCCGCCGAGGAGCTGCTGGAGGCCCTGATCGAGCGGATCAAGGGCCCCGACTTCCCGACCGGCGCGCTGATCGTCGGCCGCCGCGGGATCGACGACTACTACCGCACCGGCCGCGGCTCGGTCACCATGCGCGCCGTGGTCGAGGTCGAGGAGATCCAGGGCCGCCAGTGCCTGGTGATCACCGAGCTGCCGTTCCAGGTCAACCCGGACAACCTCGCCCTCAAGATCGCCGACCTGGTCAAGGACGGCAAGATCGCCGGCATCGCCGACGTCCGGGACGAGTCCTCGTCCCGCACCGGCCAGCGCCTGGTGGTCGTGCTCAAGCGCGACGCGGTCGCCAAGGTCGTGCTGAACAACCTGTACAAGCACACCGAGCTGCAGACCAACTTCGGCGCCAACATGCTGGCCCTGGTCGACGGCGTGCCGCGCACGCTGTCGCTCGACGCCTTCATCCGGCACTGGGTCAACCACCAGGTCGAGGTCATCGTCCGGCGCACCAGGTTCCGCCTGCGCAAGGCCGAGGAGCGCGCCCACATCCTGCGCGCGCTGCTCAAGGCCCTCGACCTGATCGACGAGGTCATCGCGCTGATCCGGGCCTCGGCCAGCGCCGACGCCGCCCGCACCGGCCTGATGGGCCTGCTGGACATCGACGAGCTCCAGGCCAACGCGATCCTGGAGATGCAGCTGCGCCGGCTGGCCGCCCTGGAGCGCCAGCGGATCATGGACGAGCACGACGAGCTGCAGCGCAAGATCGACGAGTACAACGCCATCCTGGCCTCGCCGACCCGCCAGCGCGAGATCATCTCCGAGGAGCTCGGCGCGATCGTCGAGAAGTACGGCGACGAGCGCCGCTCGACCCTGATCCCCTCGGACGGCGACCTCTCCATCGAGGACCTCATCGCCGAGGAGGACATCGTCGTCACGATCACCCGTGGCGGCTACGTCAAGCGGACCCGCTCCGACCTCTACCGCTCGCAGAAGCGCGGCGGCAAGGGCGTGCGCGGTGCCCAGCTCAAGCAGGACGACATCGTCGACCACTTCTTCGTGACGACGACCCACAACTGGATCCTGTTCTTCACCAACAAGGGCCGGGTCTACCGCGCCAAGGGCTACGAGCTGCCGGACGCCGGCCGCGACGCCCGCGGCCAGCACGTGGCCAACCTGCTGGCCTTCCAGCCGGGGGAGCACATCGCCCAGGTGATGGCCGTCCGCACCTACGAGGACAAGCCGTACCTGGTCCTGGCCACCCGGGCCGGCCTGGTGAAGAAGTCCCCGCTCAAGGACTACGACTCCCCGCGCTCCGGCGGCCTGATCGCGATCAACCTGCGCCAGGACGACGAGGGCCGGGACGACGAGCTGATCGGCGCCGAGCTGGTCTCCTCCGAGGACGACCTGCTGCTGGTCTCCAAGAAGGCCCAGTCGATCCGCTTCACCGCGACCGACGACGCCCTGCGGCCCACCGGCCGCGCCACCTCCGGCGTCAAGGGCATGGCCTTCCGCGAGGACGACGAGCTGCTCTCGATGAACGTCGTCCGCCCGGGGACGTACGTCTTCACCGCCACGGACGGCGGCTACGCCAAGCGGACCGGTGTGGACGAGTACCGTGTCCAGGGACGCGGCGGCTACGGCACCAAGGCGGCGAAGATCGTCGAGGGCCGGGGCTCGCTGGTCGGCGCACTGGTGGTCGACGACACCGACGAGATCATGGCGATCACCCTCTCGGGCGGCGTGATCCGCACGAGGGTTTCCGAGGTTCGTGAAACCGGACGTGACACCATGGGCGTCCAACTGATCAACCTCGGAAAGCGCGACGCGGTGGTGGGCATGGCCCGCAACGCGGAGGCCGAGGACGAGGAGACGGCGGAGGACGAGGTCGCCGGCACCGAGTCCACCGAGACGACCGAAGGTGCGGGGACGGCGGTCGGCGGCGACGCCGAGGTCTGAACCGAACCGCAGACCGGTGCCGCCGCGTCCAGAAGAGTGGACGCGGCGTCACCGGACGCCGACCAGTTCCGGGCAATCCCGCCGGGCGCTGGATGACGAGTGACGGATCAGGGCGCCGCCCTGGTGGGAAGTGCGGGAGGACCAGGTGAGTGGAGCCACGGGTGCTGCGGGAGGACCCGCCGGCGGCCGTCCGGGCGCGCAGGGCGGGGGGTCGTACGGCGTTCCGGGGCAGCCGCCGACCGAGCACTCGGCCGCGTCCACCTCGCTGATGCCGCCGGTCGGCGGAGCGGGCCAGGCCGGACAGAGCGGCTTCTCGCAGCCGACGACGTACACCAAGGGGCAGCCGACCCCGGCCCGGGGCACCCGGACCGGCGGCAACACCCCGCCCGGAGGCACCCCGGTGCCCGGTGCGGCGCGTCGCCCCGCCGCCGCCCCGGCGACCGTCGGGGGCGGCCTCGGCCGGACCCGCAAGGCCCGGCTGCGGGTGACCAAGGTCGACCCGTGGTCCGTGATGAAGGTCAGCTTCCTGCTGTCGCTGGCCGTCGGCATCATCATCATCGTGGCCTCGGCCGTGCTGTGGATGACCCTGGACTCGCTCGGTGTCTTCGACTCGCTGACCAAGACCCTCAAGGACGTCACCGGCGGCGGCGCGGACAACGCCAGCAGCCAGCTGAACCTGATGGACTACATCGGCTTCGGCAAGGTCATGATGTTCACCACGCTGATCGCGGTGGTCGACGTGGTGCTGCTGACCGCGCTCTCCACGCTGTCGGCCTTCATCTACAACGCGGCGGCCGGATTCACCGGCGGCGTCGAGCTCACCCTGGCCGAAGAGGACTGATCCGGCCGGATCCTGACCCCTGGTCAATTCACCGTCCGCGGACGGAATGTACGGGCCCCGCAGGCTGTTGCAGCCTGCGGGGCCCGTCGGCATTTCGGGTGACAGCCGGCTCCCGCGGCGTGCCGCCCGGAAACGGGCCGGCCGCGGTGGGATTAGCTGGACGCCGCCCGTTCCCACCCGTGGGAGTGCCGCAGGCCGCCCCGGTCGGTCGACCGGGTCAGGAGGGTTTCCGCAGGAAGGCTGGACGGAGGCGCGCGGTGGCGAAGCTCGCAGATCAACTGGTCGAGGCCCTGGACGGGCTGTTGGGCATCCCGATCCCCTTGCGGGTGCAGGCCTGGGACGGCAGTGTCGCCGGGCCGCCCGGAGCACCCACCCTGGTGCTGCGCAACCGCAGGGCGCTACGCCGGCTGATGTGGCAGCCGGGCGAGCTGGGCCTGGCCCGGGCCTACGTCTCGGGGGACCTCGACCTCGCCCCCGGCACCGACCTCTACGAGACGCTCTCCGAGGTCGCCCGCTTCGCCGAACTCCCCGAGATCCGCACCATGGCCCTCGGGCCGCGCGACGTCCTCGGCGCCGCGGGCCGCCGGGCGGTCGCCGCGGCCCTCCGGGCCGGGGCGGTCGGCCCGGAGCCCACCCCGCCCCCGGAGGAGGTCCGCCGGGCCCAGGGGCGGCTGCACAGCCGCGGCCGGGACCGCGCCGCCATCAGCCACCACTACGACGTCGGGAACGACTTCTACGGCCTCGTGCTGGGCTCCTCGATGGTCTACTCGTGCGCCTACTGGACGCCCGAGGCGAAGAGCCTGGAGGCCGCCCAGGAGGCCAAGCTCGACCTGATCTGCCGCAAGCTCGGCCTGCGGCCCGGGATGCGGCTGCTGGACGTCGGCTGCGGCTGGGGCTCGCTGCTGCTGCACGCGGCCGAGCACTACGGGGTCACCGCGGTCGGCGTCTCGATCTCCACCGAGCAGGTCGCGCTGGCCCGCGCCCGGGTCGAGGAGGCCGGCCTGGCCGACCGGGTGGAGGTCCGGCTCCAGGACTACCGGGAGATCACCGACGGCCCCTTCGACGCGATCTCCAGCGTCGGGATGGCCGAGCACGTCGGCGCGGAGCAGTACCGGGTGTACGCCGACGGCCTGTTCCGGCTGCTGGCGCCCGGCGGCCGGCTGCTCAACCACCAGATCGCCCGGCGCCCCGACCACCCCGGCGAACCGCACCGCACCAGCCCCTTCATCGACCGCTACGTCTTTCCGGACGGCGAGCTCTCCCCGGTCGGTTCCACCGTGGCCCGGCTGGAGGAGGCCGGCTTCGAGGTCCGGGACGTCGAGGCGCTGCGCGAGCACTACGCGCTGACCCTGCGCGAGTGGGTGGCCAACCTGGAGGCGCACTGGACGGAGGCGGTCCGGCTGGTCGGCCTCGGCCGCGCCCGGGTCTGGCGGCTGTACATGGCGGCCTCCGCGCTGGCCTTCGAGCAGAACCGGATCGGGGTGAACCAGATCCTCGCCGTCCGCAGCACCGAGGAGGGCGGCTCGGGCCTGCCGCCGACCCGTGAGGAATGGCTGGTGCGCCCGGCCGCCGAGGTCACTGCCGCGACCCCGGTCGGAACGGATTTGGGGGATCGGCGGTCGGTCCGCTAATCTTTCAGTGCGGCAAGGGCCTATAGCTCAGACGGTTAGAGCGCTTCCCTGATAAGGAAGAGGCCACAGGTTCAAGTCCTGTTAGGCCCACCACCGCGAAGGGCCCGGAGTGATCCACTCCGGGCCCTTCGACGTTTTCGCAGATCGGGCGGCTTCCGGTACGCTCTGTGTGCAGCGAGGGCCTATAGCTCAGACGGTTAGAGCGCTTCCCTGATAAGGAAGAGGCCACAGGTTCAAGTCCTGTTAGGCCCACCGCCCCGAAGGGCCCGGAGTGATCCACTCCGGGCCCTTCGACGTTCCCCGGCGGACCGCCCCTGACGAGGGCTTCCCGGGCGGGCCGGGTGCGGACGATCCGTACGACATGAGGTGCGGCGTCAATCCTCGGACCGGACCGCCGGGTTGACGGTGCCGGTGGCTGGTCACGATTGGGACACCGGTGTGTATCATCGGCCGCAAGGGCAGTCCGGCACCCGACAGCCCGTTCGCGCTCGAAACACATCTGGACTCGTCGGCCCGGTCGGTCCGGCCGGAGCACCGGCTCCTGAGTCCGCCAACGCTAGAAGGACGAGGTCCCGCGGTGAAGAAGCTCCTCCTGGTCGCCCTGGTCGCCCTCGGCGGCTTCTTTGTCTACCGTCAGGTCCAGGCGGACCGCGCCGAGCAGGACCTGTGGACCGAGGCCACCGACCCGGTTCCGGCCGGTCGCTGAGCCCCGGACGATCTGACGATCGACGGTCTTCGGAGGCGCTGACCGGCGCCTCCCGAACCGGTCGGCCCGCTCACTCGATCGGACCGGCCGGTTCCCCCAGGGGGACGGCTCTCGGAAACACGCCGGAACCCGGTACGCTAGTGCCCGTCGGCACGCGCCGTGCCGTCGAGGGGCATTAGCTCAGTTGGTAGAGCGCTGCCTTTGCAAGGCAGATGTCAGGAGTTCGAGTCTCCTATGCTCCACAGCGCCTGAACGGCGGTCGACCCTTCCGGGTCGGCCGCCGTTCGGCGTTCCCGGGGTCCTAGGGCGTGTCGTCCTCGGTGGGCTCGGCGGCTCCGGCCGCCTCCTCGGGGGTGAGGCCGTTCACCGGGGAGGTGGCGGCGGTCGCACCGGCCGGCCGGTGGGACTGCGGGGCCGGGGGCTCGACCAGCCACTCCGGGTTGCTGTGCCGGCGCCACCACTGCCAGGCGACCAGCCCGCCGCCGACCGCCAGCACCCCGGCCAGCAGCAGCCCGGCCGTCGTCCGGCCGCCGCACCGCTGCTGCCGCTTCGCGTTCCGGGCGGCCAGCTCGTTGATCTCGGCCGAGCTGACGTGGCCCTGGAGGGCGGTCAGCGCGGCGGCGCCGCGGGACTGGGCCTCGTGGGCGACCGGGGAGACCGCGGCCCGGGCCTCCTCGACGGCCTGGGCGACCCTGGGGCCGACCGTGCCGCGCGCCTGGTCGGCGGCGCGGGCGGCGGATAGGCGGGCCGCCAGAGCGGCCTCCTGGGCCCGGTGGAGGGCCCGCAGTGTGTTCTGCTGGGCCTCGGGCGGCAGGTTGGCGAAGGCCTGGCCGAACTGCGGGGCGAGGTGCCGGTCGTACTGGACACGGAGGGTGTGGGCGGCCTGGGCGGCCTTGGGGCCGAGGGCGTCCAGGGCGGGCCCGAGGCGCTGCTTGGCGCCGTCCGCGAACTGTGCGGCGGAGTCCCGGGTCCTGGTGGCGGTGTCACGGGCCGAGTCCGAAAAGCTCACGAGTCTCTCCTCCTGGTGGCGTCCTTTATGCACATATCCACCTGAATGCTGATCATGCATCCGGATTTGTTCACCGGCACGCCGGGGTGGGCCGTACGCGGGCCCCTGCGGGGCCGTTCGGGGGCCCTGCGGGGCACCGCCGCAGTAGGCTGGCGGCTTCGGTGGTCGGCCAGGGGAAGGGGTAGCCGCTGATGCTCCCGGACGAGCCGCGAGGGTCCACGGACCGGTCCCCCGGGGCCGGGCAGCCCGACTGCCACCGGCACCCGGGGACGCCCACCGGGATCTCCTGCACCCGCTGCGAGCGGCCGATCTGCCCGCAGTGCATGGTGGCCGCCGCGGTGGGCTTCCAGTGCCCCGAGTGCGTCGGCGACGGGCACGCCGGGGCGCGGCGGGCCACCACCCGCTTCGGCGGGGCGCCGACCCTGGACGGCGGACTGGTGACCCGGACGCTGGTCGGGATCAACGTGGTGGTCTGGGTGCTGGCCGCGTACGTCCTCAACCCGCGCCTGGGCGAGGTCTGGTCGCTGGCCAGCGCCGGCCGGGCGCACGACGGGGGGCCGTACGGTGTCGCCGACGGCCCGGGCCAGTGGTACCGGCTGCTGACCGCCACCTTCCTGCACCTGGAGTGGTGGCACATCGGGCTGAACATGCTGGTGCTGCTGTGGCTCGGCCCCCCGCTGGAGGAGGCGCTCGGGCGGCTGCGCTTCCTGGCCCTCTACCTGCTCGCCGGGCTGGGCGGCAGCACCTTCGCCTTCCTGGTGGCGGGGGGCTGGATGAACTCGGTGGGGGCCTCCGGGGCCGTCTTCGGCCTGATCTCCGCCACGATCCTGATGCAGCTGCGGGACCGGGGCCCGGTCGCCCCGGCGGTGGCCTTCCTGGTCTTCAGCCTGGTGGTGACCTTCGCCCGCCCGACCATCGACTGGCGGGCGCACATCGGCGGCCTGGTGGTCGGCGGCCTGGTCGCCTTCGGCCTGATGTACGCCCCGCGCGAGCGGCGCGCCCTGGTCCAGTGGCTGACGCTGGCCGGCGCGGTGGCCCTGGAAGCGGTGCTGCTGCTGACCGGGATGGCCCTGTACGGCGCGTGACGCCCCGGACATTTGTCCACAGCGGGTGCGGAGTTGTGCACAGGCCGTGCGGTGATCGGGCTGTGGACTGTTGTTCTACGCGTGTCCTGCTGTGCGGTTCGTCCGCGTCCCGGGAGTTGTGCACAGCTGTAGACGGTGGTGCGGCGCGAAGTTATCCACAGGCCGTGGGGACTTTTCCCCAGTGTGGATAACCATGTGGATAAGCCCGACCGTCCGATGGTGGGACGGTCCGATGATGGGCGTGCCGATGACACCGCGACCGGTCGCGGGCACGCCTGAGCGCCACTCCGGGACCGGGGTCCGGAGCGGCGGTCAGGACTCGGGATCGAGCCTCAGGACGCGCGGAGCGTCACTTCCACTGGGTGGAGACGCCGAACCCGGCCGCGATGAAGCCGAAGCCGACCAGGATGTTCCAGTTCCGCCAGCTCTCCACCGGGTAGCTGCCGCTGGTCACGTAGTAGGTGACGATCCACACCAGGCCGATCAGGAACAGTGCCAGCATCAGCGGTGCGACCCAACTACGGCCCGAGCTGATCTTCACCGCGGTCGTAGCCGGCGGGGTGTAGTCGGACTTCTTGCGGAGTCGAGACTTCGGCACGAGGAGCTCTCCTGTCGATGCGCTGTGAGACCGCGCAGGGGTGCAGCGGGCGAGACGCCGACGGACGGTCGAGGAGAGTGCTCTGGGACCACTCCCACGCCTGCCACCGGCGTCCGTTAGCGTAGTGGCTCGGCGGGTCTCAAGGAGATAAGGGTACGGTGACTAATTTGTCGATTCCCCCCGGGAAGGCCGTCACCCCCCGTTCCGGCACCCGAATTGTCGGACGTGCCCTGACCTGCACCGTGTTCGCGCTCGCCGGTCTGCTCTTCTACATCAGCGCGCAGACCGCCCGCGGCACCGACCTGCGGACCGACAACTCGCTGCTGAGCCTCGGCGACGTCATCCGCCAGCGCAGCGGGCAGAACCAGCAGGCGCAGTCCCAGCTGGCCGACCTCCAGTCCCGGGCGCAGGAGCTCACCGAGCAGCAGGGCCACGACCCCGCCGACACGGCCCGGCTGGACGGCCTGCGGCTCGGCGCGGCCCTGGAGCCGCTCCAGGGCGGCGGGTTGACCGTCACCCTCAACGACGCCCCGCCGAACGCCACCGCGCGCATCCCCGGGGTCCCGGAGCCCGGCGTCAACGACCTGGTCATCCACCAGCAGGACATCCAGGCCGTGGTCAACGCGCTGTGGCGGGGCGGCGCGGCCGGCGTCCAGGTGATGGACCAGCGGCTGATCTCCACCAGCGCCGTCCGCTGCGTCGGCAACACCCTGCTGCTCCAGGGCCGGGTCTACTCCCCGCCGTACGTGGTCAAGGCGGTGGGCCGGACCGACGCCCTGCGGTCGGCCGTCGAGGGGGACCCGACGATCCGCAACTACCTGCAGTACGTCCAGGCGTACGGCCTGGGCTGGAAGGTCCAGGAGAGCGGGGACCTCACGCTGCCCGGGTACTCCGGCACGACCGAGCTCCGGTCCGCGGGCGGCCAGCCGTAACGCGGCGGCAGTAGGGGTGGACCGGCCTCACGGCCGTGGATACCGGGTCTACTCTTGAGCCCAGTCCGCTACCTAGAGGGAGCACCATGTACGGCTTCATCTGGCGTCACCTCCCGGGGAACGCCCTGGTCAAGGCCGTCATCTCGGTGCTCCTGATCCTGGGGATCGTCTACCTCCTCTTCACCTACGTCTTCCCGTGGGCGGAACCGCTGCTCCCCTTCGGCGACGTCACAGTGGACGGCGGCGACGGCGCCCCGGCCGGCTGACCCGGCCGGCCCGGAACTTCCCCCCAGTACCGCATCCCACGGAGAGCACGCGCGCATGACCACCCAGTCGACCCCGCCCCGCATCCTGGTCGTGGACAACTACGACAGCTTCGTGTTCAACCTGGTCCAGTACCTGTACCAGCTCGGCGCCACCTGCGAGGTGGTGCGCAACGACGAGGTGACCGTCGAGCACGCCGTCCGCCGGGCGGGGGAGGAGGGCTTCGACGGGGTGCTGCTCTCCCCCGGGCCCGGATCGCCCGAGGAGGCCGGGGTCTGCATCTCGATGGTGCACCACTGCGCGGCGATCGGGCTGCCGGTGTTCGGCGTCTGCCTGGGCCTCCAGTCGATCGCGGTGGCGTACGGCGCGGTGGTCGGCCGGGCGCCCGAACTGCTGCACGGCAAGACCTCGCCGGTCGAGCACCAGGACGGCGGGGTGTTCGAGGGCCTGCCCTCGCCGCTGACCGCGACCCGCTACCACTCGCTGGCCGTCGACCCGGCCACCGTGCCGGACGAGCTGGTGGTCACCGCCCGGACCGGCAGCGGCGTGATCATGGGCCTGCGGCACCGTGAACTGCCGGTCGAGGGCGTGCAGTTCCACCCCGAGTCGGTGCTGACCGAGGGCGGGCACCGGATGCTCGCCAACTGGCTGGCGGAGTGCGGCTTCCCGCAGGCCGTGGACCGGTCGGCCGGGCTCGCCCCGGTGATCGGCCGGGGCTGAGCCGCGTGACCGCGGTACGTCCGGAGGGGCGTTACCAGTCGGAGCAGGAGCAGGGCCCGTACGGCGGCCCGCCGCAGTACGCCGGCGGTCCGTACCAGGGCGCGGAGCCCGGTGCCCCGCAGTACGGCGCCCCGCAGTACGGCGCCCCGCAGTACGGCGCCCCGCAGTACGGCGGGGCCGTGCAGGCCCGGCCGTACCCGGGGGAGCCGGCCGCTGCGGGCGAGCCCGAGGACGGCTGGGGCGTCTACGAGCAGGCCGAGCGGCCCGTCGAGGGCGGGCCCGAGTACCCGTGGCTGCCCGACCAGACCCTCCAACTGCGGCTGCCCGTCGAGGGCGGCGACCCGGCGGCCGAGCCCGTCGCGCCCACCGGCGGCCGGGCCGAGCGCCGGCGGGCCGCCCAGGGCCGGACCGCCGTCCGCACCGGCGGCGGCCGGCGCCGCGCCAAGGGCCGGGGAGCCGCGGGGCCCCGCCCCAAGGAGTCCGCGGTCGTGGTGGCGGCCCGCCTCGTCGGCGAGCTGTGCATCACCCTCGGCGCGGTGATGCTGCTGTTCGTCGCCTACCAGCTCTGGTGGACCAACGTGCAGGCCGACGCGGCCGCCAACAGTGCCCGGGACCAGCTGGAGCAGCAGTTCGACGCCCAGCCGCCCGGTGCGGGGCAGCCCGCCGCTGACCCGAACAAGCCCGAGGCGTTCGCGCCCGGCAAGGGCTTCGCCATCGTCTACCTGCCCAAGCTGGGGTTGAAGTTCCCGATCGCCGAGGGCACCGACAAGGCGGCGGTGCTCGACAAGGGCCTGGTCGGCCACTACCCCGGCACCGGGATGCCGGGCGACCCGGCGGGCAACTTCGCGCTGGCCGCGCACCGCAACACCCACGGCGAGCCGTTCCGGTACATCAACGAGCTGGGCAAGGGCGACAAGGTCGTGGTGGAGACCGCGACCGGGTACTACACGTACGAGATCACCGGGGGGATCCCGCAGACCTCCCCCAGCAACGTGAGCGTGATCAAGCCGGTGCCGAACGGCTCCGGGTACGCCGGGCCGGGCCGCTACATCACGCTGACCACCTGCACCCCGGAGTTCACCTCCAAGTTCCGCCTCATTGTCTTTGGCAAGATGATCGAGGAGCGGCCGCGCAGTCAGGGCAAACCGGCCGCGATCACGGGCGGATAGCCGCCCGGTACCGGTTTCGGAGGGGGAGCACCGCAGATGCAGGACGACGGGACCACGCGGCCGGCCGGTACGGCGGAGGAGGCCTTCCCCCCACCGGGACGGGAGGGCCGCAAGGGCCGTGGCCGGGCGCTGGCCGCGCTCGGGGTGTTCGGCGAGCTGCTGATCACCCTGGGCCTGGTGCTCGGCCTGTTCGTGGCCTACTCGCTCTGGTGGACCAACGTGCAGGCGGACGCCTCCGCCGCGCACGCCGCGGACCGGCTGCGCGGCTCCTGGGCGGCCGGTCCGACCGCCGGCCCGCCGGGCGGGAGCGGCACGGCGCCCGCGCCCGCCGCGGTGCCCGCGATCGGGGACGACGTGGGCTTCCTGCACGTCCCGGCGATGGGCCGGGACTTCCAGGTGCTGATCCGGATGGGTACCTCCACCGCCGTCCTGGACGAGGGCGTGGCGGGCGTCTACGAGCAGCCCTACAAGTCCGCGATGCCCTGGGACGAGACGGGCAACTTCGCGCTGGCCGCCCACCGGGACGGCCACGGTGCCAAGTTCCACGACCTGGACGCCGTCCAGCGGGGCGCCGCGATCGTGGTGGAGACCAAGGACAAGTGGTACGTCTACAAGGTCGACAACACCCTCCCGGAGACCTCCAAGTACGACACCGGCATCGTCGCGCCCGTCCCGGTGAGTTCCGGGTACGCCGGCCCCGGCCGGTACATCACCCTGACCACCTGCACGCCGGTGTACACCTCGCGCTACCGGATGGCCGTCTGGGGGAGCCTGGTCCGGGTGGACCCCATGGACGCCAAGCGCACCCCGCCGCCGGAGCTGCGCTGATCCGAGGGCCCGGCCGGCCGGCCGGCCGGCCGAACGCAACGCCGAACGCAACGCCGGAAGACCATGCCGGAACGGAACGCCCGAGGGCCCGTCGCGAACTCCGCGACGGGCCCTCGGGCGTTCTCACCGCTCCCGCTCCCCGGTGTCAGAACCAGGGGAAGAGGGGCGGCTTAGTTGTTGCCCCCTTTGCCGGGGGGTGTGGTGTTGGGGTCCCCCCCTTTGGCCGGATCGGCCGGCCGGGTGATCAGCTGCACCTGGGTGTTCGGGTCCACCTGGCTGCCGGCGCCCGGGTTGCTCTGCACCACGACCGCGTTCGGGTCCTGCGGACCGGCGATCACGGTGTAGGTCAGGCCGAGCTTCGCCAGCTTGTCGCCGGCGTCCGAGAGCTTGACGTTCTGCAGCGGCGGGATCTGCGGCTTGTCCGGCGCCTTGAAGATCGTCAAGATGATCTTGGTGTTGGCCGGGACCTTGGTGTTGGCCTGGACCGACTGCTGGGCCACGGTGTTGGCCTTGGTCGGGTCGTTGGTGGTCGTGGTCTTCGAGGCGTCCACCTGGAAGCCGGCGGCCTGCAGCGTGTTCGTCGCGTCGTCCTTCTGCGCGCCGACCACGTTCGGGACGGTCTGCTTGGTCTTGCCCTGGGAGACCGTGAGCTTGACCGGGGCGCTCGGGTCCGCGGAGGTGCCGGCCGGGGGGTCCTGGGAGAGCACGGTGTCCTGCGGCGCGGTGTCGTCGTCCTTGTAGTCCGGCGTGGCGATGTTGGTGAAGCCGGCCGCCGTCAGGGCCTGCATCGCCTGGTCCTTGGTCTTGCCGGTCACGGTCGGCATCTGGGTCTTGGCCGGACCGGAGGAGACCTGGACGGTGAGGTGGGCGTCCTCGGCGACCGAGGTGCCCGCCGTCGGGGTCTGGGTGCAGACCTGGTCCTTCTTGACGTTGGTGTCCGGGCAGGCGATCTTGTCGCCCTCGGTGACCACCAGCTTGGAGCCGGCCGCGGCCGCGGCGGTCCTGGCGTCCGCCAGGCTCTTGCCGACCAGGTTCGGCGCCGTGACCTTCGGGGCGTCCTTGGTGCCCTTGTCGCTGAACATCGCCTGGGCCACGAAGAAGGTGCCGACCAGGACCAGCACGGCGGCCACCGCCAGGACGATCCAGGAGGTGTTGCTCTTCTTCTGCCGGTCGTCGCCGCGCCGGCCGCCCCGGCCGTAGCCGTCGTCGTAGCCGTCGTGGCCGCCCGCGCCGCCGGCGGAGGTCTGGCCGTAGCCGTCGTCCTGGTAGCCGGAGGCCTGCGGCAGCATGGTGGTCGGGCCGCCGGGCTGCTGCGGCAGCACGTTGGTCTGGCCGTACGGGTCGTGCTGCTGCGGGTAGCCGTTCTGGTCGTAGCCGTACCCGGCGGCGCCCATGCCGTAGGCGGCCTGCTGGGCGGCGGCGACCGGGAGGCCGTCGAGGAAGCGCTCGATGTCGTCGCGCATCTCGTCGGCGCTCTGGTACCGGTAGTCGCGCTCCTTGGCGAGCGCCTTGAGCACGATCGCGTCGATCTCCGGCCGCACCTCGGGGTCGAAGACCGACGGCGGCTGCGGCTCCTCCCGGACGTGCTGGTAGGCCACCGCGACCGGGGAGTCGCCGACGAACGGCGGCCGGACGGTCAGCAGCTCGTAGAGCAGGCAGCCGGTGGAGTAGAGGTCGGAGCGGGCGTCGACCTGCTCGCCCTTGGCCTGCTCGGGGGAGAGGTACTGGGCGGTGCCGATCACGGCCGAGGTCTGGGTCATGGTCATCCCGGCGTCGCCCATCGCGCGGGCGATGCCGAAGTCCATGACCTTGACGTTGCCCTGCCGGGTCAGCATCACGTTGGCCGGCTTGATGTCCCGGTGCACGATCCCGGCCCGGTGCGAGTACTCCAGGGCCTGGAGGATGCCGATGGTCATCTCCAGCGCCCGCTCGGGCAGCAGCCGGCGGCCGGAGTGCAGCAGCTCGCGCAGCGTGGACCCCTCGACGTACTCCATCACGATGTACGGGATGGAGATCCCGTCGATGTAGTCCTCGCCGGTGTCGTACACGGCGACGATCGCGGGGTGGTTCAGGGACGCCGCCGACTGTGCCTCGCGGCGGAAACGGGCCTGGAACGACGGATCCCGCGCCATGTCGGCCCGGAGCGTCTTCACTGCGACGGAACGGCCGAGCCGGGTGTCATGGCCGAGGTACACCTCGGCCATGCCGCCGCGTCCGAGGACGCCGCCGAGCTCGTACCTGCCGCCGAGGCGACGAGGCTCTTCCATAGTTCCGACCCTCTCCTTCACCCGCCGGTGAGGTTGTGACGTAGATGTCCCCGCACGCTCTGGGTGACGCCGCGCGGGCCGAGACCGGTTCTCCGGCCGGGCCGTGCACCGCCTCGCGGGCGGCAACGGGCACACCCGCTGCTGGCGGATACGCTACCGGTCGCACCGCACCGGACCGGAGTCAGCCGTCGGCCGATATCAGACCGGTATCCGGACGGGGGTGCCGATCGTGACTTTCGCCTCACCGTCGCCCTACTTGCCGAGCGCGGCCTGCATCACCGCCTTGGCGATCGGGGCCGCGAGGCGGCCGCCGCTGATGCCGTCGCGGTTCTGGGAGCCGTCCTCGACCACCACCGCGACCGCGACCGACTGGCCGTCCGAGGTCTTGGCCCAGGAGGTGAACCAGGCGAACGGCAGGCCGGCGTTGTCCTCGCCGTGCTGGGCGGTGCCGGTCTTGCCGCCGACCTGGAGGCCGGGGATCTTGGCGTTGGTGCCGGTGCCGTTCTCGACCACCGAGACCATCAGGTCCTGCATCTTCTGCGCGGTGGCCGGGCTCATCGCCTGGGAGAACTGCTTCTCGGTGTGCTTGGAGATGGTGGTCAGCGAGGCCGAGCGCTCCTGGTCGACCAGGTACGGCTGCATCAGGCTGCCGTTGTTGGCGATCGCCGCGGAGACCATGGCCATCTGCAGCGGGGTGGCGCGGGTGTCGTGCTGGCCGATCGAGTCCTGGGCGGTGCCGTCCAGGCTGGGGCTGTCCGGGAAGATGCTCTTCTCCGAGCGGACCGGGGTGTCCACCGTGCTGTTGAAGCCGAACTTCTCGGCCTGCGCCCGCATCTTGTCCTTGCCGAGGTCGGCGCCCATCTTGGCGAAGACCGTGTTGCAGGACTGGTCCATCCCGGACTCGATGGTGGCGTTCTCGCAGCGCTCGTTGGGGCTCTCGTTCTTGAGCACCGTCTGGGTGTTGGGCAGGGTGTACGGGTCCGGCGTCTTCGTGGCGTCGTTGACGCCCTGGTAGAGGCCGTTCTCGAACGCGGCGGTGGCGGTGACCAGCTTGAAGGTCGAGCCGGGCGGGTAGGTCTCGCGCAGCGCCCGGTTGAGCATCGGCTTGTTCGGGTCCGCGTTGAGGTCCTGCCAGGACTTGGTGTCGCCGCTCTCGCCGCCGGCGAAGGTGCCCGGGTCGTAGGACGGGGTGGAGACCAGGGCCAGGATCGCACCGGTCTTCGGGTCGAGCGCGACCACCGCGCCCTTCTTGTCGCCCAGGCCGTCGAAGGCCGCCTTCTGCACCTTGGCGTTGATCGTCGTGACGACGTCGCCGCCGCGCTTCTGCTCGCCGGTCAGCATGTCCAGGGTGTTGCGGAAGAACAGCCGGTCGTCGGTGCCCGAGAGGATGCCGTCCTCCAGGTTCTCCAGCCCGCTGGAGCCGTAGGCCTGCGAGGAGTAGCCGGTGACCGGCGCGTACATCGCGCCGTCCTTCCAGGAGCGCTTGTACTTGTAGCGCAGGCCGTTCACGAAGTCGGAGTTGGTGACCGGCTGGCCGCTGACGATGATGTTGCCGCGCGGGTGGGCGTAGCGGTCGTACAGCTGGCGCTTGTTGTTCTTGTTGGAGGCCAGCGCGTCGGCCTGGACGCCCTGCACCCAGTTGGTGCGCACCATCAGCGCCAGGATCAGCACCAGGCAGAAGATCGAGACCCGTCGGATCGGCTTGTTCATCGGGCGGGTCCTCCCTGGCCCTCGGGGACCGGGGCCGGTTCGACCCCGGGACGTCGGGCGCTGTCGCTGATCTTGAGCAGGATCGCGACCAGCGCCCAGTTGGCGACCACGGACGAACCGCCCTGCGCGAGGAACGGCATGGTCATACCGGTCAGTGGGATCAGCCCGGTGACCCCGCCGGCCACCACGAAGACCTGCAGCGCCATCGCCGAGGCGAGCCCGACGGCGAACAGCTTGCCGAAGGGGTCGCGGGCGGCGAGGGCGGTGCGCAGGCCGCGCTGCACCAGCAGGGCGTACAGCAGGAAGATCGCCATCAGGCCGGTCAGTCCGAGCTCCTCGCCGAAGGAGCCCAGGATGAAGTCGCTCTTGGCGGCGAAGTTGATCAGCCAGGAGCGGCCCTGGCCGAGGCCGGAGCCGGTCACCCCGCCGGAGCCGAGCGCCATCAGCGACTGGCCGATCTGCTCGGTGGCGCCCTTGGGCGGGGTCGGCGCGAAGGCGGCCATCGGGTCGAGCCAGGCGTCGATGCGGACCTTGACGTGGCTGGTGGTCATGGCCACCGCGACCGCGCCGCCGACCGACATCAGCAGGCCGAACAGGATCCAGCTGGTCCGCTCGGTGGCGACGTAGAGCATCACCACGAACAGGCCGAAGAACAGGAAGGACGTGCCGAGGTCGTTCTCGAAGACCAGGATCAGCAGGCTGAGCAGCCAGATCACGACGATCGGGCCGAGGTCGCGGCCGCGCGGCAGGTACAGGCCCATGAAGCGGCGGCTGGCCAGTGCCAGGGCGTCCCGCTTGACCATCAGGTAGCCGGCGAAGAACACGGTCAGGACGATCTTGGCGAACTCGCCGGGCTGGATGGAGAAGCTGCCCATCCGGATCCAGATCTTCGCGCCGAAGTCCTCCGCCCGGGCCGGGAAGAAGGCCGGTGCGGCCAGCAGCACCAGCGCCACCACCATCGAGATGTAGGTGTAGCGCTGCAGCACCCGGTGGTCCTTCAGGAAGACCATCACACCGATGAACAGGGTGACCCCGAGGGCCGACCACATCAGCTGGTTGCGGGCCGCCGGGAAGTTGCCGCTGAGCAGGTGGCCCGCCTTGTCCAGGCGCCAGATCATCACCACGCCCAGCCCGTTCAGCAGGGTGGCGATCGGCAGCATCAGCGGGTCCGCGTACGGCGCGAAGCGGCGCACCAGCAGGTGCGCGACCAGGGCCAGCGAGCCCATCCCGAGGCCGTAGCCGAGCATCCCGGTCGGGAGCCGGGAGTCCATCGCCAGGCCCACGTTGGCGTACGCCAGGATCGGCAGCAGCACGGCGAAGACCAGCAGGGCCAGTTCGGTGTTGCGGCGGTTCGGTGCGCCCTGGAGCGAGATGGTGGTGTTGCCGCGGCGTCGCGGCACGACACGCCCGCCCGCCGCCCGGCGTCGGGAGCCGGTGCGGGCGGTGTCGCCGCTCAGGTCGTAGCTGCTCACGTGGTGACCGCTCCCTGACGGCCGGCGGGCCCGTTCCGGGCGGACCTATGTCGGATCAAGGACGTCACGGCTTCGGGCAGGCTTCGGCCCGGCTGCGCTCGTCGTCGGACAGTGCGGGTTGCTGGGGCGGCTGGGCCTGCTCGCTCGGGGCGGCCGCCGGGGGGGTGGCGTTCGGCGTCGGGGCGGCGGTGCCGGGGGCGGACGGGGTCGTCGTCGCGGACGGCGCGGCCGCGCCCGGGGAGCGGGGCTTCTCCCGCTCGCCGGGGGTGGTCGGGGTGGCGGCCACGAACGCGGTCCTGGTGGCCGTGGTGCCCTGGGTGCCCTGCGGGGCCGCGGTGTTCACGGTGGCGGCCTTCTGGCACAGCTTGGCCCAGTCCACCAGGGTGCCCATGGTCTTCTGGGCGTCCGACAGGCTGCCGACCGAGATGGTCCGGTTCACCTGGGCGCGCTGGTCCTGCGGCAGCCACTTCAACGGCGCGTCGCTGTGCGACTCGTGCACCGAGGACAGGCTCAGCCCGGCCAGGTTCTGGTTGACGCCCTGGTAGATGGCGACGTGGTCGCCGTCCTCGCCGATGTAGTACTGGTCCTGGGTCCACCGGTAGCCGAAGTACCCGGCGCCGCCGAGCAGGCCGAGCGTGACCAGGACGGCCAGCGGGACGGTCAGGCCCCGGCGCTTGCGCCGGGAGGGCTGCTCCCCGTCGAACTCCTCGGTGCCGTACACCGAGGGCTCGGCCGGGTAGCCGTAGCCGCCGTCGCCCTCGTAGCCCTCGGCGGGGCCGAAGGCGTTCCCGGCCGCGTCGTAGCCCTCGGCCGGGCCGAAGGCGCCCTGCGGGCCGCGGCCCAGGCCGGCGGCGCGGCCGGCCGGGGTGTCCGCGATCGAGCGGTCGGCGGCGGTCGAGGACGGCGGGGTCTCGGCGACCGCGCCGACGACCACCGGGACGTCGTTGAACTGGCCGCTCATGGTGTCCGTGGCGCCGACGTCGATGACGTCCGCCACGATGCAGGTGATGTTGTCCGGACCGCCGCCGCGCAGCGCGAGCTGGATCAGCTCCTGCACGGTCTGCTCGGGCGAGTAGTAGCTGCCCAGGGTGTCCTGGAGGGTCTGGTGGCTGACCGGGCCGGAGAGGCCGTCCGAGCAGATCAGGTAGCGGTCGCCGGCCCGGACCTCGCGGATCGAGAGGTCCGGCTCGACCTGGCCGCGGCCGTCAAGGGCCCGCATCAGCAGCGAGCGCTGCGGGTGGGTCTCGGCCTCCTCGGGTGTGATCCGGCCCTCGTCGACCAGGCGCTGCACCCAGGTGTGGTCCTGGGTGATCTGCACCAGCGAGCCGTCGCGCAGCAGGTAGGCGCGGGAGTCGCCGACGTGCACCAGGCCCATCCGCTGGCCGGTCCAGAGCATGGCCGTCAGGGTGCAGCCCATGCCCTCCAGCTGCGGGTCCTCCTCGACCATCTGCCGGAGCCGGTCGTTGGCGCCCTGGACGGCGTCGCCCAGCAGGGTCAGCAGGTCCGCGCCCGGCACGTCCTCGTCCAGCCGGACGATCGAGCCGAGCACCTCGGAGGAAGCGACCTCGCCGGCCGCGGCGCCGCCCATGCCGTCGGCCACGGCCAGCAGCCGCGGCCCGGCGTAGCCGGAGTCCTCGTTCCCCTCCCGGATCAGTCCCTTGTGGGAGCCGGCGGCGAAGCGCAGCACCAGGGTCATGCGACCTGTGCCCCCCTCTGGGTCTTGGACGGGATGCTGTCCCTCATGCGCTACTACTTCCGCAGTTCGATGACGGTCCTGCCGATACGGATCGGCGTGCCCGGCTGGAGCGGAGTGGGCGCGGTCAGGCGCTGCCGGTCCAGATAGGTGCCGTTGGTGGAGCCTAGATCCTCGACCGTCCACTGCCCAGTCTGATCCGGATAGATCCTGGCATGCCGGGAGGACGCGTAGTCGTCGTCCAGCACGATGGTCGAGTCGTGCGCCCGGCCCAGCGTGATGGTCTGGCCCTGGAGGGCGACCGTCGTTCCGGCCAGCGAGCCCTGGACGACCACCAGCTGGGTCGGGGCGCCGCGGCGGCGGCCGCCGCCGCCCTGGGTCTGGGCCGCCGGGGCGCTGTTGCCGGGGGCGGGGGCCGCGGGACGTCCGGGTGCCGAGGAGGGCGCCGCGGCGGCTCCGGACGCGGTGGCGGCACCGCCGCCGCGACGGGAGCTGCGGGGGTTCACCTTGGTGCCGAACAGGTCGCTGCGGATCACCTGGATCGCGACGATGACGAACAGCCACAGCACGGCCAGGAAGCCCAGCCGCATGACCGTGAGGGTCAGTTCTGACATGGCCGTCCCGCCAGTCGGTGAGCGAGGCGCGCGAACAACTCGGACACTACCCTTCGACCTGCCGGTAGACGATGGTGGTGGAGCCCACGACGATTCGGGAGCCGTCGCGGAGCGTAGCGCGCTGGGTGTGCTGCCCGTCCACCACGATGCCGTTGGTGGAGCCCAGGTCGAGGACCATCGAAGGGGTGCCCGGGCGGATCTCGGCGTGCTTGCGGGAGACCCCGGGGTCGTCGATCCGGACGTCCGCCTCGGTCGAGCGGCCGAGGACGCAGGCCGCGCCGGTGATCTGGTGGCGGGCGCCGTTCACCTCGATCCAGCGGCGGACCGAGGTGCCGTGGCCGGCTCCGGGGAAGGCGCGGACGTTGCTGCCGGCCGGAGGGCCCGGGGGCATCGCGGGGGGCGCGGCCGGCGGCGGGGGCGCGCTGTACTGCCCGGCGCCGCCCTGCTGCCACGGTGCGCCGGGGGCCGGTGCGGCCGGCTGGCGGTCGTAGCCGGGCTGCTGCTGCGGGGCGAACTGCTGGGGTTCCTCGGAGGCCAGGGTGCGGCTGCGCACCCGGTAGAGGCCGGTGTCCAGGTCGTCGGCCTTCTCCAGGTTCACCTGGAGCGGGCCCATGAAGGAGTACCGCTGGGCCTCGGCGTACTCGCGGACCATGCCGGCCAGCTCGGCGCCGAGCTGCCCCGAGTAGGGGCTGAGCCGCTCGTGGTCGTGCGGGCTGAGCTCGACGATGAAGTCGTTCGGCACGACGGTGCGGTCGCGGTTCCAGATGCTCGCGTTGTTGTCGCACTCGCGCTGCAGAGCGCCGGCGATCTCCACGGGCTGGACCTCGGACTTGAACACCTTGGCGAAGGTGCCGTTGACGAGACCCTCCAGCCGCTGCTCGAACTTCTTCATCATCCCCATGGGCACCCCCTTCCAGGGTTCGTTCGCCTGCCTGCCGACCGGGGTCCGCCGCGGAGGTGTCCTCGGGGGAGTCGGTCGTGCCTACTTGCGGTACTTCCGTACTGATCGTATCCACGCCGGGCCCTTCCGTACGGTTCCCGGACCGCGTGGTGCCGGGGGGTGGGCTCGGACACACAGGGTGACGCATTCCGGGTGCGGCACGCCAGGTCTGCCCGTCGGAGCGGTGCACCGCGCTCCGCCCGTCCGTTCGTCGCGCGGCCGTTCGGACGTGGTCGGTCTCCCCGGGAAACGGATTCGGAGCAGCCCCCCAGGTCGTGCTACTGTTTTCCACGTCGGAAGGGCCGCCCGAAAGGGAGCCGGACCGGGGAAACGCGAAGACCACATGGTACCGAGCGGCTCCGCGGAACGGACGGCAGTGAAGACGACACCCATGCGCGGGTGGCGGAATAGGCAGACGCGCTGGATTCAGGTTCCAGTGCCCGAAAGGGCGTGGGGGTTCAACTCCCCCCTCGCGCACAGCGAAGCCCCGCAGATCTTCGGATCTGCGGGGCTTTCTCGTTGTCCCGCGCCGCCGGCCCCGCCCCGGAGGGCCGGGCCGGAGCGGGCGGGTCAGGACTGGCCGGCCGGGAGGTCGGCACGGACCTCGAAGCCGCCGTCCTGGGTCGGACCGGCGGTGAGGGTGCCGCCCAGCAGCTGGGCGCGCTCGCGCAGCCCGACCAGGCCGTGGCCGCCGCCCGGCAGGGTCTCGGCCGGGCGGACCGGCGGCGCCTCGTTGCGGACCTCGACCCGCAGCCGGCGGCCCTTCGCCCGGACCCGCACGTGCACCACCGCCTCCGGGGCGTACTTGGTGATGTTGGTGAGCGCCTCCTGGACGGTGCGGTAGGCGGCCCGTTCGACCGCCTCCGGCCACGGGCGGTCACCGGGGTTCAGCTCGGAGTCGGCGGCCAGCCCGCTCTCCGCGATCAGCCGGGGCAGGTCGGCCAGCCGGGGCTGCGGGGCGAGCGGGGCGTCCGGGCGGGGGCCGCCGGTGCTGCGCAGCACCCCGACCATCTGGCGCAGCTCCTCCAGGGTCCGGACGGACAGCTCGCGGATGGTGCGGGCGGTGGTCGCGGCGGCCGGGTCGGTTGTGCTCACCTGGAGCGCGCCGGCCTGGATGCTGATCAGGCTGACCTGGTGCGAGACCACGTCGTGCATCTCCCGGGCCAGCCGGCCGCGCTCGCTGATCAGCACCCGTTCGGCGAGCAGCCGGCTCTCCCGCTCCTGGCCGCGGGTCAGTTCGTCCAGCCGGGCGGCCAGCTCCCGCCGGGTGCGGGAGAGCAGTCCGGTGGCGGCCGGGCCGGCGGAGAGCATCACGGCCTGGATGGCGTCCAGGGCGGTGTTCCGGCTGAGCTCGACCAGCGGGTTCGGCAGCGGCCAGTGGAAGAAGTCGACCAGGGTGAACAGGGCCGCGCAGGGGAACAGCACCGCGGCCCTGGGGCGCTCGGTGGCGACCGTGTAGACGGCGGTGATCGGGGCCAGCCAGATCGCCTCCACCCAGGTGCCGGGCATGGTGAGCAGCAGCACCGTCACCGGGAAGCGGCGCCGCCAGAACAGCGCCACGGCGGCCAGCACGGAGAGCGTCACCTGCCACCAGGTGGAGTCCCGGGACACCAGGGCGGCGTCCATCAGGGAGTACAGGACGGGCAGCAGCACCATCGGCCAGGGGGCGGTGCACCAGGCCGGCAGCCGTCGGGACGGCAGCTGGTCGGCGGCCGTCATGCCCCGTCGCCGGGCTTGGGCCGCACCAGGCCGGCCCGGTGGGCGAGCACGGCGGCCTGCACCCGGTTGGCGGCGCCGAGCTTGCCGAGGATCGCGCTGATGTGGTCCTTGACCGTGCCGGTGCCGAGGAAGAGCCGGTCGGCGATCTCGGCGTTGGACAGGCCCTCGCCGAGCAGGGCCAGCACGTCCAGCTCGCGGCCGGTCAGGGTGCGGGCCAGCGCGGTGGCCTCGGCGTCCGGGCCGCCGCCGTCCACGTAGCCGCCGATCACGGTGCGGGTGACGGTCGGGGAGAGGATGTTGCCGCCCGCGGCGAGTACCCGGACGGCGTGCACCAGCTGCTCGGGGGCGGTGTCCTTGAGCAGGAACCCGGTCGCGCCGGCCCGCAGCGCGGTGCCGATGTACTCGTCGGTGTCGAAGGTGGTGAGCATCGCGACGGCCGGCGGGTCGGGCAGGGCGCGCAGGCGGCGCAGCACCGAGATGCCGTCGAGGTCGGGCATCCGGATGTCGAGCAGCACCACGTGCGGGCGCAGGCGCTGGACGTGCTCCTCGGCCTGTCCGCCGGAGCAGTCGCCGACCACCTCCAGGTCGGGGGCGGAACCGACGATCAGGCCGAGGCCGGAGCGGACCAGGATCTCGTCGTCGACGATCAGCACGCGGGTGGTGGTGATGGGGGGCCTCCTCGGTTCGGGCGGCCGGGTTCGGTCGGTCCGCGGGGGTCGCTTTGAGAGTAGGGGTAGCCGGGGCGGGGTGCCGAACCCATGAGGGGTAAGAACCCCCGCCGTTCGGCGGGGGTGGGAATCCGCTACCCGGTTCACGCAATTTTCAGGAATGGTGCGGAACCATGGAGTTGGCTGCCTTTTCCGGCCGGTCGCTCGACGCGGGCGGTCGGTGGCCGGTCAGCCCGTCGGGCCCGTGCCGGCGCCCGGCGCCGGGCCGCGTGCGGATGCGCCCCACCATCTGATCGTTTGGAATTGAGCTGTGTCGTCCACTGTGAAGTCGGAGCCGTCCGCCACCTCCGCCGAGCCCCGGCCCGCCGGACCGCTCGACCGCTGGCGCCCGCGGGCCGCGGCCGCCTCGGTCTGGTACCTCCGGCTGCTGGCGCTGCTGAACGTGGCGACCGTGCTGCTGGTGCCCTGGGGGAACCAGGTCAACGAGCACAACGAGGGCGAGTACTTCACCCCGTACCTGATGACCTCCGGCCTGGCGGCCGCGGTGCTGTCGGTCTTCCTGGCGGTCGCGATGCGGCGGCGCAAGCGGGCCGCGTGGATCTTCAACGCGGCGCTCAGCAGCGTCTTCGCCCTGCTGTACCTGGCGGTCATGGTGCTGCCCGGCGAGCGCTTCAACAAGCACCCGCTCAACTACATCTCCACGGTGCTGACCTGCCTGTTCGTGTTGGCGCTGCTGATCGGGCGCAAGGAGTTCACCTCCAAGGGCGACCGCTCCAACCCAAAGACCGCGGCGGCCACCTTCGTCGGCGGGCTGTTCTTCGGCGGTGCCGTCGGCGCGCTGCTGGTCTGGATCACCAACGAGCTGAACGGGGCCGGCTGGTGGGACCTCTTCCGCTACTCGGTCGGCCGGATGATCACCATCACCCCGTCCGAGCACCTGCGCTCCGTGATCGCGGCCCCGACCTGGGTGAACGCGGCGATCAACGCGATGGGCGCGGTGCTGTTCCTGCTGGTGCTGTACGTGGCGTTCCGCAGCCCGCGCGGCAAGGAGCTGCTCAACCCCGAGGACGAGGCGAAGCTGCGCGGCCTGCTGGACAAGCAGGGCGAGCGCGACTCGCTCGGCTACTTCGCGCTGCGCCGGGACAAGGCGGTGGTCTTCTCCCCCAGCGGCAAGGCGGCGGTGACGTACCGGGTGATCGGCGGGGTCTCGCTGGCCTCGGGCGACCCGATCGGCGACCCGGAGGCCTGGCCGGGCGCGATCGAGGCCTGGCTGTCCGAGGCGCGCGAGCACGCCTGGGCGCCGGCCGTGATGGGCGCCTCCGAGGAGGCCGGGGTGATCTACGCCCGGCACGGGCTGGACGCGCTGGAGCTGGGTGACGAGGCGATCGTCGAGCTGGACGAGTTCTCGCTGGACGGCCGGGCGATGCGGGTGGTCCGGCAGGCGTACAACCGGGTCAAGCGGGCCGGGTACACGGTGCGGATCCGCCGGCACGAGGACATCTCCGAGGAGGAGATGGCGCGGCTGGTGTCCAAGGCCGACGAGTGGCGCGACGGGGCGACCGAGCGCGGCTTCTCGATGGCGCTGGGGCGGCTCGGCGACCCGGGCGACGGCCGCTGCGTGATGCTGGAGTGCAGTGACGGGGACGGCGAGCTCAAGGCGCTGCTGAGCTTCGTGCCGTGGGGCCCGGACGGGCTCTCGCTGGACCTGATGCGCCGGGCCCGGGACACCGAGAACGGCCTGATGGAGTTCATGGTCATCGAGCTGCTGCAGCGTGCGGAGGAGGTCGGGCTCAAGCGGGTGTCGCTGAACTTCGCGATGTTCCGCTCGGTCTTCGAGCGCGGTTCCAAGCTCGGTGCCGGTCCGGTGCTGCGGCTGTGGCGCTCCGTCCTCGGCTTCTTCTCGCGCTGGTGGCAGATCGAGTCGCTGTACCGCGCGAACGCCAAGTACCGGCCGATCTGGGAGCCGCGCTACCTGCTGTTCGAGAAGAGCAGCGAGATTCCCCGGATCGGCATCGCCAGCGCCCGCGCCGAGGGCTTCATCGTCGCGCCGAGCCTGCCCGCCCTGTTCCGGCGCCGGCACGCCGGGCCCGCCGTGGTGGCGCCCCGGGTGCCGGTGGCGGCCCGGGACGGGAAGGGGTAGCCCTCCGTCGGGGGGCGGAGGGGGGCCGGGCGGCCGGGGGCGGAGAAGGCCATCGGTCGTACGGGGGGTCCGGAGGGGGGATTCGTCTCCCTCCTGAGGATGACCTCGATCCCCATCCATGCCGATGTGGATTTGTTAACAGGCTTCTAATGTGGGAGTAGCTGACAAGTTCGGGGATTCGGGAGAAACGGTTGTGATTCACAGGACCCACGCGGGGGGCGTGCGAAAGGGGCTGCTGGCGCGAGCCAGAAAGGCCGCTGTCGCAGAGTGGGGGACGTTGTACCTGACGGTCCGCGACGCGGTGGTGCGCAAGAAGTTCGCCGCCTTTCCGCTGGCCACGACGGCGACGTTTCTGATCCTGCTGTTCAGCATCGTCCAGCACCTGCCGGGCGGTGAGCGGTTCGTCAACCACATCGGGGTGGTGCGGGCCTCGCTGCCGCTGGAGGTCTCGCTGCTGCGGACCCCGCTGTCGTTGTACGTGCCGGCCCTGGACCTGCCGGTGTGGGGAGCACTGGCCCAGGTCTTCGTGGTCTTCGCGATCGCCGAGGTCGTGCTCGGCCGGCGGATGACGCTGGTGGTCGCCTACGCGTGCACCCTGGCGGGCACGCTGTTCGCCCGGGTCGGCGTGGCGATGGGGCCGCACCACCTGTTCGGCTTCCCGAAGTGGGTCGCCTTCGTGCGGGACACCGGGCCCTCGGCCGCGGTGGTGGCGCTGGCCATCTGCATCGCGTTCCGCACCCGGGCCTGGTTCACCGCCGCCACGGTGGTGGTGCTGATGGTCGGCGAGGCGGTCGTGCTGCCGAACCTGGCGGGCCTGGAGCACGTGGTCGCGGTGGTCACCGCGCTGCTGATCGCCGTCTCGGTCGAGGTCTTCGGGGACTTCTGGCCGCGGGTGCTGGCCGGGGTCGGCGCCGCCACCTCGGTGGCCACCGCGGCCTCCCGGGAGGTCGCGGCGGAGGCCCGGCGCCGTTCGGCGGGGGCCGTCATCCCCTGAGTGACCCTTCACCTTCCTTGTCGGCCGCGTACGGGGCGTTGCCCGTACGCGGCCGTCATGCGTGCGGGAGGGGCAGCTCGAACCAGACGACCTTGCCCACCGCCTTGCGGGCGGTGCCCCAGTGTTCGGCGAGCTTGGTGACCAGGGTGAGGCCGCGGCCGGTCTCGCCGAGCTGCTCGGCCGGTTCCAGCGAGGGCAGGTTGTGGTTGTCGTCGCTGACCTCGACCAGCAGCTTGTCCACCCGGATCAGCTGGAGCTGCACCCGGTCCCGGGCGACCCGGACGGCGTTCGTGACCAGTTCGCTGACCAGCAGCTCGGTGGTGTCGCTGAGCGCCTCCAGGTGCCAGGCGGCCAGCTGCTCGCGGACCAGGGAACGGGCCCGGCGCACCTCGCGCTGGTCCACGGTGAGGTTCCAGGTGGCCACCTCGGACGGGGCGACCCCGTCGAAACGGGCCACCAGCAGGGCGACGTCGTCCTTGCGGTCGTCCGAGTGCAGCCGGCGCAGCACCTCGTCGCAGGCCTGCTCGGGGCTCTGCTGCGGGTCGATCAGGTTGCCGCACAGCGCGGCCAGGCCCGCCCCTATGTCCCCGCCCCGGACCTCGACCAGTCCGTCGGTGCACAGCACCAGCATCGAGCCGTCCGAGACGTCGATGGTCTTGGCGACGAACGGCACCCCGCCGACGCCGATCGGCGCGCCGGCCGGGATCTCCAGCAGTTCCCCGCTGCCGTCCGGGTGCACCAGGACGGGTGGGACGTGGCCGGCGCTGGCCAGCTCGCAGGTCCGGTTGATCGGGTCGTAGACCGCGTACAGGCAGGTGGCGAGGTGGTCGTCGCCGAGCTTCTGGGCCAGGTTGTCCAGGTGCCGCAGCAGCTGGCCGGGCGGCAGGTCCAGGGCGGCGAGGGTCTGCATCGCGGTGCGGAAGCGGCCCATCGCGGCGGCCGAGTGGATGCCGTGGCCCATCACGTCGCCGACCACCAGGGCGACCCGGCTGCCGGGCAGCTGGATCGCGTCGAACCAGTCGCCGCCGACCTCGGCCTTCGGATCGCCGGGCAGGTAGCGGTGGGCGATCTGCACCCCGGGGATCTGCGGCGGGCGGGTCGGGATCATCGAGCGCTGGAGGGTGGTGGCGACCCTGGCCTCGGCGCGGTGCAGCCGGGCGTTGTCCAGCGACAGCGCGGCCCGTACCGCCAGCTCCTTGAGGGTGGCGGCGTCGCTCTCGTCGAAGGGGGCGCGGTCCGGCAGCCGGAGCAGCTTGAGGATGCCCAGCACGGTGCCCCGGGCGGACAGCGGGACCACCAGCATCGAGCGGCCGGAGACCACCGGGGCCAGCCGGGCGCCGCCGAGCGCGATCGCGTAGTCCACCGCGACGTCCGCGCTGACCACCGGGACCAGCACCGGCTGGTTCAGTTGCAGGGCCAGCCCGGGCGGGGTCCGGCGCGGCATGCTGACCAGCGAGCCCTCGGAGAGCACGTGGTCCCAGGCGCCGCCGGTCTGGTTGAAGACCAGGGCGACCCGGCGCAGCATGGTGTCGTCGTCGGGGCGGGAGACCGGTAGCTCGGAGTCCGAGATCAGGCCGTCCACGAGGTCCACGCAGGCGAAGTCGGCGACCCGGGGGACCAGCACCTGGCACAGCTCGTGGGCGGTGAAGCCGAGGTCCAGGGTGGTGCCGACCTTGCCGCCGACCTCGTTCAGCAGGGCCAGCTGTTCGCCGGCCTGGCCGTTGGTGAGGAACGGGCCCAGTCGGCCGCTCGGCGGTCCCTCGGCGCCGGTGGGGGCGGGGACGGCGCCGGGCGGGGCCTGGGCGGGGCGGCGCGGCGGGAGGCCGTGGGCGGACGACTCGACGGCGGCCTGCGGCTCGATGGTGGCTCCTCCTCCGGTGCGTGGGGGTGTCTCGCGGCCGGGGGCCGGGAGCGGGGCGGGCGGGGCACCGACGACCGCGGTGGGCCGCTCGCCGGGGGCGTGCGGGGCGGGGTCGCGCCGGGCCGGTTCGCGGGGTGCCGGTTCGCGTTGGGCGGGCAGCGGGCCCTGGGGACGGCGGCCCGGCGCGGACTGGTCGGCCTGCGGCGGCGGACCGAGCCGGGCCGCGCGCTGCTGGGGCGTCGGGTAGCGGCGGCCCAGGCCGGCGGCCACGTGGGCGGTGCCGGCCTGCGGATCGGAGGGCAGCACCGGCAGCACGGTGGTCGCGTCCAGCCGCAGCGCGGGCAGCCCGCCCAGGGCGGCGGCCGCGCGCAGCGGGGCCCGGAGGGCGGCGGGCAGCAGCCGGGCCAGCGGCTCGGGCAGCTCGGCGGCCGGCGGGGTGAGGGCGGCGGTCAGCCCGTGGAAGCCGCCCCGGGCGCCGGGCGTCGCGACGAAGGGCAGCAGGCGCTCGCCGAGGGCGAGCCGCGGTCCGGAGCTGCGCAGCGGGCGGGCGTCGGCGGCGAGCGCGAGCAGTCCGCCGGCCGGGCCGGGCAGCGGGTAGGCCCACCAGAGCACGTCGCGCTGGTGCTCCTCCCGGTCGGTCACGGTGAGCCGCCCGGCCCAGGGGCGCCCGGCGGCGGTCAGCCCGGCCAGGGTGTCGAGGGCGTCGCAGCGGCGGCGCACCGCGCAGCGGCCGAGCACCCGTGCCTCCAGGGCGGGCAGCAGGCCCGAGGCCGGGCGGTCGGTGGCGGCCTCGGCGCGGTGCCCGAACAGCTCCTCGGCGGCCCGGCTCCACTGGGCGATCCGGCCGGCCCGGTCGACCACGACGAGGGCGAGCCGGACCAGGGCGGCCACTCCGGTCGGGTGGTCGCCCGGCGCGGTCTCGGCGCCCGCCGGAAGCGGTGTGGAGTTGGACTCGGCCACCATGGATTCGGTCTGCTCCCGCCTGGCCACCGCGCCCGGGGCGGCCGTTTCTCCGGAGGAAGGCACGCTGTGCGGATACCAGCGAAGCACGGACCGGGCCGGGCCCGACACCGAAACGGGGAGATTCATCAGGATCGGTTGCGTGTCACGTGCCGCGCGCCGGTCCGCACGCCCGCTTCACCCGGACGGCGGCCCGGAACGCGGCGGTAGGGTGGCAGGCCGGGCCGCCCGCGCGGCGGCTCCGCAGGAAGCCGGCCGGACGGACGAGACAGAGGCGAGATCGTGACCGCGCAGAGCCCCGCCCGCTGGACGGACCCGGAGCAGCAGGAGCTGGAGGAGCGGGTCGCCGCCGCCGAGCTGGCCTGGCTCAGCATGGACGTGGACGTCCAGACGCTGCGGGTCGAGATCGACAACTTCGCCCTGATCCACCACCAGCTGCTCGGCCCGCTCTACGCCCGGCTGGACGAGCTCGACGCGCTGGTCGCCGAGGCCGTCGCGGCCCGCACCGGGGACCCGGAGGACCGGCGGCGGGCCACCGAGGCCCGGCAGCGGGTCGAGGAGCTGCCGGACCTGGACGCGCTGTTCGACTCCGTACGGGAGAAGTCCGCGGAGGGCGCGGAGGAGGCCGTCCCGCCGCCGCCCGCCGCGCCCGCCCGGGTGCGGCCCGGGAAGGAGGCCCAGCGGATCTACCGCGAGCTGGTCCGCCGCGCCCACCCCGACCTCACCACCGACCCCGGCGAGCAGCAGCGCCGGGCGGACTTCCTGGTCCGGGTGAACGAGGCCTACGCCTACGGGGACGCCGCCGTGCTGGAGGGCCTCGCCGCCGAGTGGTCCACCGCGCCGGAGGCCGCGCCCGCCGTCGACTCCCCCGACCGGCTGGGCTGGCTGCGCCGCCGGCTGGACTGGCTGACCGCCAAGATCACCGAGACCGCCACCGAGCAGGTCCGGCTGGAGCAGACCCCGATGGGCCAGCTGCTCGCCCTCGCCCCGCAGGACCCGGACCGGCTGCTGGAGCAGCTCGCCGAGGAGCTGCTCGCCAAGGCCGCCGCACAGCAGGCCGAGCTGGAGCGGCTGCTCGGCACCCCGGATCCGGCCCACCGGCCGACGGCGGTGGGCGACAATGGCACCGGCCCCACCGACTCCACCGACCCGCACCGAGCCCAGGAGAGCCCCACGATGTTCGCGCAGATCCCCTCCACCGACGCCGCCTCCGTGCCGGCCGATGCCGCCCTGCTGGACGTGCGCGAGCAGGACGAGTGGGACGCCGGCCACGTGGACGGCGCGCTGCACATCCCGATCGGCGAGGTGATCGCCCGGATCGGCGAGCTGCCGGAGGAGAAGCTGTACGTGCTCTGCCGGGTCGGCGGCCGCTCGGCGCAGGTCGTCCAGTACCTGGTGCAGCAGGGCCGGGAAGCGGTGAACGTGGACGGCGGGATGTACGCCTGGGAGGGGGCCGGCCGTCCGATGGTCAGCAGCACCGGCCAGGCCGCCTTCGTCCTGTAGGACCTCCGGAACCTCGCGGTGCCCGCCCGGGGACGGGTAGGGCAGGATGGGCGCGCGACGCGCCGGTACCGGCCGGCGGCGCGCCGACCGGGCGGGGAGGCCATGACGGGCAGCACGGACCGGGCCGCCCCGGGGAGGGTCTGGTCGACGCCCGCGCAGCTCGTCCTCGGCCTGGCCGCCGCGGTGCTGGTCAGCGCCACCGGGCTGTTCCTCGCCGCGGTGTTCCTGCACGTCGCCCCCGCCAACACGCTGTCCCGGCAGTACCGGGACGAGGTCGACGGGATCGTCTACCCGGAGTTCGAGCAGAACTGGAAGCTGTTCGCCCCCAACCCCTTGCAGCAGAACGTCGACGTGGACGCCCGGGTGCGCACCGTCGCGGACGGCGGCGCCACCCGCACCCATGACTGGACCGGGCTGACCGCGCAGGACATCGCGGCGATCCGGGGCAACCCGGCGCCCAGCCACGTCGACCAGAACCTGCTGCGCCGGGCCTGGGACTTCTACGACGGTTCCCACGACGCCCAGGACGGGAAGCCGACCAACTCGCGCGGCCGGCTCGCCGAGCAGTACCTCAAGCGGATCGCGTTGCAGCGGATCGGCCGGGAGGTGGACGGCGAGCGGGTGCTGGAGATCCAGTTCCGGGCGACCACGGCGACCGTGCCGCCGCCGTCCTGGAGCGGCGAGGCCGCGCCGCCCGCGCCCAGGGTGCGGGAGCTGCCGTGGTGGCCGGTCGGGGACGAGGACTACCGGGGGCTGGGGTGAACGAGGGGGCGGTGGAGCCCGTGGCGTCGGGCGTGGACCCTGCGGCGCCGACCGTGGCGGGCGGGCCGGTGGTGCCGCGGCCGCTGGACGGCGTGCCGCTGCTGGACGGCGTGCCGCGGCAGGGCGGACCGTCCGTCGCCCCGGCGGTCCCCGGGCCGGGCGCGGCGCCGCGCCGGCCGGTCGCCGCCCTCGGGCGGGCGATGGAGGCCTTCACCGGGCGGGCGCTCGGACGGCACCAGGCCGCGGCGGTGCGGATCGGCTTCGGGCTGGTCTGGCTCGCCTACCTGCTGCGCGAGTGGCCCAACCGGCGGGTGCTGTACGGCGACCGCTCGCCCTGGTCGATGGAGCTCGCCCAGCGGCTGCTGGCCGACGACGGGGCGTTCACCGTGCTGCCCTGGTTCGGCGGGCGGCTCTGGTTCGAACTGGTCTACCACCTGGCCCTGCTGGCCGCCCTGGCGGTGCTGCTGGGCTGGCGGACCAGGGCGAGCACCGTCCTGTTCCTGGTCACCGTGCTGTCGCTGCAGAACCGCGACGTCCTGCTCGGCGACGGCGGCGACAACGTCGTTCACCTGATGGCCGTCTACCTGGTCTTCACCCGCTGCGCCGAGGTCTGGTCGCTGGACGCGCGCCGGGCCCGGCCCGGGCGGGGCGGGGTGGTGCTCTGGGCCCTGCTCGGCGCGGTGCTGGCCGTCTGTCAGGCCGGCGACTTCTCCGGGGACAGCCTCACCTGGACCGGGCCGGCCTTCCCGTACCTCGGCTGGGCGCCGCTGTTCTGGGGGCTCTGGGCGGTCGCCGGGATCTGGTGGACGCTCGGCCGGCTGCGGCCGGCGGGCGAGCCGCGGGCCGTGCTCGACGCGCTGGCGAACATGGTGCACAACTGCGCGATGCTGGTCATCGCCACCGAGGTGGTGCTGGTCTACGCCACGGCCGGCTGGTACAAGGTGCAGGGCTCGCGCTGGCAGGACGGCACGGCGCTGTACTACCCGCTGCACCTGGACTACTTCGCGCCCTGGCCGGGGCTGTCGGCGCTGGTCGGCTCGGCGCTGCTGCCGGTCTTCCTGATCTCGTACGGCACGGTGGTCCTCCAGGTCGCGTTCCCGTTCACGCTGCTCAACCGGCGGGTCAAGAACGCGCTGCTGGCGGTCCTGATGCTGGAACACCTGGGGATCGCGGTGGTGCTCGGGCTGCCGGTGTTCTCGCTCGCGATGGTCGCGGCGGACGCGGTGTTCCTGCCGACGGGGGCCCTGCTGTGGGCGGCGGCGCGGCTGGGGCGGCTCGGGCAGCGGTGGCGGAGGTCGGGGCCGACGGCAGCCTAGGATGGCGGTATGTCCTGGTTCGCCGCCCTTCGTGACACCGCGCGGACCGGACTCACCCTCGACCGGGCGCTCACCGATCCCAAGCGCGCGCTGCGCGGGGCGGTCGCCGTGGCGCTGGTGCTCTTCCCCACGCTCGCCCTCGGCGGGGTCGGGCTCGCCACCTCGGCCGCGATGGGCGCGTTCATCGCCGGTTCGGCCACCTTCCAGCGCAGCTTCCGGCCCCGCGCCAGTCTGGCCGTCGCGGCCGGCGTCGGGCTCGGGATCAGCACCTTCCTCGGCTACCTCGCCGCCGGGGTGTACGGGCTGTTCCCGGTGCTGCTCGCGGTGTGGGCCTTCGGCGCGGGACTCGCCTGGGCGATCGGCCCCACCGCCGGAGTGGTCACCGCGAACACCCTCTCGGTGATGCTGATCGTGGTCCAACTCCCGGTCAGCGCGGCCGCCGCGCTCGGCCACGGACTGGTCGCCGCGCTCGGCGGCGTCGCCCAGGCCGTCGTCATCACCCTGTGGCCGATCGGCAGTTGGAGCGCCCAACGGGCCGCGCTCGCCGACACCTTCGCCGAACTCGCCGACTACGCGCGCCGGTTGCGCCAGGACCCGACCGCGCACGTGGACCCGGAACCGTTCATGACCGCCCGGCACGCCTCCGCCGTCACCCCCTGGCAGGACCGCCACCGGCCGCCCGAACTGCGCGGCCTGCGCGGCATCGCCGAGCGCATCCGCCCCACTCTCGCCGCGCTCGCCGACCCCAAGGTCGGCGCCCCCGAGGAGGGGCCGGAACGCGACCGGGCCCGGGAGGTGCTGGCGGCCGCCGCCGAGGTGATGGACGCCCTCGCCCGGGCCGTCCGCACCGGCGACCCCGTCCGGCTCCCCCGGTCGGCGCCCGCGCTGACCCTGGTCCGGCCGGACCAGGGGGCGCAGTTGCAGGGGGCGGCCCGGCGCTCCGCCCGGCGGCTCGGCGGGCTGCTGCGCAAGGCCGCGGACACCCTGGACCGCAACGACGAGGACACCATCACCACGCCCGTGGTCGGCGCCGGCGGGGCGCTGCACAAGCCGTCGATCTCGCGGATGCTGCCGGTCGCGCTGCGGGCCGTACGGCGGCAGCTGCGGCCGCGGTCGGCGATCTTCCAGCACGCCGTCCGGCTCGCCGGGGTGGTCACCGCCGCCTACCTGCTGGCCCGGCTGGCCGGGTTCCACCACGGGTACTGGGCGCCGATGACCGCGGCGATGGTGATGCGGCCCGACTTCGCCCAGACCTACAGCCGGGGGGTCGCCCGGCTGGCGGGGACGGTGGTCGGGGTCGCCGTTTCGACGCTGGTGGTGCAGTTGGCCCATCCCGGGGAGTGGGTGCTGGCCTCGCTGGCGGTGCTGTGCATCGGCGGGGCGTACCTGGCGTTCCGGACGGGGTACGCGCTGACGACGGTCGGGATCTCCTCGTACGTGGTGTTCCTGCTCGGGCTGCAGGCCGGGGATCCGCTGGTCACGGCCTTCGAGCGGGTCGGACTGACGCTGCTCGGGGGGTCGCTGGCGCTGCTGACGTACGCGCTGTTCCCGACCTGGCAGACCGCGCGGCTCGGGGAGCGGCTCGCCGAGTGGCTGGCGGCGGCCGGGCGGTACGCGGCGGCGGTGGTCGACTGCTACGAGGATCCGGCGGCGCCGCGGGGGCGGGCGGTGCGGGCGGCGCTGCTGGACTCGCGGGAGGCGCGGTCGGAGCTGTTGCAGGCGATGCAGCGGGCCGATGCGGAGCCGGGGCGGCACGAGTCGGGGCTCAGCGGGGTGACCCGGCGCCAGATCGACCGGGCGCGGGCCGCGGTGGGGCACCTGGGGCGGGCGGCGGTGCTGCTGGAGGCCCATCTGCCGGCGGCCGACGCGGAGCCCGTGCCGGGGGCGGCGGAGTACGCGGAGGAGCTGCGGTTGGCGACGGCCTTGGCGGCGGGGGCGTTGCTGACGGGGCGGGCGGTGGAGTTCGGGGCGGTGCGACAGGCGCAGGTGCGGTTGGAGGAGGGCCTGGGGGAGGGAGCGGGGGCGGGGGTGCAGGGGGACGTGGTGCGGGCCGGGACCCGGTTGGTGGGGGTGGCCCTGCGGGATCTGGAGCGGGCTCTGCGGGGGAGTTCGGAGAATCTGCGGGGGAGTTCGGAGAAGGAGAAGCGGTAGGGGGCCGGGGGCGGGGTGGGTTTCCTCGTGCGGGCGCGCGGGCTCCGGCCCTGCGCGCCCGCTCGGGGTCCGGGGTCAGGCGGCGGTGTGGGCGGCGCGGAGCCAGTTGGTGAACTCGCAGGCGAAGTGCCACTGGTGGCCGGTGGGGAGGTGGTCGGGGGCGGCCTCGGGGAACTGGACGGTGAGGCGGATCCGGAGGCCGGCGGGGGTGTCGGCGAACTCGTGGAGGACGCGGAGGATCTCGGTGCCGTCGGCGAGGGTGCCGGTGCCGGCGATGTGGGTGGGGAAGGTGGTGGGGACGGGGACGTCGTCGTGGAAGCGGAGGAAGAAGCGGGTCGGGGTGGTGCCGAGGGTTTCGATGATCTCGACGCGGTCGGCGGTGGAGTCGGCGAGGTAGTGCTCGGGGTTGGCGGCGAGCAGGGCGGTGCGGTCGCCGGCCCGGAGGCGGCCCTGCCACCAGGCGAGGAACCGGGTGGCGTCGATGCCGGTGGCGGTGAGTTCGGTGACGGCGGTGCGCCAGCGGCCCCGGGAGGCGTGGGCCCAGGTGGTGAGGGCGGCGTCGGCCTCGGCGGTGTCGGGGGTGAGGAGTTCGCGCATCCGGTCGTCGCCGAGGCGCTGCTTGAGCAGGTGCAGGGCGGCGCGGGCGCGGTCGAGCTCCCAGGCGAGGACGGCTTCGCGGGGCTGGGGGACGCCGTCGAGTGCGGTGTGGACGGTGAGGGGGGTGGTGGTGGGCATGGTGGCGCTCCTCGGGGAGGGCGATAGGCGGAGAGTTTTTCTCCGTTTGGCTGGACGCTAGCATAGGGGGAGAGAAGTTCTCCGGTTAGGGAGTGGTGGATGAGGGCCGACGCGGAACGCAGCCGGCGCAGGATCCTGGACGCCGCCTGCGAGGTGTTCCTGGAGCGCGGGCCGGACGCCCCGTTGGACGCGGTGGTCCGGCGGGCGGGCGTCGGGCCGGGCACGCTCTACCGGCGTTTCCCCGACCGGGAGGCCTTGGTGCGGGCACTGGTCACCGATCTGCTGGGCCGGCTCACCGGGGCGGCGGAGGAGGCGCGGCGGGCGGAGGACGATCCGTACCGGGCGCTGCGCCGGTTCGTGCACGCGGCCGCCGATCTGCGGATGGGGGCGGCGATCGTGGTGCTGCTCGAACGGCTGGTGGTGGACGGGGAGTTGGTGGCCGCCCGGCGGGGTGCGGTGATGGCGGTGGAGGGACTGCTGCGGGCGGCCCGGGACGCCGGCAAGATCCGGGCGGACGTGGGGATGGGGGATCTGGTGCTGCTCTGCGTCCGGGTCTCCCGGCCGCTGCCGGGGGCGTTGGCCGCGCTGGACGCGGACGGGGCGTTGGTGCACCGGCATCTGGATCTCGCGTTGGCCGGGTTGGCCGCCGAGGGCGGCCCGGTGGGGGTGCCGCTCGGGTTCGACGAGGTGATCGCCGCCGCCGGGCGGCCCGGGGAGCCGGGGGTGGGAGAGTGAGCGGCATGGACGACGAGCTGGTGCGGGACTGGCGGGCGGCCGAGCGGGGCGCGGTGCTGCTGGACGGGTTCCACCCGCTGAAGCACGCGCTGCGGTTCGGGGGCGAGGTCCGGCGGGTGCTGACGGCCGACCGGGGGGCCCTGCTGGCACTGGCCGGGGAGTTGGCGCCGGACGTGGTCCCGGCGCTGGACGCGCTGGCGGTGGAGGTGGCCGAGGAGCGGCTGCGGGGGCTGGCGCCGCGGCTGCATCCGACCGGGGTGGTCGGGTTGGCGGCGCGGCCGTCGGTGGCCGCGAACCGGGAGGCGTTGGGGCGGCTGCCGCGGCGGGCGCCGGTGGTCGTGCTGGAGAATCCGCGGAACCTGGGGAACGTCGGGGCGGTGATCCGGCTGGCGGCCGGGTTCGGGGCGACCGGGGTGGTGACCACGGGCGAGTTGGACCCCTGGCACCCGACGGTGCTGCGCGGGAGCGCGGGACTGCACTTCGCCACCGCGGTGGAGCGGGTGGACCTGCCGGAGCTGCCGGCCGGGCCGTTGTACGTGCTGGACCCGGAGGGCACGGACATCCGGGACCTGCCGTTCCCGGACGACGCGCTGCTCGCCTTCGGCACCGAGCGGCACGGGGTGTCGGCGGAGCTCAAGGAGCGGGCCGACCGGCTGGTCGCGGTGCCGATGCAGGCGGGGGTGTCCAGCTTCAACCTGGCGACCAGCGTGGCGATGGGGCTGTTCCACTGGATGTCGGGCCGGCGCTGAGGCGCGGCGCCCGGGCGGTGCCGCGACCGCGGGGGCCTCAGGGGGACGGCGGCGGGGTGCCGGCGTCGATGTCGTGGCCCTTGTGGTGGACCAGGAAGTCCCAGGTGTCCTTGCCCGGGATGCCGTCGGCCTCGCCGCCGCGCCAGCCCTGGGCGAGCTGGAAGGCCTGGGTGGCCCTGCGGTCGGCCTCGCCCCAGCGGGGGCCGGGGCCCTCGGCGTAGAAGCGGGCGCCGCCGCGCTGCGCCAGCAGCTGCCCGAGCCTGGTGACGTAGCCGTTGTCCGCGCCGGGGCCGAACTCCTGCGCGCCGGGGAAGGCGTCGGTGCTGCCGGTGCCGTCGCTGCTGCCGCCGGACAGGCCGGTGTAGCGGTACGGGAGGTAGGAGCCGGAGTTGTTCCAGTAGGCGTACGGGGTGGAGCGCTTCCTGGTGCCCGGGGAGGTCTGCTCGTAGGCGACGTACCGGGTGCGGGAGGAGTCCGTCCAGCCGCCGAAGATCGTCACGTGCGAGCCGGCCTGGGGGTTGGCCGGGTTGTTGTAGATCAGCGCGTCGCCGGGCTGGAGGTCGTTGCGGTCGATCCGTTCGGCGAAGTTCGGCAGGGTCCAGGTGGTCTGGCTGCTGCCGAGGCCCCAGGCCATCGAGACGAAGCCGGAGCAGTCCTGGCGGTAGCCGTCCGACCAGTAGCGGCCCATGCCGTACGGCACGGCCTGGTCGACCCAGGCCTGGGCGCGCTGGATGATCCGGGCCCGGGTGACGGGCTGGGCGGCGGGCTGCGGGGCGGCGGAGCGGGCGCCGGGGTCCTGGCCGTAGAGGCCGCTGACCTCGCCCTGCGGGGTCCGCGGGGGCTGGGCGGTGCTGCTGCCGCCCGGGGTGGGGCCGGGGGCGGGTGCCGCGGCGGCGGTGCCGCCGCCTATCGCGGTGCCGACGGCGGCCACCAGGACGGCGGCCCGGCGGCGGGTGCTGCGGGCCGCGGCGTGCCCGCCCTCGTGGACCGGGGCGGCGTGCAGCCGGGCACGGCGGCGGGCGTTGCAGCCGCCGCATATGCAGTCCTCCTCGGGGTCGACCTCGGTGAACTCCATCAGCGGTGAGGGGCCGTCGGTGAGGGTCATGCCCCGCCTCTTTCCTGGTCGGCGCGCCTGACGGCGGGACAGGAGTGCCCGTCCCGGTCCGACCGCGTGTCATCGGGAACCAAAGGTCCCAGAGCGGGCTGGGTGCGGCGCGGCGGATTGCGCCGGACGGGTGAGGCCCCTCCCCCGGCCTTCGGTCGGGGGCCCGTACGGAACTGACCCGTGGTCAGTGCGGGTTGGCGGGCGAGTACTCGGGATCGGTCCAGGTCAGCGGGGTGGCGTCGGCGATCTCCCGGACCCCGGTGACGGTCAGTTCGACCATCCGCTCGGCGCCGGGGGCGGCCCGCCGGGCCTCCTCGGACCAGTCGGTGCGGGCCTCGCCGGTGATCAGCAGGGCCCCGCCGGTCTCCCAGTCGGGCAGCAGCAGTCCGGCCCGCGGGTCCAGCTCCAGGTTCCCGAGGGTCAGGAACATGCTGTTGCCGCGGTACTCGGGCCAGCGGACGGTGTCCGGCGCCACCGCCTCCAGGAAGCCGGGGAAGCCGCCGCGGTGCGAGGCGTCCACCCGGCCGTCGGGTCCACAGGTGGCGATGAAGAAGGTGTCGGCGGTGGCCGCGGTCAGCCGCTGGGCCGTGGTCAGGACCGGCCCGTCGGCGACCGTGCGGGGCGCGCCCGCGCCCGGGCGGTCCAGCGGGCTGCGGCGCTGGATGTACTTCGGGCAGTTGGACACCACCTCCTCGGCACGGACCACCAGCCCGCCCCGGCCGTCCGGCACCGAACGGCCGTTGAGCCGCATCCGGCGGCGGCCGGCCGGGTCCAGGGCGATGGTGCCGAGCTGGGCGGGGCGGGCCAGGGCCGCGGCCAGCGGGTCGGCCTCGGACGGGTGGGCGGCGATCGTCACGGTGTGCTCGTCCGGGGCCCGCAGGAAGCCGGCCGGGCCGGAGAGCTGGGTGGCCCAGACCCGGCCGTCCTGGTCGGCGGCGCCGACCACCAGCGTCCGGCGCTCGGTGAGGAAGCGGGCGGCCACGGCCGGGACGGTGCTGCGGATCGACCGGCCCGCGTGGTCGGCCCGCTCGGTCACTCCGGCGCGGGCCTGGGCCCTGCGCTCGCCGGGGTGGTAGGGGGTGCTGGTGGCGGTCATCCCGTTGCCTAGAAGAAGCCGCAGGTCGGGGCGTCGGCGTGGGGGGCCTCGGCGGCGGTGTCGGCCAGCCCGGTGCGGGTGTAGACCTCCAGCCGGATGCCGTCCGGGTCCGTGAAGAAGACGCCGCCGGAGGCGGAGCCCTCGCTGTGCGGGACGACGCCGTCGTAGGCGAACTCGGCGCCCAGGGTGCGCAGCAGTTCCTCGGTGGCGCGGACCTCGTCGAGGTCCGCCACCTCGAAGGAGAGGTGGTGCAGGCCGGGGGTGGTGGTGGGGAAGGTGCCGGTGCTCTGCTGCCAGAGGGTGACCACCAGGCGGCCGTCGCGGCCGAGCAGGGCGTAGCGGCGTTCGGGGTCGGTGCCCCGGTGGGTGAGTTCGAGGCCGAGGACGGTCCGGTAGAAGTCGACCGAGCGGTCGAGGTCGGTGACGTTGAGGCCCACGTGGCCGGTCTGCAGGGTGCGGAGTGCGGTGGTGCCGGACATGCCTGGTCCCTCCCGGTGGGTTCCGGCGGGGCGACTGCCTAACCGGTACTAATGAGGTTATGGGTTAGATGATGGAGCGTCAACCGATGGAGTGGCTTGAAGGGGTCAGGTTTCCGGGAGGGGACGCGGAAGCCCCGCCGGACCTGGTGGTCCGACGGGGCTCCGGTGGGCTTCGGTGGTGCGGTGGTGCCTAGGGCCATTCCCAGCGGATGCCGATGTGGCCGGGCTGCTGGTCCGGGGCCAGGACGTGGGCGCTCGCCGAGGCGCCGATCCACAGTTGCTCGCGGCGGTGGTCGACGTCCGCGCCCGGCTCGCGGTCGTAGCGCTCGCAGTGCACCGGGACGGCCGCCGGGTCGAAGTGCACCTGGAGCACGTACTCGCGCACCGTGGTGGCGAAGCGGCGGCTGTACTCCATGGTCGGGCCGCCGGGCGGGATCTCCACCTCGTACTCGAAGACCGTGCTGTCGCCGAGCCCGAGCGGGCGGTCCAGCATCAGCTCGGCGACGGTCAGGCCGACCTCCGGGCGGCGGCGGACCCGGCCCAGCCGGCCGTGCCGCACCGAGGTGATCTCCGGGCAGCCGGTGGCCTCCTCGTCGGCCTTGTGCACGACCAGGCAGCGGCCGACGCCGCCGACGGTGGCGCGCACCACCTGGCGCATCCGCAGCAGGTTGGCGCGCCGCTCGGCGTCCACGTAGTACGAGTCGTGGATGCTGAGCCGCTCCAGCTCGCCGGCCGGCGGGGCGTCCAGTTCGGCGAAGATCTCGGCGATCTCCTGCTCGCCCGGCCAGACGTCCTCCAGTCCGAGGTGGAGGGTGTTGGCGGCGGCGGCCCAGCGGCCGCGCGGGCGGGGCGGGCCGAGCAGTGAGGAGAGCGCGCTGTGCGGCAGGCCGAGCAGTTCCTCCAGCAGGTGGACGGCGCGCAGCGAGCTGGCCCGTTCGGGCTGGCTGCGGCCGCGGCGCCAGTAACTGAGCGTTGTGACACTGACCCTGACGCCGCGTTGGGCGAGTGCGGCGCGGATCCGGTCCAGGCTGAGGCCGCTGGCCTCGATCGCCAGGTGCAGGGCGTCCGCGAAGCCGCCGGCCGGGGCCGGTCGGCCGGCGGACGGCGCCGGGGGCCCCGGGGTCGGGGCGGGCGCCTGGACGGGCGGGTCGGGGCGCTCCGTACGCGATCCGACCAGCCGCAGCCGCGCGGCGTCCTGAGGCTGCTGTGCGGCCATGCGGTGAACCTCCCCACCAGGTGGATTCGGTGGCACCGGACCGGCGCCGGGGCGCGCTGTGAGCGGCTTCACCGAGCTTTGGGGAACCCTATGCACCGTCGAGAGGCTACGTCATCAGTCGTGCGGATGACAGTGGTCACAGCAGGTGGACCGGATGGTTAGCGATCTTGAAACAGTTCGGAAACACGGCCGGAACGCGACGTCGGGAACGGTGCGGAACCGGGCGCAAACGGACACCGCCGGGGCGGGCCCTGACGGCGCCGCCCCGGCGGGGGTCTACGTGGTGCTACCGGCCGGTGATCACTTGACGTTCAGGGCGACGTCGTCGATCACGAAGCTGGTCTGGTTGGAGCCGTCCTCGGTGCCGGTGAACTTGAGGGTCACGCTACGGCCGGCGAAGGAGGTCAGGTCCACGGTCTGCTGCACGTAGCCGGCGGCCGCGTCCACGTTGGACCAGGTCTTCACGGTGGTGCCGTTCGCCTGGAGGGTCAGCGTGTCGTACGGGGTGGAGCCGGTCTCCGCGGTGTCGATGTGCAGCGCGAAGGTGAGGGTCGCCGAGGCGCAGCCGGCCGGGACGGTGACGGTCTGCGACAGGGTGTCGGTGTGGGCGCTGCCGTAGCCGTCCAGCCAGGCCTTCCAGCTGCCGGAGTGGGCCGGCTCGGAGGTGCCGTTGTCGACGACGCCCGAGGAGGTGCTCCACGGGGCGGCGGTGCCGGTCTCGAAGCCGCCGTTGCCGATCAGCTGGGCGGCGGTGCAGCCCCCGCCGGTCGGCGGGGTGGTGCCGCCGGTGCTGCCGCCGCCGAGCAGGGCGGTGGTCAGGGCGTCGGCGACCGGGGTGCCCCAGCCGGTGACCTGGTCGTAGCCGGTGCCGGCCGAGAAGTCCTGGTTGGCGCCGGTGGTCACGTCGTGGAAGGTGCTGCCGTAGCTGCTGCTGTTGGCGACCGCGTACAGCTTGGGGTTCGCCTCGCCGAGGGCGGGCTGCCCGGCGGCCTTGGCCTTCTGGTTGACCTGGGCGGCGTAGCCGGCCCACAGCGGCGCGGCCGCGCTGGTGCCGCCGTAGACGTTCCAGCCGCCGCCGGTGTAGATCGCGAAGCCGCTCTGCGGGTCGGCGTTGGAGGCGACGTCCGGGACGGTGCGCATGGTGCCGCCGATGCCGGTGCCGGTCTGCCAGCTCGGCTTGCCGAACACGGTGGAGACGCCGCCGCCGGCGGTGCTCCAGGCGCTCTCCGAGGAGTAGCCGTTGCCACCGGTGACCTGGAGGTTGGTGCCGCCGACGCCGGTCTGGTGCGGGCTGGAGGCCGGGAAGTCGACCGAGGTGACGCTCGCGCCGCTGGCGGAGCGGGTGCAGTCCTTGGAGCCGTCGTCGCCGGAGGCGGAGAAGACCGAGATGCCCTGGGCGGCGGCCTGCTTGAAGGCGTTGTCGACGGCGGTCATCGAGGAGGCGGTGGTGTCCGGCTCGCAGGTGCCCCAGGAGATCGAGATGACCGAGACCTTGTTGTCGGCCACGATCTTGTTGGCCATGTCGATCTCGCCCTGGTCGCTGTTCGGGGCCTCGTAGAGCAGCTGGGTGGCCTTGGGGGCCGCGCCGCGGACGATCTCGCTGTCCAGCTCGACCTCGCCCTCGCCCTGGCCGGGCGAGGAGTCGTAGTTCGCGCCGTCCACCGGAACGGTGGTGACGGCCGGGCCGGTCAGGCCGTACTGGGAGTCGTAGGTGGTCAGGTCCGAGGACTTGTAGCCGTCGAACTCCCAGAGGGCGACCGTGGTGCCGGTGCCGTCGGCGCCGGTCTTGTCCAGGTTGTACGCGCCCCGGTACTGGGCCGGGGCCATGCCCTTCGGGGTGGCGGTGGCGGCGTTCGGGGTCACCGAGTGCGGGGCGGCGATCCGGCCCTTGCGCACCGCGTGGTTGTCCAGGCCGCTCAGGCCCTGGACCACGGAGGCCAGTTCGGCGGGGATCGAGGCGGCGCCGTCGTTGGCGAAGAAGGTGCGCTGCTGCTGCGGGTCGAGGTACGAGCTCTCGTGGGTGCCGAAGGCCTGCGAGACCTGCGCGGCGGTGCCGTGGGCGTTGACCACCTGGCGGTTGGCGCTGACGTCGCCGACGGTCAGGCCCTGGGCGGTCAGGTAGGCCTTGACCTGGTCGACGGCCTGCTGGGTGGGCGCGTACCGCGCGCTGAACTGCTCCGGCGTCAGGTACGTGCCGTACTCCGGGGTGCCGGGGGTGGCGACGGCGGCGAGGAAGCGGTCCAGCCCGGCGGAGTCGCGCAGCTTGAGGCTGACGGCCACCGAGATCTGCTGCTCGGCCGGGACGTCACCCTTCTTCTCCGAGTGGGCCACCGCGGGGTTCACGGTGTTCGGCAGGGCGACGCGCGGGGCGGCGTGCGGGGTGGCGGCCTGTGCGGTGGCGACGCCGAGGGAGACGGCGGTCAGCGGCAGGACGGCTATCGCCGCGGCGATGGCGAGGGAACGGTGACGCAACGGATCCTCCTCCGGCCGGCTGTGGGGAGCCGGCAAGGGGCAAGGCGTCCCGAGGGGTTCAGGAACGCTGGCTAGAACATGTCAGAGCGGATCGGTGCGGTGGATCATGGTCCGGCAATTCGTTGCTAAAAAACAGTCAACTGTGGAGGGCCGGAAATCCGGGCGTTCCATACAGTGAATGGCCGCTGTTCCGGGAACGGTCCACACCAATTCCCGGTGCGGGAGCGGACGTAGAATCGGGCCGAGCCGAGGGAGAGCGATGACTGACCTGATGCCGGACCCGAGGGACCACCGACCGCTGACCGGCGAGCCGCTCGCCCTCGACCTGCTCAACACCCGCTGGTCCGGAACGCCCGTCAACGACGCGCTCACCGACGTGGAGCAGTACGGGATCTGGCTCTCCTCGAACGGGCTGACCGAGCGCTGCCCGGCCGACGCGGCCGGACTGGCGGCGATCCGGCAGACCCGCGAGGCGGTCCTGCTCGCGGCCCAGGACGCCCGCGAGCGGGGCGAGTTGGGCGAGCGGGCGCGGGCCGGGCTGGACGCGGTGCTGGCGCACGGACGGATCCGGCGGACGGCCGGGCCGGGCGGGGCCGAGGAGCGGGTCGAGGCCGACCGGCCGGAGTGGCTGGCACCCTGGCTGGCGGCCGACGACTTCCTCGCGCTGCTCGGACAGGGCGCCCACCGGGTGAAGCAGTGCGCACACGAGGCGTGCATTCTGCATTTCTTCGACGCCTCGCAGAACGGGCGCCGGCGGTGGTGCCGGATGGCGGTCTGCGGGAACCGGGCGAAGGCGGCGCGGCACTACGTGAAGGCGCGGGGTTAGGGCCTGTCCGGCGGATCTTGGCAGATCAGCGCGCGGCGTTGGGCGCCCGGCTGGGCGTGCGCCCGAGTCGGCCTCGTACTGGACGTACTTGGGCGATTCGGGCGTGCGTCCAGGCGGGATGCCCGGCGTCGCGCGCCTGGCAAGATCCGCCGGACAGGCCCTAACCGACGACCGAACGAAGGGTCGGCGGGGGCGGCGTCCGTGCCGCGCCCGCCGACCCTTCGTCGCGGTGCCCCGGTCAGTCCTCGGCGGGGGCGCCCAGCCAGTCCGCGAGGGCCTCGCGCAGCTCGCGCTGGCCGGGGTCCACGGCACCCCAGGCGACGTAGCCGTCCGGGCGGATCAGCAGCACGGTGTCGGCCAGCTTGCCGTGCGGGTCGGCCGGGGCGGCGCAGACCAGGCGGTCCGCCCAGGGCGCGGTGGCGGCCAGCTCGTCATTGCTCACCAGGACGAACTTCCCGGCGCGCAGCGCCTCGTAGAGCCGCTCGGGCCCGGCCGGCTCGCCGTCGGCGGGCTTGCTGAGGGAGGTCAGCCGGAGGTCGGGGACGCGCTTGCCGACCTGGGGGTGGGCGCCCTTGGGGGCGGGGTAGGCGATCTCGATGCCGGAGACCATCCGGGCGCCGCGCTCGGTGAGCAGGTCGAGGTGGCCGCCGATCGCGGTGAGCGCCCCGCGCAGGGCGCGGGTGGGGGCGGACTCGGCGAGGGCGATCCGGATCAGTGCGCCGGAGGTGCGCAGCACCGTCCTGCCGACCGGGTGCCGCTCGGCCTGGTAGGTGTCCAGCAGCGCGTCGGTGGCCCGGCCGCGGACGGCGGCGGCGAGCTTCCAGGAGAGGTTGGCGGCGTCCTGGAGGCCGGTGTTCATGCCCTGGCCGCCGGCCGGGGAGTGGCAGTGGGCGGCGTCGCCGGCCAGGAAGACCCGGCCGGAGCGGTAGTGGGGGGCCTGGCGCTCGTCGCTGTGGAAGGTGGAGCTCCAGCGCACGTCGTGCAGGCCGTAGTCCTCGCCCTGGGTGGCCTGGACGATCGCGGTGAGCTGCTCGGGGGTGGGGGTGGCGCCGTCGGCCTGCTGCTCGTTGCGGTCCCAGGCGATGACCCGGTACCAGCCGTCGCCGAACGGGGCGACGAAGGAGAAGCCGGCCTTGTTGGCGCCGACGGCGATCGCGTCGGCGGGCTCGCGCTCCAGCCGGACGTCGGCGAGCATCACGGAGTCGACCACGGACTCGCCGGGGAACTCGATGCCGAGCAGCTCGCGCACGGCGGAGCGGACGCCGTCGGTGCCGACCGCGTAGCGGGCCCGGTGGCTCTGCCCGTCGGCCGTCTCCAGGGTGACCGCCTCGGCGTCCTGGCGCAGCCCGGTGACCTCGGCGCCGCGCAGGATCACGGCGCCGGCCCGTTCGGCGCGCTCCTGGAGCACCCGCTCGACGTTGTACTGCGGGGTGATCAGGACGAACGGGAAGCGGCTGGGCAGCGTGCTGAGGTCGATGCCGACCTTGTTCAGCATCCTGAGCCCGCTGAGCGGGCGGCCGGTGGCGATCAGCTCGTCGGCCAGGCCCCGGGCGTCCAGCAGCTCCAGGGTGCGGGCGTGCACGGCGAAGGCCCGGGTGAGGTTGGACTCCGTGCCGCGCTTCTCCAGGACGGTGACGCCGACCCCGGCGGCGGCGAGGTCGCCGGCCAGCAGCAGTCCGGTCGGTCCGGCGCCGACGATGACGACATCGGTTTCGGTCGGCTTCACGGCCATGTATCAGCTCCCGTTGTTCGGAGGGCGGTTACGCCGTCCCCGGCGTTCTCCCAGCCTCCATCATCGCGGGCGCCGGTGGAGCTGTGAACCGCCGGTCCCCCGGTGGCGGGTGGCCGACCGGGGGACCGGGGGTGCGGGCGGGGGCGGGACGGCCCCGCCGGCTCAGCTGTGGCGGCGGATCTCCACGGTGCGGAACCGGTTGGCGACGAAGGCGCCGTCGCAGTACGCGGAGTTCGCGGCCGGGTTGGCGCCGGTGCCGTGGAGGTCGGAGAAGGCGGCGGTCTGGTTGGGGTAGACGCCGCCGGTGAGGTTGAGCGAGAGCGAGACGCCGGAGTCCAGCGCGGCCTCGACCAGCAGGGCCTCCACCTCGGGCGAGGTGGTGTAGCCGGAGGCCGTCATGGCGCCCTTCTCACGGACCGTGGTGCGCAGCAACTCCACGGCGGCGGGGGTGGATTCGACGGCGACGGCGAAGGAGACCGGGCCGAAGCACTCGGTGCGGAACACCGCGCGGTCGTCCGGCTTGTCGGCGTCGAGCTTGACCAGCGCCGGGGTGCGGACGGTCGCGCCGGGGAAGTCGGGCGAGACCACCGCGCGCGGGGCGAGGGCGAGTTCGCCGTACTCGCCGCCGGCCGCGGCGGCCGAGCGCTGGAGCACGCCCGGGTTGACCACGGCGCCGAGGATGGCGGCGGCGCGGGCGTCGTCGGAGAGCAGGCCCTCGATGGCGGCGGCGAGGTCGGTGACGACCTGGTCGTAGGACTTGTCGCCCTGGTCGGTGCCGATGCCGCCGCGCGGGATCAGCACGTTCTGCGGGGTGGTGCACATCTGGCCGCTGTACAGCGAGAGGGCGAAGGCCAGGTTGCCCAGCATGCCCTTGTAGTCGTCGGTGGAGTCGATGACGACCGCGTTGACGCCGGCCTTCTCGGTGTAGACCTGGGCCTGCTTGGCGTTCTCCTCCAGCCAGTCGCCGAAGGCGGTGGAGCCGGTGTAGTCGATCATCCGGATCTCGGGGCGGACCGCGAGGGTCGCGGCGACGGTGCCGCCCTCGTGCTCGGCGGCCAGGCAGACCAGGTTGGCGTCGAAGCCGGCCTCGGCGAGCACCTCGCGGGCGATCGCGACGGTCAGCGCGAGCGGCAGCACGGCCCGCGGGTGCGGCTTGACCAGCACCGGGTTGCCGGTGGCCAGCGAGGCGAACAGGCCCGGGTAGCCGTTCCAGGTGGGGAAGGTGTTGCAGCCGATCAGCAGCGCGAGGCCGCGCGGGACGACGGTGAAGTCCTTGGTCATCACCAGCGGCTCGCGCTTGCCCTGGGGCTTGGTCCAGCCGGCCTGCCGCGGCAGCCGGGTCTGCTCGGCGTACGCGTAGGCGACGGCCTCCAGGCCGCGGTCCTGGGCGTGCGGCCCGCCGGCCTGGAAGGCCATCCCGTAGGCCTGGCCGGTGGTGTGCATGACGGCCTGGGCGAACTCGTGGGAGCGGGCGTTGATCCGCCGCAGGATCTCCAGGCAGACGGCGGCGCGCTCCAGCGGGGAGGCGGCGGCCCACCCGGGCCGGGCGGCGTCGAGCGCGGCGACCAGGGCGTCCGGGCCGGCGTGCGGGTAGGTGATGCCCAGCTCGATGCCGTACGGCGAGACCTCGCCGCCGACCTGGTCGCCGTCGCCGGGGTGGCCGTCGAGGACGAAGGGCCGGCCGAGGAGGGCGTCGAAGGCGGCCTTGCCGTCGGCCGGGCCGCTCTCGCCGTAGGCCTTCGGGAACTCGGGGTAGGCGGACCAGTAGTCGCGCGTCGCGGCGGCGGCGAGCGCGGCGTCCAGGGTGGCCTGGTGGCGCTCGACCAGCTCGCCGACGAGGGGGTGGGTGACCGCTGCGGGCATCTGTGCGCTCCTCAGAGGGGAGGACGGGACACGTCACAGGGTAACCGAACGATCGGTCGGCTCAAGAGGGCGTGGGGGACGGATTCCGCCGGGAACGGGGAAGGGGCGGGTCCCGTAGGACACCGCCCCCGTGCGCTCGGGTGGACCGGTCGTGCGACCGGGTGGACCGGTCTACGGCACGCCCAGCTCGAAGATCACGAACCCGGCGTACCAGCCCGAGGCGATCGCACCCGTCCCCAGGACCGTCGCCAGCACCGGCCAGCTGAGTTTGCGCATCCCCACCGCCAGCGCGATGAACAGCGGGAACGCCGGCAGCAGGTAGCGCGAGACGTTGCCGAAGATGCCCAGGCTGCCGAGCACCGAGACGATCGTGGCCAGGGTGTAGGCGGTCAGCACCAGCGGCGGGCGCAGCCGGACCAGCAGCACGATCAGCACCGGCAGGCTGAACACGATCAGGGTGGCCAGCAGGTCCGGCACCGGGAACGCGAAGGGGTAGTCGCCCCGCCCCAGCAGCACGCCGCGGATCGCCTGCCAGGTGCCCTGGCCGCCGTCGAAGTAGTGCAGCCAGGCGTCGTGCTGGATCCGGAAGTAGCCGCCCCACTCGCCGGTCCGCCAGCCCACCCAGGCCACGTAGCCGAGCAGGCCCAGCGGGGCCAGCAGCATCGCCGCCAGCGGGCGCAGCACCCCGCTCTCCCGGCGGTACAGCTCGACCAGCGCGGCCAGGCCGACGGCGCCGATCAGCGCCGCCGAGGTCGGCCGGTTGAGCCCGGCGACCAGGGTGACCGCCCCGGCCGCGACCCACTGCTTGGTCATCGTGAAGTAGCAGGCCCAGGCGGCCAGCGCGACGAACAGCGAGTCCGAGTAGACGGCCCACTCGGCGCCCGAGCCGGGGGCGATCGCCCAGATCCCGGCCGCGATCACGCCCGCCCGGGGGCCGGACAGCTTCTCCACCACGGCGTAGATCCCGGCCGCCGCGAACAGCGAGGCCAGCACCGAGACCAGCATCCCGGCGCCGTACAGGCCGAGGCCGGTGACGTCCGAGGTGAGCCGCATCAGGCCGGGGTAGAGCGGGAAGAAGGCCGCCGAGTTCTGCTCGATGGTGAAGCCCGGCTGGCCGCCCGGGATCGGGACCAGCGCCGGGTGGTAGCCGAACTGGGCGACCTGCTGGTACCACCAGCCGTCCCAGCTGGCCAGCACGTCCCAGGGGTTGGTGCCGCCGCCGAAACGGGCCGGCTTCTTCGCGTAGTCGCCGGAGAAGGAGAGCAGCTTCATGAAGACGGTGAAGCCGACCAGCTTGAGCACGGCGTAGCACCACACGGCCGGTCCGAACCGCACCACCAGGGCCCGGGCGCGGTCCTGCCAGGTGGGGGTGACGCCCGCCGGGTCCTCGCCGCGCTGGTCGGGCACGTCCTCGGGCAGGTCGGAGGAGACTGCCGGTATTGCGTTCATCAGCTGCGGACCCCAGCCTGCTGGACGTGGACGATCGTCCGCAGATTCTAGGCGGTCCCCCCTCCGGATGGTGTGGACCAGCTCCGGCCGGTGTGGACCGGCTCCGGACGGTGCGGACCGGCTCCCTCCGGAGCGGACCGGCCGGACCCGATCGCGTACCCCGCCCGGCGGCCGGGGATACTCGGAGGATGGCCGATCACACCACGCGCACCGCCTACACCGTCGAGTCACTGCTCGCGGTGACCGTCGACGTGTTCAACGAGCGCGGATACGACGGCACGTCGATGGAGGACCTCTCCCGGGCGGCCGGGATCTCCAAGTCCTCGATCTACCACCACGTCCGCGGCAAGGAGGAGCTGCTGCGGCTGGCCGTCGGGCGGGCGCTGGACGGGCTGTTCGCGATCCTGGCCGAGCCGGAGGCGGTGGCGGGCCCGGCGGTGGAGCGGCTGGAGCACGTGGTGCGGCGCACCGCGGAGGTGCTGCTGGCGGAGCTGCCGTACGTGACGCTGCTGCTGCGGGTGCGCGGCAACACGGCCACCGAGCTGTGGGCGCTGGAGCGGCGGCGGGACTTCGACCACCAGGTGGCGGAGCTGGTGCGGGCGGCCGTCGCGGACGGCTCGCTGCGCGGGGACGTGGAGCCGCGGCTGGCCACCCGGCTGCTGTTCGGGATGATCAACTCGATCGTGGAGTGGTACCGGCCGGGGTTGAAGGCGGCCGACGGGGTCGCGGACGCCGTGGTGCACCTGGCCTTCGACGGGCTGCGGGCGCGCTGACCCGCCGGACAGGCCCTAGTCGGGGGGCACCTGGTCGGTCTCCTCGAACACCAGCATGGTTTGTGTACCGAGCACCTGCGGGATGGACTGGATCCGGTTGAGGACCAGGTCCCGCAGGGCGTGGTTGTCGGCGGTGTGCACCAGCAGCAGGACGTCGAAGTCCCCGCCGACCAGGGCGATGTGGGCGACCCCGGGCAGCGCCAGCAGCTGCTCGCGCACGGTGCGCCAGGAGTTCTGGACGATTTTCAGGGTGATGTACGCGGACGCGCCCTGACCTGCCCGTTCGTGGTCCACCCGGGCGGTGAAGCCGCGGATGATGCCGTCCTCGACCATCCTGGAGATCCGGGCGTAGGCGTTCGCCCGGGACACGTGCACCCGCTCGGCCACCGAGCGGATCGAGGCTCGACCGTCCTGCTGCAGCAGCCGCAGGATCGCCCGGTCGACCCGGTCGAGTCTGGACATCTGTTCAGCCGACATGACCCCCCACCCTCGCCGATTGGACACACTGCCACCAGTCGACCGCCGCTCGGGCCGAATGTCCACCACCTTGTCACGCTTCTGGTCAAGATGAACAGACGACCGAACAATCGGTAGGGAGCCCCCGCCACCCCTGGAGGTGCCCCGAGATGACCGTTCTCGACCACAGACACCACACCGGTGTGCCCGGCTGGATGCCCGGGGCCACCGCTCCGCGCACGGATCCGGCCCCCCTTCTCCCGGACGTCTCCCCCGTCCGGGTGCTCGGCACCCCCGCGTTGGAGAAGCAGGACCCGGCGCTGCTGCGCGAGCTCTACCGGCGACTCGTCGTCGGCCGGCGCTACAACCAGCAGGCCACCACCCTGACCAAGCAGGGCCGCCTCGCCGTCTACCCGGCCTCCACCGGGCAGGAGGCCTGCCAGGTCGCCGCCGCCCTGGTGCTCGGCGAACGCGACTGGCTGTTCCCCAGCTACCGCGACACCCTCGCCGTGGTCTCCCGCGGGGTCGACCCGCTGGAGGCGCTGACCCTGCTGCGCGGCAACGCCCACACCGGCTACGACCCCCGCGCCAGCCGGACCGCCCCGCTCTGCACCCCGCTCGGCACCCAGGCCCCGCACGCCGTCGGACTGGCGCACGCCGCCCGGCTGCGCGGCGAACCGGTGGTCGCGCTGGCCATGCTCGGCGACGGCGGCACCAGCGAGGGCGACTTCCACGAGGCGCTGAACTTCGCCGCCGTGCTGCGGGCGCCGGTCGTCTTCCTGGTGCAGAACAACGGCTACGCGATCTCCGTCCCGCTCAGCGCGCAGTCCGCCGCACCCAGCCTCGCCCACAAGGCGGTCGGCTACGGCATGCCAGGGCGGCTGGTCGACGGCAACGACGCGCCCGCCGTGCACGCGGTGCTCGGCGAGGCCGTCGAGCGGGCCCGGGCCGGCGGGGGCCCGACCCTGATCGAGGCCCTCACCTACCGGATCGAGGCCCACACCAACGCCGACGACGCCACCCGCTACCGCACCGAACCCGAGGTGGAGGCCTGGCGGGAGCACGACCCGATCCTGCTGCTGGACCGCGCACTGCGCGGACTCGGCGTCCTGGACGACGGGCTGGTGCAGGACGCCGCCGACGAGGCGGAGGCGCTGGCGGCCCGGATGCGGGCCGAGTTCCACGCCGACCCGGAGCTCGACCCGATGGCCCTGTTCACCCATGTCTACGCCGAGCCGACCCCGCAACTGCGCGAGCAGGCAGCCCAGTTGGCCGCCGAGCTGGCCGCCGAAGCCGAGGTGCAGCACTGATGTCCACCGCTGTTTCCGCCCCTGCCGCCGGTACCGCCCGCACGGCGTCGATGGCGCAGGCGCTCAACTCCGCGCTGCGGGACGCCCTGCGCGAGGACCCCACCGTGCACGTGCTCGGCGAGGACGTCGGCGCGCTCGGCGGGGTCTTCCGGATCACCGACGGGCTCACCGCCGAGTTCGGCCCCGACCGCTGCCTGGACACCCCGCTCGCCGAGGCCGGCATCCTCGGCACCGCGATCGGCATGGCGATGTACGGGCTGCGCCCGGTGGTCGAGATGCAGTTCGACGCCTTCGCCTACCCGGCGCTGGAGCAGCTGTTCTCGCACGTCGCCAAGATGCGCAACCGCACCGGCGGCAAGCTCCCGTTGCCGATCACCGTACGCATCCCGTACGGCGGCGGCATCGGCGGCGTCGAGCACCACAGCGACGCTTCCGAGGCGTACTACACCAGCACCCCCGGCCTGCACGTGGTCACCCCCGGGACGGTCGGCGACGCCTACGGGCTGCTGCGCGCCTCGATCGCCTCCGACGACCCGGTGGTCTTCCTGGAGCCCAAGCGGCTCTACTGGGGCAAGGACGGGTTCGACCCGGCCGCGCCGGTCGAGCCGATCGGCCGGGCCGCGCTGCGCCGCACCGGCACCTCCGCGGTGCTGATCACCTACGGGCCCTCGCTGCCGGTCTGCCTGGAGGCGGCCGAGGCCGCGCAGGCGGAGGGCTGGGACCTCGCGGTGCTCGACCTGCGCACCCTGGTGCCCTTCGACGACGAGACGGTCACCCGGGTGGTGCGCTCGATCGGCCGGGCCGTGGTGGTGCACGAGGCCAGCGGCTTCGGCGGCACCGGCGCGGAGATCGCCGCCCGGGTCACCGAGCGCTGCTTCCACCACCTGGCCGCGCCCGTGCTGCGGGTCACCGGCTTCGACATCCCGTACCCGCCGCCGATGCTGGAGCACCACCACCTACCCGGGGTGGACCGGATCCTGGACGCGGTCGCCCGGCTGCAGTGGGAGGACCGAGGATGATGCCCGTCGTACGGGAGTTCCGGCTGCCCGACCTCGGTGAGGGACTCACCGGGGCTGAGGTGGTGCGCTGGATGGTCGAGGTCGGCGAGGTGATCGCCGTCGACCAGCCGGTGGTGGAGGTGGAGACGGCCAAGGCCGTGGTGGAGGTGCCCTGCCCGTACGGCGGGGTGGTCACCGCGCGGTACGGCGCGGAGGGCGAGGAGATCGCCGTGGGCGCGCCGCTGGTGACGGTCGCGGTGGCGTCGCCGGCGGGTGTGGGCGAGGAGCTCGCCGCTGCCGGTGTCGTTGCCGCTGTCGCCGAGGTCGAGCGGCCGTTGGTCGGGTACGGGGTGCTCGAGAGCAAGGGCGGGCGGCGGCGCCGGGTCGGTGCGGTTGCTCCCGCTGCTCCCGTTGCTGCGGCTGCGGCTGCGGCTGTGGTGGCGCCGGTGGTGCTGGTGGCTCCGGTCGTGGTGCCGGTGATCTCGCCGTTGGTGCGGCGGCTGGCCCGGGAGCAGGGGGTCGATCTGACCGCGCTCGCCGGGAGCGGGCCGGACGGCCTGATCATGCGGGCGGACGTCGAACGCGCGGTCGCGGCCAAGGCGGCCGGCCCGGTGGCCGCTGCGGCGGTCGCCCCGCCCGTACCGGCCGGGCCGGACACGGTCGTCCCGCTGCGCGGGCTGCGCAAGGCGGTGGCCGAGAAGCTCGGCCGCAGCCACCGGGAGATCCCGGCCGCGACCTGCTGGGTGGATGCGGACGCCACCGAACTGATGGCACTGCGGCGGCAGTTGAACGCCGCCCCGGGCCCGAAGGTGAGCGTGCTGGCGCTGCTGGCCCGGATCTGCACGGTCGCGCTGGCCCGCTTCCCCGAGCTCAACTCCAGTGTGACGGAGGACGGTTCGGGCATCGTGCGGCACTCGGCGGTGCACCTGGGCTTCGCCGCCCAGGGCGAACGCGGACTGGTCGTCCCGGTGGTCCGGGACGCGCACACCCGCAGCACCGAGCAACTCGGCGAGGAGCTGGGACGGTTGACCGGGGCGGCGCGCGCCGGGTCGCTGACCTTGGCCGAACTGACCGGTGGCACCTTCACGTTGAACAACTACGGGGTGTTCGGGGTGGACGGGTCCACCCCGATCCTCAACCACCCGGAGGCGGCGATGCTCGGGGTCGGCCGGATCGTGGCCAAACCCTGGGTGCACGGCGGGGAGTTGGCGGTGCGCGAGGTGACGCAGCTGTCCTTCACCTTCGACCACCGGGTCTGCGACGGCGGGACGGCGGGCGGGTTCCTGCGGTTCGTGGCGGACTGCGTCGAGCAACCCGGGATGCTGCTGCGGCAGCTGTGAGCAGGGCGGGGTCGCCCTGGGTGTGCTGCTCGGCACTCAGGGCGACCACCGATCGTGTGAGAGTAGCGCGTTCCCCGGCCGGGTGTCCGGGCTTCCCGCGATTTGTCGGATGAGCAGTTCGGGCGTGCCACGCTGCCTAGGCGTCAGCAGAGACAAGCCAGGTGGTGGCGCAGGCCGGCCGGAGGCGAAACGATTCTCTTGGTTACTCGAAACGTAGCGGTGAAGTCCCGCAGAACACTTCTGATCCGCACCGGGCACGGCTCGGCGGGGGCCGCCTCCGTCCCGGGCCTGCCGGAGGCGGAGCCCGCGCGGCCGCCGATGCCGCTGGACCCGCCCGACCTGCCGCCCGCGCCGGTGGCGGAGCCCGTGCCGCTGGTGGAGCCGGTCGCTGTGGCGGAGTCCGCGTCGGTGGCGGCCCCGGTGCGGACCGGGCCGGTCGTGCCGCCGCCGCCCACCGAGCCGCCGATCGTCCCCGCGCCGAGCTACCCGGAGACGTCGTCGACCACCGGGACCGCCCCCGCCTTCCAGTCCCTGTTCGTCGACGCTCCCAGCCTCAACTGGGCCGGGCCGGGCGACAGTTGGAGCGACGCCTGGGCGGTCCAGCACCAGCCTCCGTCCCAGCTCCAGCCCCAGCCCCAGGCCCTGGCCGCCGCCGCGCCCGTTCCCGCCGTCGGTGTCGGTGTCGGTGTCGGTGTCGACCCGACCGAACTCCCGCTCACCGCCCAGGACATCGCACTGATCCGGGACAGCCTCGCGCTCGTCGAACCGGTCGCCGACCGGGCCACCGCGCACTTCTACGCCCTGCTCTTCCTGCAGCACCCCGAGGTCCGCCCGCTCTTCCCCGCCGCCATGGACGTCCAGCGCGACCGGCTGTTCCGCGCCCTGCTGGCCGCCGCCCGCGGCGCCGAGGACCCGGTCGCGCTGCGCACCCGGCTGAGCGAACTGGGCCGCGGCCACCGCCGTTACGGCACCCTGACCGGCCACTACGCCCCGGTGGGGGAGTGCCTGGTGCAGGCGCTGGCCCGGTACGCGGGCGGCCGCTGGGACGCGGCGACGGAACTGGCCTGGCGCCGCGCCTACCGGCTGATCTCCACGATCATGATCGAGGCCGCCGAGGAGGCCGCCCGCACCTCGCCGCCGTGGTGGCAGGGCGAGGTGGTGCGGCACGAGCAGCGCACCCGGGACGTCGCGGTGCTCACCGTCCGCCCCGACCAGGCGTACCCGTTCCGGGCCGGCCAGTACTGCAGCCTGGAGACGCCCTGGTGGCCGCGGGTCTGGCGGCACTACTCCTTCGCCTCCGCCCCCCGCCCGGACGGGCTGCTGGTCTTCCACGTCAAGGCCGTCCAGGCGGGCTGGGTGAGCAACGCGCTGGTGCGCCGGGCCGCCCCCGGGGACGTGCTGCGGCTGGGCCCGGCAGCCGGCGGGATGACCGTCGACCACGCCTCCGGTCCCGATCTGCTCTGCCTCGGCGGCGGCACCGGCATCGCGCCGATCCGCGCCCTGGTCGAGGAGGCGGCCGAGCACGGCGCCTCCGGCCGCAGCGTCGAGGTGTTCTACGGGGCCCGCAGCGCCGCCGAGTTGTACGACCTGGACGGGCTGCGCGAGCTGGCCGGGCGGCTGCCCTGGCTGACGGTGCGGCCGGTGCTGTCCGGCACCGGCCCGGCCGGGGGTGCGCTGACCGGTGAACTTCCCGAGGTGGTGGGCCGGTTCGGCCCGTGGGACGGTCGGGAGGCGGTGCTCAGCGGCCCGCCCGCGATGGTCCGGCGCGGGGTCGGGGTGCTGCTGCGGGCGGGGCTGCCGGCCGAGCGGATCCGGCACGACCTGGTCGGCGAACTGGCGGCCGGGTAGCGCCGGGCCGGTGTCGGGGACCGGCCCCGGCGACCGGCCCCGGGGCTCAGCCGAGGTCGGGCGCGAGGAGCGCGCGGATGCCCTCGATGTTGGCCGCGAGGTACGCCCGGAGCCGGGGCGGGACGACGTTCACCGAGGTCACGCCCTCGCGGGTGAACGGCAGCCGGACCACCTCGTACTCGCCGTTCGGGTCCGTCACCTCGGGCCCGTGCCGTCGGCTGAGGTCCATCGAGGCCAGCCGGCAGACGAAGAAGTGCTGCACCTTGACCCCGTGCGGGTGCAGCGGGGTGCCGTCGTCGTGGTGGGTGTGGCTGATGGTGTCGACGAAGGCGGGCACCACGTCCACGACCTTGCCGCCCAGTTCCTCGTCCACCTCGCGGTGCAGCGCCTCGACCACGGTGCGGTCCTCGCGCTCGACGCCGCCGCCCGGGGTGATCCAGTACGGGTGCGGCGCCCCGGGCCGGACCCGCCGGATCAGCACGATCGAGGCCGGACCGTGCGGATCGTCCGGGTCCAGCTCCAGCAGGATCGCCCGCGCGGTCCGTTTGACCACCGGGCGCGGCGGCGGGGTTCGGTTGTCGGGGCCCATGGTGACCTCCGGGGCTGGAGCGTTGTGCGTGAGTCTCCCCGCGGAGGGAAACGGTCGAAACCCCGGGAAAGGGTCGAAACACCGGCAGAAGAGCAGAAGAGAGGTACCGGCGCCATGCAGCACAGCACTGTCCAGGGACACCTGGCGATGAACCTCGTGGTCTCGCCCGAGCTGTCCTTCCGCACCGTGGTGGACCTCGCGTACGAGGCGGGCGATCCCTACGCGGTCCGGTTCACCTTCCACCTGCCCGGTGACGCCCCGGTCACCTGGGTGTTCGCGCGCGAGCTGCTGCTGGACGGCCTCGGCGGCCCGTCCGGCGAGGGCGACGTGCGCGTCCGGCCGCTCGGCGGGGAGCCCGCCGAGGTCCGCATCGCGCTGTGCTCCCCCAACGGGCACGCCGTGCTGCACGCCCCGGCGGCGCCGCTGACCGCCTTCCTGGCGCGGGCGGACCGGCTGGTGCCGGTGGGCGGGGAGTCCATCGGGAAGGAGCTGGACGCCGAGCTCGCGGACATCCTGCGGGGGTGCGACGCGGGGTGAGCGGGTCGTGCCGGGTGCTCGGTGCGCCCCGGGGGCGACGGCCGGGGACCCCCGGGGACGACGAAGGGGCCCGTACCCGGTGGACCACCCACCCGGGCACGGGCCCCTTCCACGGCCGCGTGCGACACCGCGCACGACGGATCAGTCGTCGTCCAGGGCCAGGTGCAGACCCCAGGAGACCAGGCTGATGATCAGTGAACCGACCAGCGCGGAGCCGAAGGTGGACACGTGGAAGTCCAACTCCAGCTTGGTGGAGGCCCACGAGGTGAGCAGCAGCATCAGGGCGTTGATCACGAAGGTGATCAGGCCCAGCGTGAGGATGAACAACGGGAACGAGAACAGCTTCACGACCGGCTTGATCAGCCAGTTGATGAGGCCGAAGACGACGGCGACGCCGAGCACCGTCAGCGTCTTGTGCTGCCAGTCGGCCTTGCCCTCGGCGAGTTGGATGCCGCTGACGATCCAGGCGGCGACCCAGATGGCCGCCGCGTTGATCAGTGTCTTGATGACGAAACCCTTCATGCCGCCCAAGCCTGACAGGCGGCCCGCTCCGGGGGAAGCTCCCACCGGACGAGTTGGTGCCGAACGCCCCTGGTCCCGGAGGCGGACGCGACGGAGCCGAAGGGCGGGGGCGCAGCCGTCGTAGGGTCGTGGGCATGACCCGTAGCCTCAGCGAAGAGCTCTGGGCGTCGATCGAGCCGATCTACGCCGAGATCCTCGCCCACCCCTTCATCGGCGGCCTCACCGACGGCACCCTGCCGCGCGAGGCCTTCCGCCACTTCGTCGTCCAGGACTCGCACTACCTGCGCGACTACGCCCGCGCCCTCGCCGTCTGCGCCGCCAAGGCCCCCGGCGAGGCCGACGTGCGGGCCTTCGCCGACGACGCGGTCGGCGCGCTCGCCGCCGAGCAGGGCATGCACGCCGAGTTCCTGACCGCCTTCGGCGGCACCGCCGAGGAGGCCGCCGCCGAACCGGTGCTGCCGACCACCCGCGCCTACACCAGCTACCTGCTGGCCACCGTGTACGGCGGGTCCTTCGCCGAGGCGCTCGGCGCGGTGCTGCCCTGCTACTGGATCTACGCCCGGGTCGGCGAGGCACTGCTCGCCCAGGGCTCCCCCGACCCGCTGTACGCCAAGTGGATCGCCACCTACGGCGACGAGGCCTTCCAGTCCGTGGTCCGCCGGGTGCTGGCGCTCACCGACCGGCTCGGCGAGGAGCTCTCGGCGGCCGAACGCCGCCGGGTGGTCGAGCACTTCACGACCACCTCGCGCTACGAGTGGATGTTCTGGGACGCCGCCTGGCGCGGCGAGCGCTGGCCGGTCTGAACTCGTTCCCCCGCCGTTTCTCGGGGGTCTTCCCGGGGGGTGGGATCGGGGTGATCTAGGGGTTCTCTCCGGGCCGAAGGCCCTCGTTCCGCCGCTTCCGCCGCCGTAAGCTCGAAGCATCGAAAGCAAGCGGGATGCGGTTACCGGACGGCGGCCGACCCGAGGGGAGAAGAGGAACCGACATGGCTGAGCTCTGGAAGTCGCTGCCCTCCTGGGTGCGCAACATCGTCATCCCGGTGCTGGTCCTGGTGCTGGCCTGGAACGTCATCGCCTTCGTGTTCGGCGTGGTCGGCGCCCTGCTGAGCATCGTGATCAAGCTGCTGGTGGTCGTCGGCATCGCCGCCGCCGTGGTGATCCTGGTCAAGAAGGCCGCCAAGAACTGACCCCGCTCCGCGCACCGCGCGGAGCACCTCCGGAGGCCCGGCACCCCGTTCGCGGGGGCCGGGCCTCGGCCGTTCCCCCCGCGGATCCGTTTCGGGGACCGTCTGGACCTGCGGCGATCGGCTCGCTACCGTGTTGGCGTCATGTGCAGGCAACACCGCCTGCGACGCGGGAGCTCGGAGCACCGGGCTGAGAGGACGCTGACCGGACCGTCGACGGACGGACCGACGGCTGCGTCGACCGCAGGAACCTGGACCGGGTAATGCCGGCGTAGGGAGTGAAGGTCAGATGACCACGTTCGAAGCACAGCCGCAGCCTGCCCGCAGCACGCCCAGCAGCGAGCGCACCGGCTACCCCACCCCGGCCTGGCGCAAGGCCTACCGCGACGGATCCCGCCCCGACCTGCGGGCCCCGTACCGCGAGGTGCAGCTCACCAACGGCCGGACCGTGCCGCTGTACGACACCTCCGGCCCGTACACCGACCCGGCGTACGAGCCCGACGTGCGGCGCGGGCTGCCCGCCCTGCGCGACGCCTGGATCCGCCAGCGCGGCGACGTCGAGGAGTACGACGGCCGCGAGACGCGCCCCGAGGACGACGGGATCAAGCACACCTCCCCGCGCGGCGGGAACCTGCGCAACCTGGACGCGGTCTTCCCCGGCCGCCCGCGCCGTCCGCTGCGTGGCCGCGGCGGCGTCGCCGTCACCCAACTCGCCTACGCCAAGCGGGGCGTGGTGACGCCGGAGATGGAGTTCGTGGCGCTGCGCGAGGGCCTGGAGCCGGAGTTCGTGCGGGACGAGGTGGCCCGCGGCCGCGCCGTCATCCCGGTGAACGTGAACCACCCCGAGGTGGAGCCGGCCGTCATCGGCACCAACTTCCTGGTGAAGATCAACGCCAACATCGGCAACTCCGCCGTCACCTCCTCGATCGAGGAGGAGGTGGAGAAGATGACCTGGGCCACCCGCTGGGGCGCCGACACCGTCATGGACCTCTCCACCGGCCGCAACATCCACACCACCCGCGAGTGGATCCTGCGCAACTCCCCCGTGCCGATCGGCACCGTGCCGCTCTACCAGGCGCTGGAGAAGGTCGACGGCAGGGCCGAGGAGCTCAGCTGGGAGGTCTACCGCGACACCGTCATCGAGCAGTGCGAGCAGGGCGTCGACTACATGACCGTCCACGCGGGCGTGCTGCTGCGGTACGTCCCGCTCACCGCGCGCCGCAAGACCGGCATCGTCTCCCGCGGCGGCTCGATCATGGCGGCCTGGTGCCTGGCGCACCACCAGGAGAACTTCCTCTACACCAACTTCGAGGAACTCTGCGACATCCTGGCCGCCTACGACGTCACCTTCTCGCTCGGTGACGGCCTGCGGCCCGGCTCCATCGCCGACGCCAACGACGAGGCCCAGTTCGCCGAACTGCAGACCCTCGGCGAGCTCGGCCGGATCGCCCGCGAGCGCGACGTCCAGGTGATGATCGAGGGCCCGGGCCACGTCCCGATGAACAAGATCAAGGAGAACATGGATCTCCAGAAGGAGATCTGCGACGAGGCGCCGTTCTACACCCTCGGCCCCCTCACCACCGACGTCGCCCCCGGCTACGACCACATCACCTCGGGCATCGGCGCCGCGATGATCGCCTGGTGGGGCACCGCGATGCTCTGCTACGTCACGCCCAAGGAGCACCTGGGCCTGCCGAACCGGGACGACGTCAAGACCGGCGTGATCACCTACAAGATCGCCGCCCACGCCGCCGACCTCGCCAAGGGCCACCCCGGCGCCCAGGCCTGGGACGACGCCCTCTCCGACGCCCGCTTCGAGTTCCGCTGGGAGGACCAGTTCAACCTGGCCCTCGACCCGGAGACCGCCCGCGACTTCCACGACGAGACCCTCCCCGCCGAGCCGGCCAAGACCGCGCACTTCTGCTCCATGTGCGGCCCGAAGTTCTGCTCGATGAAGATCTCCCAGAAGATCCGCGACGAGCACGGTGACGGTTCCACCGCCGTCACGACGGACTTCGACGCCGAGGCGCTGGCCGGCATGGCCGAGAAGTCCGCCGAGTTCGCCGCCCAGGGCAACAAGGTCTACCTCCCCCTGGTCGACTGACGCGCTGACCGGCGCCGGCCCGCGTCCCGGAGGGGAGGACGCGGGCCGGCGCCGGTCGGCCGGGCTCCGGGGGAGGCTGCGGCGGAGTAGCGTGGGGGTAACCGAGGACATTCCGAACACCGGCAGCAGCGCCGACGTCGCCCTGGGTGGTGATGGGTCCCGCGTGGACCGGACGGGCGGCTCCGTATGATGCCGATTCCTCTCCCCAGCTCGTTCCCCTCCGGGCCGTGGCCGGTCCCGGGCGTCCCGTTGCTCCCGCGGCTGGAACTGGAGCCGACGATGACGCGGGACGGCGTCTTCGACGGGGCCTGGTGGCCCCGTTCGGACCGTGTCCTCGCCGAACTGCCGGACCTGATCACCGCACTCGGCGCCCACTTCGGACGGATCGTCCGGGTCGGCCTCGACACCTCGGCCTGGGACGGCGTGCCCAGGTCGGTCGCGGCGAACGGCCTGACCGTCAAGATCAACTGGTTCCCCGGCAGCGATGCGACGATCAGCATCACCCGGGGCTTCCAGGACCACTTCCTGCTGCTGGTGGTGCCGCCCGGCACCGCCCCGGCGACGGCGGCCGCCGCGATGGCCGGCGCCTCGGCGACCGGGAACCACACCCCGGCCGCGGAACTGCTGCACTGAACCGGGCTGTCGGCGGGCTCCGGTACCTTGCTCGGACCGATGAGCGAGGAGGCGTGCGGGTGAGCGGTCCGGTGGTCGAGTTGGGCCATGCCGAGGGGTGGGACTTCGCGGCGGGTGCCGCGGTGGGCGCGTTGCGGCCGCAGGAGGCGCGGGCCCGGGACGCGGCGGGCCTGCCGTACGTCGTGGTGTACCGGAGCGCGGGGCGTTCGGTGCCGCTCGAAGTGCGCCTGGTGTCGTGGCGGGACCACTACGCGGGTGTGTGGGTGTACGACGAGCACGGGCGACGGGTGGAGCACCTGGAGCTGCGGCTGCTGGAGGAGGGCCGGCTGCTGCGGAGGTACCACGAGCGCTGGGGCTACTCGGGCCCGGAGGCACCGGAGTTCGACCGGGTCGCCGACCGGATGGCGGTCGAGCTGTTCCCGGGCGGACGGGGCCGGGTGTCGCACCGGCCCCGAGGGGACGCCGGGCCCAGGACGGTGACCGTGCCGAGTGCCTCCGAGGAGGAACGTTGGCTCCGGCGGCCGGACTTCGACGACTGGCCGCTCCTCTCGGCCGACCGGTGGGGGCTCGACGGCACGGTCCGGCCCACCGCGGCGCCGCTCACGGAGCCGGTGTCCGCAGCCGCGGCGGAGCCGTGGCTCCCGCCGCGCCCGGGCGGGCCGGGGGACCTCCCCGCCCTGTTCGTGCCCGGCACCCGGCTCACCACCAGCGATCACCGGGAGAACATGGTGGTGCTGGAGCCGAAGGCCGGCCCACGCCTGCGGGTCCCCAGCGGCCGGCTGGCGGTGGCCGATCCGCTCGACACCGGGCGGCCGGACATCACGGTCGAGGTGCTGCCCGGCAGCTACCCGACGGAGGTGGCGACGATCGGGTTCGGGTACCACTGCGAGTTCGAGGGTGCCTGGGTCGAGCGCACTGGGACACCAGCGCTCCGGCTGCGGGTGGGCGACGGACCCGTCGACTCCTGGACGATGGCCCTCGGGGAGGGGGACGACCTCAGGCTGCTGCGGGACGGCGAGGCGTACGGGTTCAGCACGGACGGCGCGACGGGGTGTTTTGCGGACGCCGGGGCCTGGCCGGTCCTCCAGAAGCGGTTCCGGCGCGCCCTGGTGGACCGGGACGAGGAGGCCGGTGAGGACCTCGACTCCGGCTCCGGGTTCTTCCTGCGTACCGTGGACGAGGAGTCGGGCGCGGACCTGCTCGCGTTCGCCACCGACAGCGACGGCACCCACCCGGTGTGGCTGGGCCTCGACGGGTCCGGGGGCGTGGTGTGCGTCATCGTCCAGGTGGACTGGCTGCCCCATCTGAAGATCGTCTGAGCGGCCCGGACGAGCGGCCCGGACGAGCGGCCCGGGACCAACGGTCCGGACGAGCGGCCCTGAGGCGTACTGCGGGTGCCGACCCGGTCCTCCCCCGAGGGTCCGGGGCGGCACCCTGCTCTTTCAGCCGGTGGTGTCCTGCGGGTACCAGCGGAGTTCGACGGTGTTGCCGTCCGGGTCCTGGACGTAGAGGGAGGTGGCGGTGCCGCGGGCGCCGTAGCGGGGGCCGGGGCCGTCGAGGACGGTGAAGACGCCGGAGTCGACGACCTCCTGCCAGTCGAGGGGCTCGACGGTGAGGCAGATGTGGTCGACGTTGGACTCGTGGCGGGGGCGGTGGAAGAGGTCGATGATCGTCTCGCCGCTGACCCGGACGGAGGGGAAGGAGACCTTCCCGGCGCGCCATTCGTCGACCCGGACGGGAGCCAGGCCGAGCAGGCCGGTGTAGAAGGCGAGCGACCGCTCGATGTCGGCGACGTTGAGGACCAGGTGGTCGAGGGCGACGACGCGCATGGTGATCGGCTCCGGTGGTGTGGTGTCTCGTGCGGTGACGGGGTCAACGATCCTCCGGCCCGGGGGCGGTCATCAATGGCGGATCACCGTACGATCGTTGAGCCCGGTTAAACGATGCCGGGTCGAAGGGGTGGGGCGGCATGCTGGAACGGCTGGAGACCGAGGTCTTCCTCGCCCTGACCGAGGAGCTGCACTTCGGGCGGACCGCCGAGCGGCTGCGGCTCAGCACCGGGCGGGTCAGCCAGGTGGTCAAGGCGCTGGAACGCCGGATCGGCGTCCCGTTGTTCGACCGCTCCAGCCGGTCCGTCCGGCTCACCCCGGTCGGGCGGCAACTGGCCGCGGACCTCGCCCCGGTGGTGGCCGCGATGGAGGAGGCGGTGCGCCGGGCGGTGGACGCCGGGCGCGGGGTGACGGGTGGGCTGAAGGTCGCGTTCCTGGGCGAGTGGACGGCGCCGGTGCTGTTCAGGGCGGTGGCGCTGTTCGGCGAGCGGCACCCCGAGTGCCGGGTGGACGTGCGGGAGGTGCAGCTCTCCAACTCCCGGGCCAGCCTGGAGGACGGCTCGATCGACATCCTGCTGGCCTCCTACCCCTTCGGCGGCATGGCCGTCGGTCCGGTCCTGCTCAGCGAGCGGCGGCTCCTGGCGGTGCCGGCCGGGCACCCGTTGGCCGCCGAGGCCTCGGTGTCGCTCGAAGTCCTCGGGGACCACCCGGTGGTGCAGTACCCGGCGGTCACCTCGGTCGGCTTCAAGCGGGACCGCACCCCCGACCGCACGCCGTCCGGCCGTGCCGTGCCCAAGGGCCCGTCGGGCAGTACCTTCTCCGAGATGCTCAGCCTGGTCGCCCTGGGCCGGGGCGTCCTGCCGGTCGGCGAGCACTGCCGCCGCTACTACCCGCGCCCCGACCTCGCCTACGTCCCCATCCACGACGCCCCGCCGATCGAACGCGGCCCGGTCTGGCTCCCGGGCAACACCACCGAGCGCGTGCGCGCGTTCGTCCGGGCGGCAGCCGAGGTGGCCGCCGCGGCAGGGAGGTAGGGCGCCCGGCGCGGCTGCCGACGGGCTTCCGGGCGTGGTCAGCCGACCTCGTCCGGGCCGGTGAAGTCCGGCGGGGTGTAACCCGGGCCGGTGAAGTCGGGCGGGGTGAAGGCGGCCGGGCGGGGGCTGCGGCCCTGGGGGTCGGTGATGCCGTCGGGGCCGGGGCTGGTGAAGGCCGGCGGGCTGTAGCCGGGGCTGGAGAAGTCGGGGCGGGCGAAGTCGGGGCGGGTGGGTTCCGCGCCGGTGGCGTCGGGGCCGGTGGCGTCGGGGCCGGTGAAGTCCGGGCTGGAGAAGTCCGGGCTGGTGTAGCCGGGGGCCGGGCGGCCGGCGACGGCGGGCAGGTGGCCGTGGAGGTAGGGCAGCAGGCCGCGTTCGCGCAGGGCGGTGCGCCACTCCGCGCGGGCGGCGCCGAGTTCGGCGGCCAGCTCGGGGTCGGTGCCGGCCGGGACGGCGGCGGCGCCGTCCCGTAGGGCGGTGAGCAGCAGGCCTATGACACCGACGGCCATGGCGGCGACCCCGGCGGCGAGCGCCACCCAGCCGGCGGTGACCATCGCGCGGGCGAGCGCGAGGCCGGAGCCGGCGGCGCGCATCAGGTAGCCGACCAGCAGCAGGACGAGGGCGGCGGCCCAGGCGAGGATCGGGGTGAGCACGGTGAGGACGGGGAACAGCCCGGCGCCGCCGTCGGCGGAGCGCAGCTGGCTGAGCAGGCCGGGGGCGTACGGTTCGACGTCGGCCGGCGGCGGGGGCGTGGCCCGCAGGGTCTCGCGCAGCGCGGTGTAGTGGGCGTACTCGGTGGCGGCGGCGGTGTTGACGGCGTCGGCGTCGCGCAGGGCGAGGGCGCGGAGCTGGTCGGTGCCGAGCGCGCCGGGGGCGCGCAGGGCGGTGAGGACGGTGCGGTCGCGCAGGGCTTCGGCGAGGAGGCGCTCGTACTCCGGGCGGTCCTCGGCTAGCAGCGGCGGGGGGTTGGACATGGGGACCCCGTTCATGCGGACCCCCGGCCCGGCGGCGAGGACGCGGGACCGCATCGAGGACGCGGGACATCCTCAGGGCACCGGGGCGGGCGCGGAGGCGGGCCGCCGGACGGGCGGCCGGGTGTGGTGTGCCTCATGGTAGGGGCGGGTGCGCCCGTGCTGACAGTCGGTTTCCGGAATTTCGCGCCCCGGCCCGCGCGCGCGTGGGGGCGCGAGCGCCGGGAACAACTGTTCCAGTGATGCCGATGACTGTCAGGCCGTCAGGTCAGAAGGTCGACAGGTCGTCAGATCGGCAGCCGCGCGACCAGCAGCCGGCCCTCCATGGTGACCCCGCCGTCCATCGCCACCGCCAGGTCGTCCGCGTACACGTACGGCCCCGGGATGTGCGGCGGCTGCCCGTCGTCCGCGTGCACGGCGCCGGTGAGGTACGGGATCGGGCTGTGCCCGTGCACGACCCGGCTGCCGCCGAAGGTGTCGAGCAGCTCGTGGACGGCCATCGGCCCGGCGTCGCCGCGGAAGGCGAAGCGCTTGGTGAAGCGGCGGAAGCAGTCCCACCACTCGTCCACGCCGCCGTCGGCGAGCAGGCTGTGCACCGCGTCGTTGACGTCCGGGATGGACTCGCCGTACTCCAGGTACGCCGTGGTGTCGGAATGCAGCAGCAGGTGGCCGTCCTCCAGGCCCATGGCGGGCAGCCGGGAGAGCCAGCTGATGTGGTGGGCCTCCAGCCGGTCCAGGTCGTTCTGCTGGCCGCCGTTGAGCCGCCAGGCGGCGAGGAAGGAGGCGGTGCCGGCGGTGGACTGGACGGGCTCGTCGCCGTACTTGGCGGCACCGAGGAAGAGCAGTTCGTGATTGCCCATCAGGGCGCGGCAGTAGCCGCCGGCCGCGGCGGCCTCCGCGGCGAGCTGCATGACCAGGTCGATGACGCCGATGCCGTCCGGGCCGCGGTCGGTGAAGTCGCCGAGGAACCAGATCCGGGCGCGGCCGGCGGACCAGTGGCCGCCGTCGTCGATCAGGCCCTGGTGGTGGAGTTCGGCGCGCAGCTCCTCCAGGTAGCCGTGCACGTCGCCGACGACGTAGACCGGGCCGGGGGGCTCGCCGGGGCCGGGGGCCGGGTACGGGTAGGTCGGCGCGGAGGGGTCGGGCAGCGGCGGGCCGAGCTCGATGGTCGGCGGGTCGTCGCGGTCGGTGAGCTGGTCGCCGAGCTGGTCGGTCAGCTGGTCGCCGAGCTGGTCCGCGAGCTGGAGGGCCGGGGAGGGCTGGTCGGGCAGGGTGGGCTCGTAGCCGGTGTGGTCCTGCTGCCCGTAGCCGCCGCGCTCCTGGGGTTCGTAACCGCCTTCGTAGCCGACCTGGGCGTGCACGGTGTGCCCCTGCCCCTGCCCCTGGCCGTCGTGCCAGTGCTGTTCCAGGTAGCGGGCGCCGCCGTAGCCGCTGTAGGTCTCCGCTTCGTACGGGGTGTCCTGGTAGCCCTGGGCGGGTTCGGGTTCGTAGTAGGTGCCGTACGGCAGCACGTCGAGGTCCGGCTGGTGGCGGGGGCCTGAGTGGGGGTGCTCAGGTCCGGGGAAGCGGTCCTCGGGTGTCATTCGCCCATCATAGGAAGACCACTCTCCCGCCGTCGTCACCTGGTGGGTATCCAATCCTCCGGAGCGTCAGCCGGGCGGTCCCGCAGGGTCCGTTTTGCCCCGGCTCGGTAGGGTCTCGTGGGTTTTTCGTGGGCGTACCGGCGGCTGTTCGCCGCCTTCCCGCCCGCTGCGCTACACCTCGCCCGGGGGGCGCGGCGGGCTGACGGTGGTGCGCGGGCTGCGGCGCTGGGAGGAGGCGCGGACGATCAGTTCGGTCGGCATCAGGGTGCCGGGGGGCGGGCCGTTGCCGGCGGTGCGGAAGCGGGGCGGGAAGAGCCGGGCGATGTCCACGCCCGTCCCGGAGTCGACCCCCTCGATGGCGTCGATGAGGAGGTTGACCACGGTGGTGCCGATCTTGCGCGGTTTGAGCGAGAGGGTGGTGATCGGCGGTTCGGTGGCCGCGTAGACGTCGCTCTCGCTGCAGGTGACCAGCAGCAGGTCGTCCGGGACCCGCAGGCCGTACCGGCGGGCGGCGGCCAGCAGGTCGGTGCCGTTGGGGTCGAACAGGCCGTACACCGCGTCCGGGCGGTCCGGGCGGGCGAGCAGCCGGTCGGCGGCGACGGCGCCGGCCGCCGGGTCGTGCGCGGGGTAGGCCTCGTACACCGGCTCCTGGCCGACCTTGGCGCACCAGCCGAGGTAGGCCTCGGTGGAGAGCCGGGTGTAGGTGTCGGTGCTGGTGCCGGTGAGCAGGCCGATCCGGCGGGCGCCGGCCTCGGAGAGGTGGTCGAGGATGCCGAGCACGGCGGCCTCGTGGTCGTTGTCGACCCAGGCGGTGACCGGGCAGTTGCCGGGCTTGCCGTCGCTGACCACCGGCACGCCGGACCGGTACAGCTCGCTGACCAGCGGGTCCTGGTCGGGCGGGTCGATCACCACGGTGCCGTCCAGGGCGATGTTGCCCCAGACGTCGTGGCGGGAGGAGGCGGGCAGCACGACCAGCGCGTAGCCGCGGCCGAGGGCGGCGCTGGTGGCGGCCCGGGCCATCTCGGCGAAGTAGGCGAACTCGGTGAAGGTGAAGGGTTCTTCGCCGTACGTCGTGACGGTCAGCCCGATCAGGCCGGACCGTCCGGTGCGCAGGGTGCGGGCTGCGGCCGAGGGGCGGTAGCCGAGGCGCTCGGCGACCTCGCGCACCCGGCTGCGGGTCTCGTCGGGCAGGCGGCCCTTTCCGTTCAGCGCATCGGAGACGGTGGTGATCGACACTCCGGCGGCTGCTGCCACATCCCGGATGCCGGCCCGCTCCAGACGCCGTGAGGTGGTGGGACGCCGACCGCTCTGGTTGGCTGCTGCTGTCATGGCGGACCGATCGTATGGCTCCTGACAAGGGTCTGTGACCGGCGCATCGGGAGCCTTTGGAGATACGTTTCTCCATGAGTGAGCCGGGGTGCACCCCTTCGATCCCCTCCCGAATCCAGCCGTCTTACCTCTGACATGTGCCAAAGGAACCGGGCAGAATGGCTGATCTGCGCCTGTCACCCGTCCGGGCATCTCACTCCTACGGGTGAGGGCGGTCGGTATCGTGCAAGGCACCCGACCGGGGTTGGTCCGGGCGCGTTCCGGGATTCCCGGGGACGTGGCCAGGTACCGCGGCACGGCGGCGATCCCGGCCGTGCGAGGGCGGGCGGACCGGCAGAGAAGACGAAGGAGTACGACCGTGAGCAGTGGTACCTCAGCGCCGGGCCCGCGCCTGCGCCCGAGCCTGGACGGCATCCCCACCTACAAGCCCGGCAAGCCGGCCGGCGCCGACGCCTACAAGCTGTCCTCGAACGAGAACCCGAACGACCCGCTGCCCGGCGTCCTGGAGGCGGCGGTCGCGGCGGCCGGCTCCTTCAACCGCTACCCGGACATGGGTGTCAGCGAGCTGACCGCCGTCCTCGCCGAGCGCTTCGGCGTGCCCGCCGAGCACATCGCCCTCGGCACCGGCTCGGTCGGCGTCGCCCAGTCGCTGGTGCTCGCCACCGCCGGCCCGGGCGACGAGGTGATCTTCGCCTGGCGCTCCTTCGAGGCCTACCCGATCATCACCCAGATCGCCGGCGCCACGCCCGTCCCGGTCCCGCTCAAGGACAACGGCGACCACGACCTGGACGCGATGCTCGCCGCCGTCACCCCGGCCACCCGGCTGGTCTTCGTCTGCAACCCCAACAACCCCACCGGCAACGTGATCCACCGCGCCGAGCTGGAGCGCTTCCTGGACGCCGTCCCCGGTGACGTCCTGGTCGTCGTCGACGAGGCGTACATCGAGTTCATCCGCGACGCCGAGGTGCCCAACGGCATCGACCTCTACCGCGACCGCCCCAACGTCTGCGTGCTGCGCACCTTCTCCAAGGCGTACGGCCTGGCGGGCCTGCGGGTCGGCTTCGCGATCGCCCACGAGCCGGTCGCGAACGCGCTGCGCAAGACCGCCGTCCCGTTCGGCGTCAGCCAGCTCGCCCAGGACGCCGCCGTCGCCTCGCTGCGCGCCGAGGAGGCGCTGCTGGAGCGGGTCGAGGCGCTGGTCGCCGAGCGCACCCGGGTCGTCGCCGGGCTGCGCGCCCAGGGCTGGGACGTCCCGGACTCGCAGGCCAACTTCGTCTGGCTCGGGCTCGGCGAGCGCTCGCAGGACTTCGCGGCGGCCTGCGCGGCGGCCGGGGTGATGGTCCGGCCGTTCCCGGAGGGCGTGCGGATCTCGATCGGCGAGACCGAGGGCAACTCGATCTTCCTGGCGGTGGCGGAGGGCTTCCGCAAGGAGATCGACGGCTGAGGCCGGTCGCCTTTCCGCCCGCAGGGGCGCACTCCGGTCGGGGTGCGCCCCTGCGGCGTCCCGGGGCGCGGGGGCGCGCGGGGCGGGCGCGCGGGGCCGGCTGGGGGGCAAGGCGTGTCTGAGGGCCGTCTGAGGAAGCCCTCCCGGATGGCCGGAGATTGCTGGGAGAGCGCTGGGAGTTCGGCCAACGATCGCCCTTGCCCCGCCCAAGCCGCCCGCGCGGGCCGGTGGATATAGGAGGGATGTCCGGATCCGGCCGGTCAGTCTTCTCCCAGCCGCCGCCCAGGGCAGCGCAAGAGCGCCCGGCGAAGCTGTCCGCCATGAAGGTGCTCCCACGGCGGCGCGGTGCCGTCCTCGTCAACTCCGCGCTCGGCGTGGCCCTGCTGGGCGGTGCGGCCCTGGTGTACGCCACGCTCGACGGCAGCGGCGGCACGGCCGCCGCCAAGCCGGTCGCCCGTACCGCGACCGTCACCAAGGGAACGGTCCTGGCCACGGTGTCCGGAACCGGCACCCTGGCCTCCCCGACCGACGCCGCCCAGGACTTCGCCACGGGCGGGCGGCTCACCGCGGTCAAGGTCGCGGTCGGCGACGCCGTCAAGAAGGGCCAGGTGCTGGCGACGGTCGACACCACGGCGGCCCAGCAGCAGGTGGACGCCGCCCAGTCCGCGCTCACCACGGCGAACGCCAACCTCACCAAGGCGCAGGCAGGCGTCACCACCACGACCACCGAGCCGCTGCCCGGGGCCACACCCCCGGCGAGCGGCGGCAGCGGCTCCGGTGGGGGTCGCGGGGCGGGCGGGAGCAGTACGCCCGCCCCGCAGACCACCACCATCACCACCACCAAGGTCGACGACGCGGCCGTCGCCCAGGCCCAGCAGCAGGTCGCCACCGCGCAGACCACCCTCACCAACGCCCAGGCGGCGCTTGCCGGGACGACGCTCACCGCCTCGGTGGACGGCACGGTCGCCTCGGTCTCGGCGAAGGTCGGGGACACGGTGGGCGCCACGACCTCCGGCGCGTCCTCCTCCTCGGCCACCAAGTCCACTGGTAGCAGCGCGAGTTCGGGATCGCCCAGCGGCTTCATCGTGCTGACCAACCCGACCGGGATGCAGGTCACCGCCAACTTCTCCGAGCTGGACTCGCTCAAGTTGAAGAAGGGCGAGGCCGCCACCGTCACGCTGAACGCCCAGTCCGACACCAAGCTCAACGCGACCGTGCTGTCCGTCAGTTCGCTGCCGTCGAGCAGCGGCAGCGGCGCGGCCGGCTCCTCCGCCGTCCAGTACGCGGCCACCCTGCAGCTCAGCGGGGACACCAGCACGCTGCGCACCGGCCTCAGCGCGACCGTCCAGGTGATCACCGGCGAGGCGGACAACGCGCTCTCGCTGCCGACCTCGGCGCTGTCCGGCACCGGCACCTCGCGGACCGCCACGGTGGTGCACGAGGGCGGGGCCACCGAGCGGGTCGACGTCGGCGTGGGCGTCGAGGGCGACAGCACCGTGCAGGTGACCTCCGGTCTCAAGGAGGGCGACAAGGTCCAACTCCCCACCACCAGCGGCACCAACGGCTTCCCGAACGGCTCCTTCCCGGGCCTGGGCGGCGGTGGCGGCGGCGGTGGCCGGGGCGGCAACGGCGGCGCGGTCGGCATCCCGGGCGGTACCGGCGGCGGTGCCGGTGGCGCCGGTGGCGGCGGCCGCGGCGGTAAGGGCTGAGCATGCAGCACGTCATCGACAAACGCGTCCCCGCGCAACCCGTGCCGGTGATCCGGATCAGCCGGCTCACCAAGTCGTACGGGCACGGCGACGCCACCGTGCACGCCCTGCGCGGCCCGTCCCGGCCCGGGACGGACGAACCGGCCGGCGTCGACCTGGACATCGAACAGGGCGACTACGTCGCCGTGATGGGCAGTTCGGGCTCCGGCAAGTCCACCCTGATGAACATCCTCGGCTGCCTCGACATCCCCACCTCCGGCCGCTACCTGCTGGACGGCACCGACGTCGGCCACCTCGACGAGCAGCAGCTCGCCCTGGTCCGCAACCGCAAGATCGGCTTCGTCTTCCAGTCCTTCAACCTGGTGCCGCGCACCACCGCCCTCGCCCAGGTCGAGCTGCCGCTCGCCTACGCGGGCGTCCGGTCGGCGGAGCGCCGGCGGCGGGCGATGGCCGCGCTGTCCCTGGTCGGCCTCGGCGAGCGGGCCGGGCACAAGCCCAACCAGCTCTCCGGCGGCCAGCAGCAGCGCGTCGCGGTGGCCCGGGCGCTGGTCACGGCGCCCGCGATGCTGCTCGCCGACGAACCGACCGGCAACCTGGACAGCCGCTCGACGGAGGAGGTGCTGGGCCTGATCGACGGGCTCAACGCCACCGGCCGCACCGTCGTGCTGATCACCCACGAGGACGAGGTCGCCCTGCACGCCAAGCGGGTGCTGCGCCTGGTCGACGGGCAGATCGTCAGCGACGTCCGGCAGGCGCCGGTCGACGGGCCCCCGCCCGCCCTGCGCCGACAGGGGGTGTCGGCGTGATCCTCTGGCAGACGCTCCGCTTCGCGGTCGGCGGCCTGGCCGCCAACAAGGTGCGCTCCGCGCTCACCATGCTCGGGGTGCTGATCGGTGTCGCTTCGGTGATCCTGCTGCTGGCGGTCGGCAACGGCTCCTCCCAGGCGGTGAAGGACTCGATCACCTCGCTCGGCACCAACTCCCTCACCGTCAGTGCCGGTTCGGCGGCCGGTGGCTCGCGGGCCACCTCCTCGGTGAAGAAGCTGACGGTCGCCGACGCCAAGGCGCTGGCGAGCGACACCGACTCGTCGGCGATCAAGTCCGTCGCGCCGGTGGTCACGACGAGCGCGACGGCGCTGTACGGGAACATCTCGTACAGCCCCGGCTCGGTCGTGGGCACCTACCCCGCGTACTTCGAGACCTCCAACCAGAAGGTCGCCCACGGCGACTACTTCACCGAGGACGACGTGCTCGGCTCGCGCAAGGTCGCGGTGCTCGGCGCCACGACGGCCAAGCAGCTGTTCGACGCCGAGGACCCGGTCGGGAAGAAGATCGTGCTCGGCGGGACGCCGTTCACGGTGGTGGGCGTGCTGGCCGCCAAGGGCGGCAGCGGGTTCACCGACCCGGACGACGTGGTGATCGCGCCGCTGCCGACCGTGCAGAACGCCTTCACCGGCTTCGGGGCGGTCAACCAGATCCTGGTCCAGGCGTCGTCCGCCGACACGACCACGGCCGCGCAGTCGGAGATCACCCGGGTACTGCTCGGGACGCACGCGATCACCGACCCGACCAAGGCCGACTTCCGGATCACCAACCAGGCCTCGCTGCTGACGGCCCGGGAGAGCACGACCAAGACCTTCACCGTGCTGCTCGGCGCGGTGGCCGCGATCTCGCTGCTGGTCGGCGGGATCGGGATCACCAACATCATGCTGGTGACGGTCACCGAGCGGACGCGCGAGATCGGCATCCGCAAGGCGCTCGGCGCGCCCCGGGCCGTCATCCTCGGGCAGTTCCTGACCGAATCGACCCTGCTGTCGGTGATCGGGGCCGGGCTGGGCGTGGCGGCGGGGATCGTCGGCTCGCACTTCAGCATCGTCGGCATCAAGCCGGTGGTCATCCCCGAGTCCGTAGTGGGCGCCTTCGGCATCGCCGTCGCCATCGGACTGTTCTTCGGCAGCTACCCCGCCAACCGGGCCGCCTCGCTGCGGCCGATCGACGCCCTCCGGCACGAGTAGGAGCACTTCTTCGATGGAGCACGACGAACAGGTCGCCCTGCTGGCCACCGCGCCCGACGCGCGGGACGTGAGCGCGGAGCTGGCGGCGCCGCCGCGGCGGAAGCTGCCGTGGCTGTCGCTGGTGCTGGCCGGTGGCGTGATCGCCACCGGGGCGTTCGCGGGCGGGGTCTGGTACCAGCAGGGGCAGGGCGGGACCTCCTCCGGTGGCAAGGCGCCGGCTCGGGCCGCCGCGGCGGGCGGCCAGGCGGCGGGCGGGTACGGACAGGGCGGTCAGGGTCAGGGTGGCGGGCGCCGGGGCGGCCAGGGTCAGGGTGGCCAGGGCGGTCAGGGCGGTGGCCAGGGCGGCTTCGCGCGCGGCACCGTCAAGGCCGTCGACGGCTCGACGGTGTACCTGACCGACGCCAACGGCAACACGATCAAGGTGACGACGGGGGACTCGACCAAGGTCCAGCTCAACAAGCAGGGCAAGGTCGCCGACCTCCAGCCCGGCCAGAGCGTGACCGTCGTCGGCACGCCGGACTCCAGCGGCGGCTACAACGCCACCCAGCTCGTCGAGGGCGCCGCCGGTGCCGGAGCGGGCGGATTCGGCGGTGGCGGTGCCGGAGGCGGCTTCGGCGGCGGCGCCCCCAAGAGCCCGTCCGGCGGCTGACCCGGTACCGCCGGACGCCACTTCGCCCCGCTGGAGCCATCCAGCGGGGCGAAGTGCTGCCCGGGCCCTGCCTGGTGGCCGCCGCTGGTACCAGTTGAAGGGAGGTGATCGCGTGGCACGGACCGAGTACTACGACGATCCCGACGCCCCCGAGCCGAACCGGCTCGTCGTGGCGGCGTCTGCCGTCGTGACGGATGCCGAAGGGCGCATCCTGCTCCAGCGGCGCACCGACAACGGTCTGTACGCGCTGCCGGGCGGAACCATGGATCTCGGCGAATCACTGCCGGGCACGGCCGTCCGGGAGGTTCGGGGGCTCTCGGCCTACACGATGGCCTTCATCCACGGGCTGCTCCAGACGAACGACTATGCCTCGGCCGTCTTCGCCCGCTCCTATCCGCCGCTTCCGAGTCATGAGGTCGATCTGAGAGCGGCCTTCCGCCTGCGGCGTCAGCACATCGTCCGGTCCGAAGCGACCCCGTTCACCGCGTACATCCATGAGGCGGCGCTGCGCATGCAGTTCGGCGGAGCCAGGATCCATGCCGAGCAACTCGGTGCTCTGGTGGACGTTTCCGGTCAGTCCAATATCTCAGTTCGAGTCGTCCTGTTCGACGCCGATACGATCCCGCTCCCGAATGAGAACTTCACCTACGCCGAAGGACCGGTGCAGGAACTCGATACGGTCCAGGATGACTCGGGCGTCGGTAACTTTCTCTTCGATGCACCAGCTCACACAGCTCGGTTCCGGTCGCTACTTGCCCAGATTGACTCGGCTGCCCTCACGGTAGGCGAGTCGCGAGATTTCATTCGATCCATCAAGAAAGACATGGAAAGCAAGTATGTCTAACTCTGTTTGGCAGAAGTCCAGTTACTCAGGTTCCAGTGCTGACTGCGTTGAGGTTCGCACTGTCGACGGGCTGATCGAACTTCGCGAATCCGATGAGGGCGATGTCATCGTCCGCACCACCGCTCCGAAGTTCGCTGCACTCCTCCGAGGCGCCAAGGCGGGCGAGTTCGACCACCTGATCACCAACCCCTGAGCGGATCGTTCCGGCGGCCTCCTGCTCCCCGCAGGAGGCCGCCGGCGTGTGACGGGCTCCGCCCTCCTTCGGCTCTGGGGGTTTGAACCGCGCCGTTCACCCATTCGAGTGACCATCCTCGAACGTGCCCCGGGATGATCGCCGCGAAGCGAGCATGGCTCCGACAGTTCGTCACCATCCTTGCCACCAAAGGCGGTTACACCCATGCCCGTTTCCGATTTCCCGGAGAACCCGTTCGTCGTCAACGCCGACGACCTCGCCAAGCTGGACGCGATCCGCGAGGCACTTCTCGACCCGTCGCCGCGCCGGATCGGGCGCCTGGACCAGTGGGGTCTGGCCGACACCTACGAGACCAACGCGGAGGTCGCCACTTACCGGGAGCTCTCGATCGCCATGGCGGACGGGACGATGATCGACGCGTCCCTGAGCATCCCGCGCAACCTCGCGCCGGGACAGACCGTTCCGGCGGTCGTCCTGCCCGCCCCGCTGATCAACATCGGACACCGGGCCTACCTCGGCATGTTCCCGCGTCTGGCCCTGGGCGGCTACGCCGTCCTCGCCTACAGCCAGCGGGGTCTGGCCGCTTCCGGTGGTGAGATCCACGTCGCCGGGCCGCAGGACGTGTCCGATGCCACCGAGATCATCAACTCGCTGGTCCAGATCGACGGTGTCGACGCCGAACGGATCGGGTTCTTCGGCTCCTCCTACGGCGCCGGGACGAGCCTGTTGGCTGCTGCCAAGGACCGCCGGATCAAGGTCGTGGCCGGCACCAGCGCGTGGGGCGACCTCTTCGCGTCGCTCTACGAGAACGGCACCCGCCACCTCAAGGCCTTCGAGGCGCTCGTGCAGCTCTTCGGTGAGGAGCGCTGCTCGAAGGAGTTCCGCGGGATCATCGAGAAGATCCGGAACAACAACGTCGACGACGAGGTCCGGGAGTTCGCGGCCGAGCGCTCGCCCCGTACGCACCTGAGTGCCTACAACGATGCCGCGACGCCGATCATGCTGACCACGGCCTGGCACGAGACGATCTTCTCGGTGCCCGCCGTCATCGACCTCTTCACCAACCTCGCGGGCCCCAAGTCGCTGCTCGTCCAGGTCGGCGATCACGGAAACGGCGAACTGGCCGGTCTGGCGGGCCTCCTCTCCAAGCCCACCGAGATGGCCTACCGCTGGCTCGACCACCACCTCGGCGGCAACGCCGGTGACGGACGCGAGCCGCGGTTCGGCGTCCGCTCGGAGTACATGCACAACCTCCTCTCCGACCTCTTCCACGACAGCTGGGAGGACTACGCCCTGCCCCGCAAGCGCTTCCACCTCGCCGGACCGGTCGCGGGCCAGCGTGACGCCCAACTGGTCGAGGGGGAGCCGCAGTCGGGCTGGACCCGCGCCGTCAAGGCCACCGGACGGGACACCGAGGTCGTCGTCGCCCCGAAGCTGGTCCAGACCGGCCTGGCCGAGCGGATGGGCCTGCCGCACGTCTACAAGACCGACAGGATCGACCGCGAGCTCGCCGCGATCTGGACCACTGCGCCGCTGACCCAGCCCATGCGCGTCCAGGGCGAACTGGAGCTGCGGGTGACCGTGAAGCCGCGGGCCATGGACGCCACGATCGTGGCCTACCTGCTGGACTGCGACCCGGCTACCGGCAAGGCCCACATCATCACCAACGCCCCGTACACCGTCACCAACCAGCAGGCCGGCCAGGCCAGCACGGTGACCTTCCCGCTCCAGCCGGCCCACTACGTCCTGGCCCAGGGCCGCGTGCTCCAGCTGGTCATCGGCACCCACGACCAGTTCTTCGCGGACGCCAACTCCGTCCCGACCAGCCTTGAGATCACCTCCCCCGTGGGCGCCGAGTCCTACCTCGACATCCCGCTCAGCCCCCTCGACTGATCCGGGGTGGGTCTGGCCCCACCCCAGGTGTGGGGCCAGACCCGTGTTCCGTCCTCCGCCGTCTCCGTAGATTCGTTCTCACCACGACACGGAGGACAGAACAATGGCGATCACCGCGACGGAGACCCTCACCAACTCCCGTACCGACGAGGTCTTCTCTCTCGCGAAGAAGTGCCTCACGCTCTTCGGAGCGATCGGTGTGATCACCCTCGCGACCGTGGTCGTGATGGCGTTCACCGGGCACGCGAGCACCCCGTTCATGTGGATCCGCGGGGTCATCTTCCCCGCTCTGGCCCCGGTGCTCCTGCGGATCACCGCGCGGGCTGCGGGCGGCGACTACAAGGCCCTGGACCGGATCCGGACGGTCGCCACCGTGATGCCGATCGCCGTCATCGCCGTGGACCTGATCCCCGGGATCTGCCCGCCCTGGTACGCCGTCCTCCAGGGCCTCTCCGCCCTGGCGGTCCTGCCGATCGCCTTCCTCACCCGCACCAAGGCCGTCACCACCGCGATCCCCAAGCCGTGACCCCGATCGCGGCAGCACCCCGGAGCCCGGCCTCCTACACTCCCCGCCATGACAGCCATGGAGCCAGTGATCCGCCCGGCGACCCCCGCCGACCTGGGCGCGGTGGCCGAGATCTACGCCCACTACGTCCACCACACGGTGGCCACCTTCGACGAGACCCCGCCGCCCCTCGCCGCCTGGCAGCAACGGCTGGACGACCTCACCGCCCAGGGGCTGCCCTTCCTGGTCGCGGAGGTGGACGGCGAGGTCGCCGGCTACGCGTACGCAGGGCCCTTCCGCCCCAAGGCCGCCTACCGGCACACCGGCGAGAACTCCATCTACCTCGCCCCCGCCCACACCGGGCGAGGCCTCGGCACAGCCCTGCTGGCCGCCCTGATCGACGCCTGCGCCGAGACCCACCTGTGCCAACTCGTCGCCGTCATCGCGGACTCCGGCTCCGAAGCCTCGGCCGCCCTGCACCGCCGCCACGGCTTCACCGACGCGGGCCGCCTCACCGCCGTCGGCCACAAGCACGGCCGCTGGATCGACACCGTCCTGTTGCAGCGCGCCCTCGCCTGACCCTTCGTCTGGCCCTCGTCCGACCCTCTTCGGAAACCCCACCCAGCGCAGGAAGTCGGACCCGCCGACTTTCTGCGCTGATGCGTTTCTCGGTGTGTGCGTGTGGGGGAAGGTTTCCGCTCCGCCGGCGCCTGGGGTGGGTCTGGGCCCACCCCAGGTGTGGGGCTGGACGGGTTCTGGGTCTTCCGTCGTCTCCGTAGATTCGTTCTCACCACGACACGGAGGACAGAACAATGGCGACCACGGCATCGGCGACCGGCACCAACTCCCGTACCGACGAGGTTTTCTCGCTCGCGAAGAAGTGCCTTACGCTCTTCGGTGCGATCGGTGTGATCACCCTCGCGACCGTGGCCGTGATGGCGTTCACCGGGCACGCGAGCACCCCGTTCATGTGGGTCCGCGGGGTCCTCTTCCCCGCCCTCGCCCCGGTGCTGCTGCGGATCACCGCCAGGGCCGCCGGTGGCGACTACAAGGCTCTGGACCGGATCCGGACGGTCGCCACCGTGATGCCGATCGCCGTCATCGCCGTGGACCTGATCCCCGGGATCTGCCCGCCCTGGTACGCCGTCCTCCAGGGCCTGTCCGCTCTCGCGGTCCTGCCGATCGCCTTCCTCACCCGGACCAAGGCCGTCACCACCGCCATCCCCAAGCCGTGACCCCGATCGCGGCAGCACCCCGCGGCACAGGAAGTCGGCCCTACCGACTTCCTGTGCCGCACCGCTGTTGGCGTTACTGGTACCAGTCGTCGCCGCCCTGGGCGAGCGAGCGGCCCAGGTAGTCCCGCAAGTCCCGTGCCACCCACCGGCGGCTGTCGGACTCGTGCTCCCAGACGAAGATGTCCGGACGCACCGGAGTCCGCACGAAGGCGAACTGGTCCCCGCCGCCGTTGTCCCCGAAGAACAGCAGGGCGTCGAAGGGCATGTACAACTCGGCGAAAGAACGGTCGGACCGGAACAGCAGGTTCTGTTCGACGATCTGCTCGACCGACCAGACGGTGTCCACCCAGGTGCGCCCGACGACCCCGTCGCTCTCCAGCAACAACTCCCCCAGCTCACCGGGCAACCCGAACCCGAGCCGCCGCTCCGCCTCAGCCAGCGCCGCCACCTGCACGGGTTCCCGGAACCCCACCTCGGAATAGGCCCCAAGAGCCGTTTCTCTCCACATCCCCCGCACACTACCCAGCCCGCCCTGCGCCCCCGCGCCCCGCGCCCCGCGCCCCCGCCCGCCTCTTGCCGCGACCCGGCTCGACTCGACTGCTTCTCCGAGTTCGAACGGGGGGCGTTCCGGCCGACCACCGTTGTTGCCGCTCACGGGCGACAGAACCCGGCGTACAGGCCGACTCCATCCGCCGTACCAGGGGCTTTGCCCCCGGAAGGGCCTCTGACCTGCGTCGGAGGCCCTTTCCGCTCTTTCGGCCGCTTGCCGTGTTACGCGGCGAAAAGTCCCTCGAACGTCCCTCGGACAGCGCTGAAAGTCCCAGAAAAGTCCCAGAAGATGATCTTGGGCGTCGGGTGGTGTCCGCCGCCCGGGCCTGGGCCGCCGCCCGGGCCTGCTCCCGCTCGGTGGTTGGCTCGTGCGACGGACGGTGTTCGAATGAACGGCATCCGGGGCCGAGCGTGATGGTGCTCGGTGCCCCCTTGCGTCGATGTGCCCGTAATGCGTAGGTCGCGGGTTCGAATCCCGCGGGCGGCTCAGGTGAGACCCAGGTCGGACAGTCCCTGATCTGGGTCTTTTGCTGATCCGTGACCTTTCGCGGAGGGCCAGCGTGAGCGGAAACCGCTTCATGATCGCTTCTGGTGGACATTGGGTGGACAATGGAGCATCGAGCGTGCATGGCGGCGGACAGCCGACTCAGCTACCGGGGAGCGGCAGTCCAGCGACGGCTGTCGATGGTCTACAAAGCCAGGACGGCAATCGTCGCCGCGGGCATGGCCGATTGGATAGCGTTGTGCGGTCTGGTCTGATGCGGTGCGATTGTCGGGGAGGATCCTTTGAATCAGGCGGCTAGCCGTATCGACTGGCGCTTGCAGGAACTGGCCGCTCGATCTGCGAACTTTGGCTTTCTGCTGTCGCACCAACCGTTGCTGCTCCTCTATGGTGCCGGCGCTGAGGCGAGTGCGTTCGACGAGCCGGACAGGGCGCTCCTGAAGGCCCGCAAGTTCGGCGAAGTACTGGCCACCGACCTCATCCGCCGTTCTGGCATCAAGCCTCGTCGGAATGATCACGCAGGTCGGCTGCATGCTCTGGTGCGAGCTGGCTTCCTTGATCAGGCCATCCGAGAGGCGTTCGAAGATCTCCGCAGGCCGGGTCATGAAGCGGTACCCGCACACTTCGCCGTGGAGCTGGCGGCCCTGCGAACGGTCCGGCGGTGCTTCCGGCTGGCTGTTTGGTACCACCGTCTGCTGACTGGGGACCGGGAACAGATTTCCTTCATCCCGCCTCAGCTTCCTCCCGCATTGCTGGCAGGGGAGGTCGCGAGCCCTGAAGTTCAGGCCATCCGTGAGGAGACCGACGAAGCTCGTCGCGATCTTGAGACCTCTCGTATCACGTATGCCATCCGTGACATGGCGCCCGAGCAAGCCCTGGAGCGGGCTCGTGCCAGTGCAGCCGCCGACATGGCCCGGGCGGCGGCGGCCCAGAGCGGGCTGTCTGACCTTCTCGCCGACCTGTCGGACGAGACTGCGCTTCTCCAGCAAGCCTTCGATGAGGAGCAGCCGGAGAAGCGGCCGTCCGCACGTCAGCGCGAGTCCCTCGCCTCCAGCGCGCGGAAGGCATCCCAAGAACCTCTCAGCGAAGCACGGGTCCGAGACCGGATTGACGACATGCTCGCGAAGGCCGGATGGGCGGTACAGGACGGTCAAGGAAGCCAGAACCTCTACGCGGCTCGTGGCGTTGCCGTCCGTGAGGTCACGACTGCTGCGGGGCGTGCGGATTACCTGCTGTACCTGGACACCAAGCTCGTCGGGGTGATCGAGGCCAAGCACGAGGGCGCCGATCTGGCAGTCGCCGAGCGCCAGGCGGACCGCTATGCCGTAGGCCTGACAGCAAGCCAAGACCTGCAAGCCTGGAAGAACCCGCTGCCCTACCGGTATGTCAGCGATGGTGGACTTGTTCGATTCCGAGACGTCTACGACCCGGACTCCCGAACCCGTGATGTGTACTCATTCCACCGGCCCGAGACTCTGGCGCGCTGGATGCGGGAGGCAGACGCGGACCCAGATGCCCCGACGTATCGAGCCCGACTCCGAGAGCGACTGCCGCAGCTCGACTACGAGGAAGTCGTCACAGGCCGCCTGCGTCCCGCACAGTTTGATGCGGTTCACGGCCTAGAGACGGCATTGCGCAGGGGCGACCGGAGATCGCTGATCCAGATGGCAACCGGCGCCGGCAAGACCTACGCCGCGGTCACCGCCTCCTATCGGCTTCTCAAGCATGTCAAGGCACAGCGAATTCTCTTCCTGGTAGATCGAAACAACCTCGGTGCGCAGGCGCATGCGGAATTCACTAACTACACTACGCCGGATGATGGGAGGAAATTCACTGAGCTCTACAATGTTGACCAGTTGACCGGCTCGACCGTGCTGGAATCGTCCAAGGTCGTCATCTCAACGATTCATCGTGTGGCAAAGCTTCTGAAGGGTGAGGACCCGGGGCCATCGGATGACTACAGTGACGTGTCGCCTTTTGAAGAGGAAGAGGGGGTGGCGGATCCGGGAGTGCCTGCTTCTGTCGCCTATAGCTCTCAACTCCCGCCAGAATCCTTTGACCTGATCATCATCGATGAATGCCACCGGTCCATCTATGGAAAGTGGCGCGCCGTCATCGAGTACTTTGACGCGCACTTGGTCGGGTTGACTGCAACGCCGGTCGCGCAGACGTTCGGCTTCTTCCATCGCCTGGTCAGCGAGTACACGTATGAGCAGGCTGTGGCGGACGGCGTCGCGGTGGATTACACGACCTACCGGATCCGGACTCAGATCACGGAGGAAGGGTCGGTGATCCCCGTCGACACCCATGTGCCGATCGCGGATCGGCGCACGCGACAACGACGCTATGAGGAGCTGGACGAAGACTTCGCTTATGGTGCGAACCAGGTGGGCTCTGACGTCATCAGCACGGGGCAGTTGCGCACCGTACTTACAACGTTCCGCGATAACATCCCGGTGATCTTTCCCGAGCGGCTGGCAGTTCCGGAGGATCAGAGGATGGTACCCAAGACGCTGATCTTCGCGCGACGGGAAGCCCATGCGGATGAGGTCGTGGAAATGGTCCGCGACGTATTTGGCAAGGGAAACGACTTCTGTAAGAAGATCACTGGTTCGGTCGCCAAGCCAGACATACTGCTATCGGAGTTCCGCAACACCCCGGAGCTTCGGATAGCGGTGACAGTCGACATGATTGCCACGGGCACTGACGTGCGCCCGATCGAATGTGTCCTTTTCCTGCGCGATGTCAAGAGCTGGGCGTACTTCGAGCAGATGCGCGGTCGTGGATCGCGGACCATCGACCCTACAGAGTTGCGTGCAGTGACCCCCGACGTTGAGCAGAAGACGAGGTTCATTGTCATCGACGCGATTGGGGTCACGGAAAGCCACAAGCGGGAGACCCCGGCCGTCGAGAAGGACGACGCGAAGCGCACCGCGCTCCGGAAGCTGCTGAGCAAGACAGCAGGCGCCACGATCGGTGAGGACGAGGCCGAAGAACTGGCGCTTCGACTGTCGCGGCTCGCGCGTACGCTCACCCCCGACGACCACGGCGAGATCAGCCGCCTCGCCGGTGAGCCTCTCGACGCCATCGTCGGACGGATCATGAAAGCGGTCGACATCGACCACCTCGACGAGGTCCGACGTACCAAGGGCCCAAAGGGCGTGCACGAGGCGGTGCAGACGGCAGTTCGGCCGCTGGCCGAGAACAAGGCGCTACGAGACCTGCTGATCTACATTCGGACTAATCAGCGCATCGTCTACGACGAGGTCAGCTCGGATCAGCTGCTGTCTGCTGAACCGGTCGAGAATGCGCCAGCCACCGTTGCAAGTTGGCGCGAGTACGTCACTGACCACCGCGATGAGATCGCCGCGCTTCAGGTCGCGTTGACTGGCCACGGGGGCCAGAAGGTGCCGGCCAGGGAGGCGTATCAGCGGCTCCGCGACCTGGCGGCGCGAATTGCCAGGCCGCCGCATCAGTGGACTGTCGAACGCCTCTGGCAGGCGTATGAGCGACTGGGTAAGGCGGTGAGCACTCCGGGTGTCAAGCACGGGCCACCAGACCTCGTCTCGTTGATCCGGTTCGAGCTGGGACTGGACACGGAAGTACGGCCGTACAGGGAGACCGTCGAGGAGCGGTTCGCTAACTGGGTCGCACGGCAGGCCCAGGCCGGCGTGGTGTTCACCCGGGACGAGCTCTGGTGGCTCGAGCGGATTGTCGACACCATGGCCACGAGTGTCCGGTTCGATGTTGCGGACCTCGACCGCGTACCCTTCACCGAGCGTGGAGGCACTGACGGATTCCTTCGCGTCTTCGGCGACGATCGCGCCGAGGCAGTCCTAGACGAGCTGGATCAGGAACTCACCGCATGAGCGAACTGCCGCCTGGCTGGCTGCGAGCACCGCTTGCAGATTTCGCGGAGGTGCGCCTCGGCCGGCAACGATCACCAAAGAACCACTCCGGCAGCAACATGCGCCCCTACCTCCGTGCAGCCAACGTCGGCTGGCACGGCCTCCTTCTTGATGACGTGAAGACCATGCACTTCACCGACGATGAGGCGGAGACCTATCGCCTGCGCCGCGGCGACATCGTAGTGGGCGAGGCGTCGGGCAGCGCTGGTGAAGTTGGTAAGCCAGCCCTGTGGAACGAAGAGATCGAGGACTGCTGCCTGCAGAACACTCTGATCCGAGTAAGGGCTCGGGGCGTCGAACCCCGCTATCTCCTGCACTACTTGCGGTATGAGGCCCTTCGTCGGGCCTTCGCTGCGGACGCCCGCGGCGTTGGAATCCACCACCTCGGGGCATCTCGCCTGGCACGGTGGCCGATCAACATCCCGCCCCTCGCCGAGCAGCAGCGTCTGGTCGCAGAGCTGGAGGATCGCCTGTCCCAACTGGACGCGGTGGCTTCCAGCCTGAACACAGTGGCGGCCCGGATGTCCCGGCTGCGTGACAGGATCACGGACTTCGCAACCACCGGAGGCGTCGCGCCGGCAGAGAGGGTGGCAGCCCACCTGGCCCCCGCTGGAATCGACGACGGTGAACTGCCTCCCCTCCCGGAGAACTGGCGCTGGGCCCGGCTCGGTGAGATCGCAGCAGTCGTTGGTGGCGTCACCAAGGACACGAAGAAGCAGAACGACCCGGCCTACATCGAGGTCCCCTACTTGCGTGTGGCCAACGTCCAACGCGGGCACCTCGACCTCTCGGACGTCTCCACCATCAAGGTCGCAGTGACGAAGGCAGAGCAGCTCTACCTGGAGCACGGTGACGTGCTCCTCAACGAGGGCGGAGACCGCGACAAGCTCGGACGCGGATGGATCTGGGAGGACCAGATCTCTCAGTGCATCCACCAGAACCATGTCTTCCGCGCGCGCGTCGACCAGGAGATCCTCCACCCCAAACTGCTCGCCTGGCACGCCAACGGCTTTGGTAAGCGCTGGTGCGAGAGGAACGGGAAGCAGAGCGTCAACCTTGCGTCCATCAGTCTGAGCAAGATCCGGATGCTGCCAGTGGCTATCCCGCCGAAGGATGTCCAGCAGCAGCTGGTGAGCCGGATCGAGGAGCGCCTCAAGATGGCGGACGTGGTCCTAAGCTCGGCACGAGCGGGTCTGGAACGCGTTTCAGCCCTGCGCAAGGCAGTGCTGCACACCGCACTCTCCGGCAAGCTCGTGCCGCAGGATCCGGACGACGAGCCGGCGTCTGTCCTCTTGGACAAAGCCAGGGCAGACGTTGGGACGGCACCGGACCGAGCCCCTAAGCGCGTTGCCAGCAGGCGTACGCCGAAGAACGTAACTCAGGAGACCCTGCTGTGACCACGCCAGTTGTATCGCCCCGGGTGGCGGAGGCCGACGCTCTCGTCAACAAGCTCTGGAGCTACTGCAACGTCCTCCGGGATGACGGCGTCTCGGTGACGGACTACGTTGAGCAACTGACCTATCTGCTCTTCCTCAAGATGGCCCACGAGCAGAAGACGCGGCGGCTCAACCCGGTCGACATCCTCGACGGGATCGATGCGTGGCAGATCCTTCTCGACGCAGAGGGCCGGGAGCTCGAGGAGGCGTACACGCGGATCCTGCTGCAGCTCGCCCGCAAGGATGGAACGCTCGGCCGGATCTTCCAGAAGGCACAGAACCGCATCCAGGATCCGGCGAAGCTGAAGCGACTGATCCGGGAACTCATCGGCAAGGAGAACTGGTCGGGCACAGGCGTCGACATCAAGGGCGATGCCTACGAGGCGCTGCTCGCCAAGGGTGCCGAGGACGTCAAGTCCGGGGCTGGACAGTACTTCACACCGCGCGACCTGATCCGCGCGATCGTGGACTGCATGCAGCCGACGCCCGACGACACGATCATCGATCCGGCCTGCGGAACCGGCGGTTTCCTCCTCAGCGCATCCGAGTACATCCAGAACCACTACGACAGGGGCCTCACACCCGAGCAGCGCGAGCGCCTGAGCGCTGGCGCGATTCGCGGGAACGAATTGGTCGACGGCACCGCCCGCCTCGCAGCCATGAACCTGCTACTGCACGGCATTGGACAGCCGAACGGTGAATCGCTGATCGACGTGGGCGACGCACTGGCTAAGCCGCCGACCCGGCACGCCTCTCTGGTCCTGGCCAACCCTCCCTTCGGGAAGAAGTCCTCGATCATGGTCGTCGGGGAGGACGACGAGATCGAGCGCAAGGATCTTGCCTACCACCGCCTCGACTTCTGGGTCACCACCACCAACAAGCAGCTGAACTTCGTCCAGCACATCTACACGCTGCTCCAGACCGGAGGCCGGGCCGCCGTCGTCATCCCAGACAACGTGCTCTTCGAGGGCGGCCCTGGCGTGACCCTGCGCCGGCGCCTCCTCCAGCAGTGTGATGTACACACATTGCTGAGGCTGCCCGCGGGCATCTTCTACGCCGGCGGCGTCAAGGCCAACGTGCTCTTCTTCGACAAGCTCCCGCCGAGGGCTGACGGCAAGCCTCAGACCAAGAAGCTCTGGGTCTACGACTTCCGGACCAACCAGCACTTCACGCTGAAGCAGAAGCGCCTCCTGCAGGAAGACCTGAACGACTTCGTCTCGAAGTACCGTCCGGGAGAGAGCCGCGAGGCACGGCAGCGCTCTGAGCGCTTCAAGCCCTACGACATCGATGAGTTGCTGAAGCGCGAGCTGACGGATCTCCAACTCTTGGCCGACGTCAAGGATGAGTCAGCCAGCAGTGACGACGACCAGCTCGAACCTCATGTGATCGCTGACGAGATCGCCCAGGAGCTTGAATCCGCCCTGGCGGAGCTGATGTCCCTCGCTGATGCACTGCGCCCTGCAGATCCCTCTATGCAGGACGTGGAGTGAAGCGATAGCGGTGGGTGTCTCCATCGTCGGCGAGAGCCGAGGCTATTGGTCATAGGGGGAGTGAGCAATGCAGTTGGTCGAGTTGGAACTTCCGAACTATCGCGGCCTACGGGACTTCCATCTCGACCTCCGCGACGCGCGTGACGTCAGCGTCCTCGTCGGGCGAAACGGGCGCGGCAAGTCCAGGGTCCTGCAAGCTCTGGTAGAGATCTTCGGGAGCCTCTGGCGGACCAAATCAGCCGGTTTCAGCTATGAGGTCAGATACATGCGCGGCGATCTCGCCGTCCATGTCGTCCAAAAGACAGCGCGATCACAGCCGACAATGAGAGTCTCGGCCGCTGGCCGAGACTCAGAGCTGGTGCATCGCTCTGACTGGCATCACCATCTTCCGGACCATGTCTTCGGATACCAGGCAATCAGTGAGTCCGCGTGGGATGAGGAATTTAGACGCCACGCTGAGGCCGACCTCGACGCCGCGCGGAGACAGGAAGTGGATCGCCTGGACAATCAGTCGGGTCTGAGGCCGCTGTTCCAATGCAACGTGCGACAGCTTCCCTTGATCTTCCTTGCGCTTCTCCCCGATTGGTCGGAGAGATTCCGCCGGTACGCCGAGGCTCATGTCGGAGTTAAGGGATTCGCTTCGGCTGACCTGACTATCCGGCAACCTAAGTGGTTCAGGCGCTCGCCGAATGCCATCGCTCAACCCTACTGGGGACTCCAGGGATATGCGCCGGTCCTATTTGACCGAGTAGCAACCATGGGAAGATTCGGCGCTATACCCGACGCCTCAATCCCCAGCCAATATCGCGAGTTCCGAATCGCCATCGCCACGCCTGACGACCTCGCGAGCTTCCTTAGTCTTTTCTCATCGGATATTACGATGTTTGCAACTCTGGAGCGCCTCCAGGCCGCAGAGATCCTGACGGCTGATATTAGGCTGATCACGAGAGATGGCGATCAGATTCGCCCCCAGGATCTGAGCGCAGGCGAGCAGCAAATGCTCACGATCCTCGGAATGCTCCGCCTTCAACGGGGAGAGGAGTCCCTATTCCTCCTCGACGAGCCTGCCTCGCACTTCCATCCGGGATGGAGCCAACGTTGGTACGACTCCGTGCGGGAGATGTTGGAAGACGGGCAGAGGTCGCAGTTTATCGCCACTACGCATGACCCTGCCCTGGTATCCAACATTCCCCGCGAGCAGCTCAGAATTCTGCGGCGCACGGAGGGTGGTGCGACGCGTGCAGAGACTCCAGCAGACGATCCCCGCGGCCGTGGAGTCGGGGGAATTCTAACCTCGGAACTATATGGCCTGACCAGCCAGCTCGATACACACACTCAGCAGCGGATTGATGAGCAGTACGAACTCTCTAGGAGGCCTAGTCTAACCTCGGAAGATCGGAAGAGGCTTCGGGAACTTCGGGAAGAGCTTGAGGCCCTAGGCATCTCAACGTATAGGAGAGAAAAGCCGGTTGAGCTATTCCTTGCGGAACTGGACCGGCGCCGCAAAGAACTCTTGATGCGGGCGGACGGAGACAATCCTCCGACCTCTGAAGAGCTCTCCGCTCTAGCTTCCCAGCTCTTCGATCGGCTCCTCACTGAGGGGCTGTGACGTATGCGCCATATTGACGCCAATGGTTTGATCGTCACCACGCAGTGGGAAGAAAAAGCCGCGAAGATCAGGAAGAGAATCGAGGACTGCGCGGGAGACGTAATCGAGATCAAAAAGATTCTCGACAAGGAATCGCACTGGACCAAGCTACGTCCGCAGCTCGTCAAGCTTTGCGGGCGCAAGTGCTGGTACTGTGAGGGAGTAGTCAAGCACAGTCGACTGCCCGTTGATCATTTCAGGCCAAAGGGCAAGGTTGCCGGCACCTCTCACGCCGGGTACTACTGGCTCGCCTACAGCCCGTTGAACTTCCGCCTTGCGTGTGAATTCTGCAACTCGTCTACAGACGACGACCCAAGTGGAAAACGGAATTCCAAGCACAATCACTTCCCGCTGCTAAACGAGCTGGCGAGGGTGGCATCTCCCGACCTTGACATCAGTCGTGAGATGCCGGTGCTGCTTGACCCTTTCCTCTTGGCCGACTGTGAGCTGCTGTCATTCAGCACCGATGGGACTGCAAGGCGAGGAAAGCCCCGATCGCCACTCGAGAGCGTGGATCGTGTCGCGGAGAGCATCCGGATCTACAGCCTCGATCGACCTGGCCTCGATGACGGGCGCAAGAAGGTCATGGATGCGGTCGTATGGAACGCTGAATATCTAAACCGGGGGTTGTCGGAATTTGCTGAAAAGATCCGTGAGCTGATATCCATCGAGTCGGAGTACAGCAGTGCTGCCCTTGCTGCGCTTCGCACTACTCGGGACCTGCCCGTCATTGCCGAGAAGTTCGGTGACGAACTCGCAGTTGACGACGATGCGCGAACGGGTGGCCAGCCTATTGTCGACACCGACGTCAACCTGAGCCTCTTGATCGAATCGGGCTTCTTGCGCCCTGGTGTGGAGCTGATCGGTGAAGCGGCGCTTGGTGAAGTTGTCGCAACGTTGCTCCCAGACGGGCGGATTCAGGTCGGTGTCCTCGGTGTCAGGTCGTACGCCAGCCCCGAGTCGGCCGCTGCAGCAGCGGGAGCCGAGGCCAGCAGTGGTTGGCAGTTCTGGAAAATCGAGGTCAACAGCGGACGTGTTCCGATTGCAGAGATCCGCGATTCCTACGTCTCGGCCCGTTCCTGACACCACGAGCCGCGGCATCGGGAACATCCAGGTATCGGGTACAGGTCCGCCGGCGCAGCATGACAGGACTCGCGACACGCGACCGCCTTCGGCGTAGGCGTGCAGCGGGTCGGACTGACTGGCGGCCACCCCAGGGGTCACCACTGGATTCGGGGCGGTCAACTGTCTTGCGCCGGTGGCTGCTACTTGCCCTTCCGCCTGCTCTTCGGCTGGCGCTTGGGCTGGGCCCGCTTGCCGACCGGGCGCACCATGGGTGCCTTCGGCTTTTCGACCGTGGCTACGGCGGCCTGCAGGATGGTCACGAGCTTGTCCTTGAGCGCCTGGGCCTGTTCGGGGGTGGTGGCGTCGGCAGGGGTCTCCAGCAGGTGCGCCTTGAGGACGGCCAGCATGTCCCACTCCCACGGGCCCCGGTCACGGGGACCTGGGATCAGCCGGACATAGTCCTCGCCATACAGGGTGGCGAGCAGAGAAAGCGCGTCTGCGTCGCTGACGTCGTTGACCTGTTCGCGTTCCGGCGCGCCGGTGGCCACGCTCTCCGCGCGGCGGACCTCCTTCAACAAGGCCAGCCGCAGGTTCTGCTGCATCGCCACGCGCCCGCCCGCGCCGCCGGCAATCCACGCCGCCGCTGCCGCGGCGATGACGTAATCCACCGGCCCGACTTCATCGCCGCCGGAGAGGTCCATCGGCTCCCTGCCGGGAGGGAAGGTCGCCAGCTTCTGCAGGGCGGCGTCGCGGAACTCCGCGGGCGCGAACGACTCGATCAGCGGCCGAGCGCCTTCCACCACCGCCTCATTGAGGAGGGGGCCGTGCTCTTGGATAGCCGTGAAGCCGTTGTTGACGACGCGTAGCGCCTCGGTGACCGCGAACTTGTAGCGCGGCATTGGATACGGCGAACGTCCTGGATCGTCGTCCCAGGTGCCGATCCGGTCCACCAGCGCGGCGAAGGTGTCCGGCTCCTCGTCGACCAGGGCGATGACGCCGCGCAGCGCCATGCCGCTCATCCGGCCCATCCGCTCAACAAGCGGACGGGGCAGCTGGCTCATTAGATCGTTCACCGTATTTCCCTCCCGTAGCCTTCGGTGGCGCCGTGATGTCCGGCCGAGCTGCTGGGAGCCGACGACCCCGGAGAACGGCGTCCGGCGGGCCAGGTCGGGCCAACGCCGAAGTCTGACCCTATCGCGCGGTCGGGTCGCCAGCCGGGTCGTTCGGGGTGGCAGGTGGGGAGCCGGGCCAGGTGTGCCCGTCCGTGTGGCCAGTGAGCTGGCTGGCGTCGATCTCCACCGCGCCGTCGAGGCCGTCGAGGTCGACGACGTATGCGGCAGGGGGCACCACGATCTGCAAGGTCTCGCGGTCCAGCCTCCAGGCGGGGCGTCGTGCAAAGCCGGCACGGCCCTCGTACGGGCCGGCCGTGACGCGGATGCGCTGATGCTCGGTGAAACCGCTCTCCAGGACTGCGTGGACGGCGGCTGCGGCGCGAGGGACGCACGCGTTGATGATCGGGTCGGGCCGGTGGCTGCGGTGGCTGCCCTGTACGTCGGGCGCGGGATCGGGGCTGCGAGCGGGGCCGTCGTGTGGTCCGGCCGCAGGCGGGTCCTGGGGGCGGTTCAGCCGGTCCCACCGCCGGGTGATGGGGTCGGCTCTCCTCTGGTCGGGCGATCTGAAGCTGAGTCGTGGGATCACGTCGTGGCCGGTGTCCTGGAGCGTTTGCTCCACCAGGTCGATGACGTGCTGGTCGTCCTGGAGGTGGAACAGCACGGTCCACCACGACACTTCGGCGACTGGCTGTCGTTCGCGCAGGTGGAGGGCATAGAGGGTCATCGCGATGACGTCCCGGACCGCGGCAACGTCCGACCCCTCGTGGTGGGGAGCGGCGAGGGTGGTGGCCCGGCGAACGGCCTCGCGCCACTGCAGCATCCGCTGGCGTGCGGCCCACGGGTCAAGGGACGCGGTCGGCGGGTTGGGCTGCACGGCGGTGGTGATGGCGCCCAGGGTGGCCCAGTCGCATACCGGGTTCGCCATGAGGTCAGCCAACCGGTGCACCTCCGGCCCGCCGGCCGGGCTCAGCTCCAGTCGGTCCTGGAGATCGTCGAACTCCCCATCGGTCAACGCCACCCGGACGACGCTGCGGCGGGCCGTGGCGAGGTGGCTGTCGTTGCGGAACGCGCTCCCGCGCAGGCGATCGGAGTCGAGGAACAGGCTGAGCCCTTCCACGAGGAACGACCAGGCGCGGTCGGTGTTGCCTCCGCCGGTGCGCACGTTGTTGATGACGGTGGGAAGGCGGAGGAACTCGCGCGTTTTCCCCCGTGCGGCAGCGGGGCTGGGGACGAGGATGACCTCGGTGTCCGTCCACGGCTTCCGCGGGTGGTAGACGACCACGCTCAGCGAGCCAGGGTGCGCGAGCACGGTCTCCTCGCTGCGCGACCCGTCCTGGTGCCGGAGGCGGGCGCGTAGGATCCACCAGGAGATCGGCTCACCGGCGTCCTCCTCGCGGGACACCCACTCCACCCGGGCTTCCTCCAACACCGTGCCGGCCGTCAGCTGTTCCACGGACCAGCCGATAAACGCTGCGGAGTTGGCGACGAGAAGCGGCACCTGGCGACGCCCGGCGGCCCGTTGGTGTCCTCGGCCGATCCGGCTCAGCGCGGCCTCGACCGCCCCGGTGATCGTGGGCGCAACGCCGACGCGGTGGGTCCGGGCCCAGGAGAGTGCGTCCACGCGGGCCGGCGCGCGTTTGGGGGAGGCTACGAGGGTCAGGCGCGCCGAGTGGTGGACGGCGTCGGCTGGCCGGTCGGGCGTAAGCCGAGGCGGGGAGGAACAGTCGTCAGGTTCGAGGGCGATGATCTCGTCGGCCCAGGCGGCGGCCGAGTCAATCCACCGCTCTTCCTTGGCGCTCAGCGCCTGGCCGTGCCGCGGCTGGGCCACGAGGACGACCATGCGTCCGCTGCCCTGCCACTGCTGAAGGCGTTCCACGGCTTCGTTGTGCCAGGCGGGCGAGGGACCGGTGGAGGCCAGCAGTACGGCGGCAGCCCACTCGGTGGGTAGCGGCTCGCCCGCGTGGACGACGACGAACCGGCGGTCCCAGTCGGGCAGCTTCTCCACGTCGCCGGGGGCGATGTCGGCACTTTCGTGGCGGTCGTCGAAGTCGACCCGGAAGACCGTGGGGGTGTCGGTGCAGGTGCGCTGCTCGTCGTCGGTGCCCCAGGTGACTGCGCGGAGGTGGCCGGTCCGTCCGGCGTGGACGCCTCCGGTGACCTGGACGTGGGCCTGAAGGCTCAACGCTCCGCTGGCCGGTAGGAGAAGCTGGTCGACGTGGCTGGTCAGCTCGCCTACGGCGTGCTCGAAGACTGTCATCCCGCTCGACCGGTACCTGCCGTACACGTCCTCGGTGACCATGTCGGACGGCAGGGTGTCCTCCAGCGGCACGCCGTGCTGGGCGTTCAGCGCGTGCCAGAGCTTCCAGATCGTCCCCTCCACCGGGGGCGGGCCGGTGAACGGGCCGTAGTCCTGGGCGTGCTCGAGCAGCCGCGCTTGTGTCAGGTCGGCCAGGCCAGTCTCGACCGGCCTGGTCCGATCCTCTTCACGTGCTGGGCCGGGCAGCAGTTCGGTGAGGTCTCGGTGCAGGCGCTGCGGATCGGCCAGGCGGTAGCGGACGGACCGCAGGGAGACCTGGTCCATGGCGCCGCCGTCCTGAGCCGCGATCAGGTAGTAGATGAGGGCGAGGGCATCCCGGACGTTGCGATCAAAGTGCTGGAACTCACGGGCCTTGGTCCGGGCGTCCTCCCAACCTCGTCCACCGTTGCTGACCATGCGTCGATCCTAGGCGGTGGGCCCGCCGAGGACTGGCCGAACACCTCGTGGGGCAGGGGGTGGTGCCGCAGGTTGTGGCCGGCGTCAGTAATCGACGTCGCCGGTGGCGCCCGCGGTCAGTACGACGTGGACGCTGCCGAGGGCACCTTGGGCGTCCTCGAGCACGGGCGGCATGTGGGACCACGTATTGCCGGGCTCCAGGTCGTCCATGGTCAGTAGGGCGGCCGGTCGCAGCGCTGCGGCACAGTCCGACAGGAACTGCCCGAGACGGCCGCGGGTTGTCCTGCTGTGACCCTCCAGCGTCTGGAGGTTCTCACGGACCCACTTGAGGTGGTCCTCGGCTGTCCGCCTCTCCTGCGCCAGAGCCTCCAGTGCTTCGGGGCTCCAGTACACGCGGCAGCCGGCCCGCGTGAGCAGGTCGGAGGCCACGGAGCACTCGCGGTCGTTGAACTGCCACTCCCGACGGTTGAGGGCGCGAGAGGCGTCGGCGACGTACGGGTAGACGGCCTGCTGGAGCGGCGTGGGAGGCTTGGCGTCGTGGTCGGCTCGCATCCGCCACAACGGCATACCGGGACCGGGATCTGATGTGAGGGCCAGGCGCACGAGCTTCCGCAGAAGGTCCTCGGGCGAGAGGCCGGGCAGCAGGGGCGTCCAGGAGTGAGCGCACACGCAGGTCAGCCGGGCGGGGCCGCCCCAGACCCCGGAGACGGTCAGGCCGCGGTCTGCCATGCACAGCGGGCAGCACACGTCCAGCTCTCGTGTTCCGTCCGGCAGCGGCGGGGTGCCGAGCCAGAACACTCCGCCGAACCGGTTGCCGTAGTCCGCGCGACGGTGGCAGACCTCCATCGTGAGGTTGCCGGCGCCGTCGTGGCCGATGTGGCTCGTGGTGAAGTTCCAGGTCACTGCCCCACCATAGTTGCGTTGTTGTCCTCGATTGCCCTGGTTGGCTGCATAGCTGTTTCCGATTCTGGCTTGCTCGGATCACGGGCGGTCGGGGTGCGGGGCGGCGAGTAGCCAGTGGGCGAGGGCGGCGTCGTCGGAGGGCTTGTACCGGGGGTGGTGGCGGGCGTCCGGGTCCTGGGCTTCGAAGTCGCGAATGGTGTCGATGACGGCGTCCGGCCCGACTGTGCGAGAGAGGGCGGCGACCTCTGGCCAGGTGAGGAGGCGGTAGGCGTCGACGGCTTCGGTGATGCCATCGGTGGCCAGGAGCAGGTCGGTGAGCCCCTCGGCCGGCCAGGTCGCGGCGAAGGCGTTCTGGCCAGCGTCGGGGTCGGCTTCGGCGATCCAGTACCCGCCGGGGCGGTTGACCTGGGTGTTCTGGAAGTCCCGCAGTTCGCGCAGGATTTCGCGGTGCTGCTGGTCGAAGCCGTGGCCGGCGCGGAGCCGGGAGCGGTAGAGGGCCGCCTGGGGCTGGGCGTCGACGAGGTGCGCGAGACGGTCGTCCCGGAGTTGCAGGAGGGTGCCGTCGCGGTGGATGGCGGTGATCGGGCTGTCGCCGAGGACGGCGACGTCGATCTGGTGGTCGGCGAGGCGGGCGATGGCGACGGTCGCGGCTGGGGAGCGCCCGGGGATCAGGTGGTGGTCGCGGGCGAGGCCGCCGATGGCGGCGGTGAGGACCTCGCGAAGATCGGATCGGGGTGTGCGGGTCAGCAGGTTGGCGATCCGCTCACCGAGGGCGCTGGCGTACCAGCCGCCGCGCGGCTGCTCGTCGGTGACGGTACTGACGCCGTCCAGAACGACCAGGGCGTGGTCGAGCACCACGATCCGGTCCTCGGTGGGGCGGTTGTCCTGTCCGGCGCGCTCGCCCGTGCGGACGACGGGCACGGTGGAGGTGGTCGACATCGGCGGGGTCCTTCGCGGGTGTAGAAGCGGCGGTCGGAGGTCAGGAGGAGTGCAGGGCCGTGGTGATGATGGCCCGGGCGTCGTCGCCGTACACGGCGGACTCGTGGAGCCGGTCGAAGGCCCGGTGGAAGATCTGGACACGGTCGTCGGTGATCGTCTCGCCCCCTCGGTAGCCCTCGACCTCGACGCGGGCGCCGTCGAAGATCCCGAATCCGTCGCCGGGATAGACGGTGAGCCGGGCCCGGGCGGGGATGATGCCGAGGGTGAGGCCGGGCAACTTCAGGGCCTCCAGGAGGTGTTCGAGCTGGGCGCGCATGACCTCGGGGCCGCCGATGCCGGTGAGCAGCGCCTGCTCACCGAGCAGGACGTGGAAGCTGCGCCCGCCGACGCCGAAGTACTGGGCGCGGGCGACGCGCTCGGCGGCGCCGGCCTCGATGTCCCGCGGAATGCCATGCAGGTCGACGACCAGCCGCAGGACCTCCTCGGCGTAGGCGCGAGTCTGCAGGTTCCCCCAGACGAGGTCGGGGCTGTAGCCGTGGTAGTGCGTGGTGTGCTCGACGAGCCGCCGGAACTCGGCCTGGGTCGGTCCGGTTCCCTCCCGGAGAAGGCTTGGCCAGTCGATGGCGGCGGGGCTGGCGGTGGTGAGGTCCGGGGTGGGGACGGTGGGATCAGACATGCGTTTCCTCCTGGGAACGGGTTGCGATGCGGGGCCTGCTGGAAGGTTGTCCCCGCCCAGCCGTGCGTGCGACGGGCGAGACGGCGAACGCGGTGTCAGCGAGCAGGCTGCGACGGCTGGGCGTCGTCGGAGCCGCCAGCTAGCGGGATGGTTGCGACCGGCTCCCAGGTCAGTTCCCAAGCCAACTCGTCACCCGGACGCGGGACCTGCTGGAACTTCACGTCGAGCAGGTGGAGAGCGCTGAAGCGAACGGTGACGTGGCTGGGCGAGATCCTCCGCAGGGCCGTCTGCAGCGCGTCGGAGGACGCCTCGGCCCAGGCATAGCCGAGCGAGATGTGGTGCCGGCCGCCGTCGTGGAGCAGCGCGCCGGGCCCGCGGACCTCGCGGATCGCGTCGCGGACCTGCTCGCGCAGGTCGACCAGCCTCTCGTCGGGCGAGAGGTCCAGGAAGGCCCCGGCCCGGTTGGCGATCGGGGAGCCGGCCGTGACCTCCAGCGGGCCGGTGAAGGCCAGGTGCGTGTGCAGGGCGGCGACAAGGTCGTCGCGTTCCTCCGGGGTGATCTTGTCGGCGGTGGTGTCGGCGACCATCTCGATGGTGCAGTGCAGCGTGTCGTCGCCGATCGGGGTGATCGGGTAGGGGTTCATCGCGCTGCGGCACTCGTTGACCAGCCGGGCCAGGGGCAGGTCGGCCTGCAGGTTCGGAACGGCGTAGACGTGCAGGACGTGGGCGCCGTCGGGCCACGGCGCGCCCTGGAACTTCGGAACGAACTTCTCCACGATCGCTTCTCCGTCACATTGGGGCGGCGGCCGTTCCGCGCGGGCGGCTCGGCGTTGCTGCTGCTGGTCAGGACTGGCCGAGGTGCAGCTGGTGAACGCGCTCGAAGGTGTAGCGGGGGACCGGGGCGGGGTGCTGGCGTTCCCACACCAGCCACACGCTGGAGACGGTGGCGTTGGTGCGGATTCCCGGCCGGATGCGGCGGCCGAGGTCGGAGGCGAGGCGGTCCGAGCGGGCGGCGAGTTCGGGGGTGTCGGTGTCCTGGACACCGTAGCCGCACGACATGTGGCACCAGAAGCGCGTCTCGGCGGGCGGGAGTTCCAGACCGGCGGCGGTGAGTCCGGCTCGCACACGCCGGTACAGCCGGTCCGGGCCGTGCTCCGGCCAGATGTCCACGAGGCCGGCGGAGCCGGAGGCGCGGGCCGGGCCGATTTCGATGGTGAACGGCTCCAGGTCGGCGAGTTCCTTCTGGACGGCGGTGGCGGCGCTCGCGAGCATCGCCTCGTCGACCCGCGCGCCGGTGGTGGTCAGCGGGTGGATCTTCTGGATCGTCATGTGCAGGTCGTCGTCGGCGATCGGTGCGATCACGTCCGGGTACTGCTCGGTGATCTCGCGCAGCCGGGCGAAGTACTCGAGCACCTGCGGCTGGTCCTGGGGCAGCCACAGGACGTGTGGGCGCACCCAGTCCTCAGCCGGCCCGTCCTGGCGTCCCCACCAGCGGCTGGTGGTCATGAACTTCCTCACCGCGCCCCCTGCGGTGCCGCGATGGCGCTGACGTCCAGGTCGGCGTAGACGGGGCGGTGGTCGGCCGCCGCCTCGCTGGCCGGGCTGACGTGGGCGCGGTAGTGGACCAGGGCGGGGGCGACCGGCCGGGTCGCGAGGATCAGGTCGATGCGGCGCTCGCCCCACGGGTCCGGATCGCCTTGCCCGTCGGCCCAGTAGCCGACGGTTGGCTGCCACGGTGCCGCCAGGTGGGCGGCGGCGTCGACCATGTAGCCGCCGCGCAGCAGCGCTGCGGTCTGGCGCCGATCGGCCAGCTGGCTGCCTCCGGCCGTCCCGGGCTGAAGCTGGTACTCCAGGTCGTCGTGGTCCTGATCGAGGTACGGCTCGGGGTCGTAGAACTGCGTGCCGCCGGGAATGGTGGTCGCGGCGGAGATCGCGTTGAAGTCGCCCGCCAGGATGCCCGGCTTCGCCCCGCCGGTGCGGCGGAAGATCCCCTTGAGCCGCAGAGCCTCGTTCGCGCGGAAGTCGGGCCGGAACGGGTCACCGTGGTAGCTCGCGACGAGGACGGGCTCGGCCGCGCCGACATCGAGCAGCACGGTGGCACAACCGTGCCAGAAGTCCGGTGCGCCGAACGGGCGGAACCCACCGGGGACCGCGCGCGCGGCGTCCAGGTTCCAGAGGACGGCGGTGTACCAGCCCCGGTCCGCGTTGTTCGCCATCGCGATGCCACCAGGCGTTCCGTCCACACGTATCGTCGTGGCGGTCAGGCCGCAGTCGGCCGCGAGGGATCCGATGATCTCGCCGGCCTCGGCCCGCCACCGCTGCGCGCGGTCAAGGTCCGTCTCGCCTTCCTTCAGTTCCTCGTCGACGAGGACCTCTTGGAGGGTCAGGATGTCGGGTGCCACCTCCTGAATGGCATTGACGCGGGCTCTCCAGCCATCGGTGTCGCGGTCGGTGAGTTTGAGCTTGTAGGCGTTGAAGTTGGCGATGCGGACCAAGGTCGGCTCCTCGGGTAGGAGGTGGTGTCACGGGTGCTACATCGGACGCCCGTTGTGCAGGACGAGCTGGCGGCTCTCCGCGCGGGCCTGGGTGAGCGAAGACAGCAGGTCGTAGCGGTTGGGCGGCAGGATCGGTTGCCAGTCGGTGAGGCTGCGGAAGGCGTAGCTGTCGTGCTCGTCGGACAGCCGGATCGCTTCGGCCTGGGCGGCGGTGAGCCAGCCTCCGTCGAAGTGGTAGTCCGTTACGGCCGGCCGATGCTCGGTCGGGTCGCGAAAGTCCGTCGCCAGGGGGCGCAGGATGCCGGTGAGGTCGAGGCCGGTCTCCTCCCGGGTCTCGCGGGCCGCGGCCCTCAGCGGGCTCTCGCCGTGGTCGAGGCGGCCACCGGGGAACAGCCAGCGTGGCTCGGCGCCGAATGCATCCCGCTGCTCGTCCGGGGCTTCGTGGAGCAGCAGGACCCGGTTGCTCTGGTCCGTAAGGAACACGGCGCAGCCGTGGAGCGCCTGCGGCATCGTCTTCAGGTAGTCGGCGGGGGGAATCCACTGCGGCATCGTGGACGATCTCCTGTTCGTCGGTGCAGCCGGGTTCAGGCCAGGCCCTCGGGCAGGTCTCCTCGGTAGAGGACATGCACGTGGAGGTGCTTGGACTCCTGGTAGTCGCCGAGGTTCGTCACGACGCACGCGGCGCCGTGCTCGGCCCGGACCAGGGCGGCCACCTCCCGGACAACCCGCATCACCTCCGTCAGCAGCTCCTCGCCGCCGGCGCCCAGGTCTTCGAGCGAGGGGACGTGCTGCTTGGGGATCACCACGATGTGAACCGGGTAGCTGGGCTTGGTGTGGTGGAAGGCCAGGACCGAGTCCGTCTCCTGGACGGTGTCCACCGACGTGAGGCCGTTGAGCACCTGCTCGCAGTAGAAGTCGGACATGCTCAGGCTCCGATCAGGTCGAGGTAGTGGGCGACGTACGGCGGGGTCTTGAGTGCGGCGACCTCGGAGAACGGCACCCAGGCGATGCCCACCCCTTCGTCACCGAGCCGGATCGCGTCCTTCGGGCCGGTGTACACCGCGTGCAGGACGCGGGTCATCGCCGAGACGCGCTCGTGGCGGGGGCCGGGCAGCTCCCGGACGTCGGTGATGGTGATCCCGGCTTCCTCGAACACCTCCCGGGTCGCGGTCTCGGGCGGCGTCTCGTCGTCCTCACGCCACCCGCCGATCGGGGTCCGGTAGCCCGGCCAGGCGATGCCCTCCTTCTCGTCCCGGTGGTGCACCAGCAGCTCGCCGTCCGGAGTGGTGACGAACACCACGATGCCCTCGAAGTCCTGGTGCTCCGGGGTCGGACGCTCGATGTAGAGCACCCGGCCGGAGCGGGCGGCGCGCAGCACCTGAAGCAGGTCCCGGTACTCCTTGGGCGTCATGAAGTGACGCCAGGTGTAGTCCGTCTCGAAGCGGTGCTCGCAGTGCTCGGCCGGGTCGAGGACGATGCGGGCCTGCTGCTCCTCGGTGAGCGTGCCGCCGTCGAAGACCCAGCCGATCGACGGCACGGGTCGGATATGGTCGGCCTGCTGGTGGATGACGGCGATCAGCCGCTGCCGGCCGACCGGGTCCGGGTTCTCGGCGAGCAGGTCGAGGCCGATCTCCTCGCGGGCCTCGCGCAGCGCGGTGTCGAACGGCGACTCGCCGGGCTCGGAGTTCCCGCCGGGCCAGTCCCAGCGTTCGGTGTCCACGGAGTTGCGCATCCCGAGGACGCGGCCCTCGTGGTCGCGTACCAGGAAGCAGGCCCACGTCATCGGCCGGTCGATCGTGCCCAGGTACCGGCTGGCGGGCTTCCACCCCGCGGCGAGGCGGTGGGTGAGCCAGGCGATCACCTCGCGGTAGCCGTCGCTGGTCGGCGGCAGCTCGTCCGGGCGGAACCAGCCGAAGGCGTCGTGCTCGGAGAGGGTCACCGCGGTCTCGTCCGGGACGGTGCAGGTGAAGACGAACTGGCGGGTCAGGCGGCCTCGGGTGTTGACGAAGTCCAGGGCCCGCACGTACTCGATGTCGGGGCAGTGGATGCCGGTCTCCTCGGCCAGCTCCCGGATCGCACCGTCCCGGGGGTCCTCGCCGTCGTTCAGCCCGCCGGCCGGGTAGTCCCACAGGCCGGGTAGCACGTCGTCCTGCTTGCGGCGCAGCATGAGGAGGCGGCCCTGCGGGTCGCGGACGACCGTTCCGGCCGCGACCTTCTGGATGCCCTCGGCCAGGGCCTGTTCGGCGAGCAGCTTGTACGAGATCATGCGGTGGTCTCCTCCTTCGCACGGTTCCAGTCGCCCCAGGCTGTGACCTGCTGCCCGGCCAGGGTCTCGGCGACCTGCCAGAGCATCCCGGCGCGCGAGCCCTTCACGAGGACGACGTCGCCGGGGCGCACCTCGCTCTGGAGCCAGGCGGCGGCGGTGGCGTTGTCGCGCACGATCGCGACGGTCTCCACGCCCGCCGCACCGGCGGCGAGCGCCAGTTGCTCGGCCAGCGCGCCGCCGACAGCGAGGACCAGGTCCACGCCGAGTTCTCCGGCGTCCCGTCCGACAGCGCGGTGCCCTTCGACGGCGTCCTGTCCGAGTTCGGCCATCTCGCCGAGCACGGCGATCGTCCTGCGCTGTTCGTTCAACGGTGGTCCTCGGTGTTCCAGGTGACGGTCATCGGGGTGGTGGGGCGGGCCAGGACGAAGCGGCCCCGGTCCGGGTCGGCGGTCGGCACCATGGCCGGGATGGCGATGGTGGCGGGGTGGTTGCGGAAGCGGTGGTCCCACAGCGCGGCTTCGGCGGCGAGCTGGGCGGCGAGGTCGGCGCCGCCGGGGCCGTAGCCGTGGAAGTCGAGTTCGAACCGGTCGCCGCCGTCCTCGGTGAGGTGGTAGCCGAGGTGGGCGAGGGAGCCGCCTGCGGCGGTGGCCATCGTCTGGGCGGGCAGGCCCGGGACCGCGTCCTTGGAGGACCGCAGCCACATCGGCGGGTTGGCCAGGCGGCAGGCGAGCCACAGGTACAGCTGCTCGAACGACTCCTGGCGGCCGACGAAAACCCCGGTGGGCACGGTGGTGTGCCGGGTGTTCAAGACCCCGGTCAGGGCGGCCGGGTCGGTGGCGTGGAGGTTGTCCCGGTTGGGCTGGAGGGTGGCCGCGCCGGTGCCGGTCAGGTCGATGGCGCTGGAGGCGGCCGGGGTGGTGCCGGGGTCGCGCAGCGGCATGAAGCCCGCCATCTCGCTGCCGTCGCCGACCCAGCCGCCGTGGCCGTCGCTGACGAAGGGGACGGTCCGCGACACGGCCCCGGCCAGGCGCACCGGGACGAGGAGACGGCCGGCGGGGTTGAGCTGGTCCAGCCAGGCCCGAGGGACTTCGAAGGCGCCTACGGTGGCGGTGATCCTGTCGAACGGCGCCTCGCTGGGGTGGCCGAGCCGGCCGTCGCCCAGGACGACGTCCACACCGGTGACGCCCGCCTGGGCGAGGTTGGCGCGGGCACCGCGGACCAGGTCGTCATCGACGTCGATGGTGACGACCCGTCCGGCCGGTCCGGTCAGGTGGGCCAGCAGGGCCGCGTTGTAGCCGGTGCCCGCCCCCAGCTCCAGTACCCGGTGGCCGGGCTCGACCTTGAGCTGCTCCAGCATCATGGCCACGATCCGCGGTTGGGACGCCGCGCTGATCGAGGTCCCGGCCTCGTCGGTCTTGATGGACACGATGTCGTCGGCGTAGGCGGTGGTGAGGGGGACGCCGGGGACGAACAGCTCGCGCGGCACGGTGCGCATCGCCGCCTCCACCGCGCTGGTGCGGATCTTCCCATCGGCGAGCAGCCGATCGGCGAGCTGGTGGCGAAGCTCCTCGGCGGTGCTTGGCCGGGAGGCGGTGTGCTGGTCGCTCACGCGGTCTGCTCCTCGCTGGTCGTCTCGGGGGTCTCGGTCAGTGGCGGCCTCTGCGCGGGCACGCCGCTGCGGTCGTGCTGCAGCGCCCGGAGGTCGGCGAACATGCCCGGCGTGGAGGCGAGTTCGTCGAAGGTGCCTTCCTGGATGACGCGCCCGTGGTCAAGGACGACGACGCGGTGCGCGACCCGGGTGTTCTCCAGGTTGTGGGTGACCAACACGGTGGCGCGGTCCTTGGCGATGCCGGCCAGGCCGTTGAAGATCCGGTGTTCGGCCCTCGGGTCCATGGCGCTGGTCGGCTCGTCCAGGATGAGCAGGTCGGACTGCCGGTGGAACGCGGCGGCGGTGACCATGCGCTGCCACTGGCCCTCGGACAGGTCGGTGCCTCCCCAGAACTCCCGCGACACGAGGGTGTCGAGTCCCCGGTCGAGTTCGGCGATCACCTCGTCGGCGCCGGTGGCTGCGGCGGCCTCCATCACGGCGGCGTCGCCCCGGCTGGTGGGCTGGCCGAGCGTGATGTTCTGCCGGGCGGTGAGCGGCCAGTGGGAGAAGTCCTGCTGGACGAAAGCGGTGTGCCCCCACAGCAGGTCCGGGTCCATGTCGCGGGTGTCGCGCCCGTCCCACGTCACCGCGCCGTCCGCGGGCAGCGTCAGGCCGCACAGCAGCCGCATCAGGGTGGACTTCGCGGCGCCGTTCACCCCGACCACGGCGACGATCTCTCCGCGCCTGACGCGGAAGTCCACGCCGCGCAGGGCCTGCTTGTCGGAGCCGGGGTAGGTGTAGGTGACGCCCCGGGCCTCGATCACGGCGGTCTCCTCCGGCGGGGCCTGGGTGCCGCGGTCGCGGCGCTGGGCGCCGGCCAGCTCGATGAAGCTGCTCCAGTCGCCGACCCACAAGCCAGTGCGGTGGACGGCCGCCGCGTAGCTCGCCGCGTTGCGTAGGCTCGCCGAGGCCGCCCGCAGGGCGATGACGGCGGTTCCGGCGGCGGCAAGGGAGACCCGGCCCGTGGCCAGGAGCCAGGCCAGCCCACCCCACACCAGAGCGGCGCCGATGCCGGACACCACCGACCCGTACAGGTTCAGGCGGGCGGAGCGGGCGGCGGCCTCGTCGGTGGTGGCGCTGATCTTCTTCACCGCGCGGGCATGGTGGCGCAGCAGGAACGGGACGAAGGTGTTGGAGCGGACCTCGGCGGCCGAGCGGCGGTCGCACAGGTACCAGCGCAGTACGGCGGCGGCGCGCAGCGGTCCGTAGATGGCGAGCATCGCGCGGTGAAGGGAGGTCGCGGCGGCGGTGCGGGCCAGCGCCTGGGGCAGGACGGCCAGGACGAGCAGGGGCAGCAGCAGGGGGTGGATCGTGGCGATCACCACGGCGGCGGCGGCCAGCGAGGCGGCGTGGGTGATCAGGTCGCGGACCTGGGAGACGAGGTCGCGGGTGGAGACCGCGCCTCGGTCCCCGGCGTCCCAGGCGGCGTGGAACTTCGGGTCGTCGTAGGCGGACAGCTCGGCGCGCGTCGCGGCCTCGATCAGCTCCATCTCGGCCAGGCGGTTGATCTTGGGGCCGAGCCGGTCGGACACCCAGCCGCCGACGATGTCCAGCAGCGAGCCGGTCGCGGCCATCGCGGCCAGCACGATGATCGAGGGCAGGGAGTCGGAGAGGCGCTGGCTGATCGAACCGGTGCTGGCCAGCAGGTGGGTGATCATGCCGGTGGTGGCCAGCAGGCCGAAGGCGCTCGCCGTCGAGGCGACGACCGCGCACACCAGCATGATCGTGAGGGAGCCCGGGTCGGCCTGGCGGCCGAGGCGCAGCGCGAGGAGGACCAGGCGGGGCAGGGCGCGGGCGGTGGCCAGCACGCTGGCCTTGCGGCCGGAGATGAGTTCGGCGTCGCTCTCGGGCGGGCGGTACTCCATCATCTCGGCCTCGTCCTCGGCCGTGAGGTCGAGCTGCTGCGTGGTGCTCAAGCGGTGCCCTCCCAGCCCTCGGCCTTGGTGCGGATGGTGCGCAGGTGCTCGGTGAGGAACCATTCGGGGTCGCCGCCGAGCATGCAGAGCGTGACGAGGGCGGTGAGGGCGGTGTCGCACGCCTCGGCGCGCACGTGGTCCCAGGTGTGGGAGTGGCCTTTGTTCGGATTGAGTCCGAGCGCTCCGATGATGGCCTGGGCGAGTTCTCCGGCCTCCTCCTGGACCTTGAGCCCTTGCAGCATCCGGAGCTTTTCGGGATCGTCCTTGAAGCGTGAATTCAGCTTATTAGCAACCAAGTTGGCGACTTGCAGCAGCTCTTCCATGGGGGTTGATCCTGCTCCCTGTTCGATTTCGCATCCAAGCGCCGGGAGGTTCCCGGCGGTTCTCGGCGAGCCCGGGTCGAAGACCCCGAAGACCACGTTTTCGATTCGGGCCGGGCCGCTCACCACAAGGTCGCGTCCTCCTGCGGCTGGGGGTGGCCGGGCAGGCCGGGTGGGACAGCGGCGGTCAGCAGGGCGGTCCAGGTGGCGTGGTGCCCGGCGAGGTGGATCAGCAGCAGGGCGGCTGCGTGGGCGTCGAAGGCGGCTCGGTGGCGCTTCCCGGGGACGGCCGACAGGTCGATGCCGCACAGCTCGATCAGCGCATCCAGGCCGTACCCGGCGGCCTTGGGGTAGGTCGCGCGCGCCAGGCGCAGGGTGTCCAGCACCCCGGCCGGCTGCCACCCCGGCAGATGCCGCAGCAGCACGGCGTAGTCCACGTGGGCGTTGTGCGCGGCGATCCACGCGCCCTCCAGGCCGGCGCGCACCCGGGCTCCGATCTGTGGCCAGGTCGGGGCGGAGGCGGCGTCCTGGTTCGTGATGCCGTGTATCCGCACGGAAAGGGGGGTGATGGGGTGCGGCGGTCGGATCAGGGTGGAGCGGGCGGAGGAGGGCACCAGGCTGCCGTCCACCACGGGGATGGCGGCGAGCTCGACCAGGTCCGGCGGCTGGGCGCCGTTGCCCTCCACGTCCACGACGATGATGGGGGGCCAAGTGCTGTAATCCATGCGTTCCCTATCGGCTGGCGGCCAGGCAGGCGGTGACCGTTTGGCCGCCCATTGGTCGCCGGGAAGGGCGGCGGCCAGCAGCGCGAGCGCGGCGACGATGTCACGAAGTGGTCTTGGCGGTCAGTTGGCTTGGCGTGCAGGGACGTCGGAGGTGAGGTGTTGGCCGGGGATGTTGGTGGTGTACTGGCGGCCCTGGAGGAGGTGGGAGGCGCGGTAGCGGGAGGCCGGTTCCTGGGCCATCAGCTCCGCGTGGGTGTCCTGTTCGATGAGGCGACCGTGGTCGAGGTAGAGGCGAACGCGATGGTCGGGGGCGCCAGTGCCGTCCGGGTTCGGCGTAGCCGTGGGGCGACCAGTGCGGACCGGGCAGGGCCGACCTGGCCGACACCATGCCGGGCGGGCGCACTCGCCCGGCATGGTGCCGAAGGGCGCCGGTCACGTCTCGACGAGCTGCCGTTGTCCGGAGGCGGGGTCGAATCCGTGGGTGGAGAACGCGGGGCCGCCGGCCAGGTACGCCTCCACCGCGGCCTTGGAGGTTGGGAACATCGGGCTGGGCAGGACGTCGGCGGCGGGGTGCCAGCGCACCTCCAGGTGCTTGTCCGGCTCGACGTTGGCCAGCTCGCCCGTGAACTCGCTGGTGGCGAAGACGAACAGCACGAACCCGCCGCGCCCGTCCCAGCCCTCCTTGGCCTGGATGGTGTGCACCAGACGCAGGTCGCACGGACGGGCGATGAGCCCGGCTTCCTCACGCAGCTCCCGGGCGGCGGCGTCGGGGATCTCCTCCCCGGGGTCGACCTTCCCGCCGGGGATCGACCACGCGGGTCCGGGGGTGAAACTGCGCTTGCCGTAGAGGAGGGTGGCGATCCGGTCGGTGTTCAGATCGTGGGCGATGACGCAGACCGACAGCCTGCTCGTCTCGTGCATCAGGGGGCTCCTGGTTGAAGTGGGAGGGGGCAATGGCGCGGACACGACGGTCGAGCAACTGCTTCTAGGTGTCACGCGCGGGCAACTCCGAGAGCGCGGTCTCGCGCATGATGCGGTCGACCGTGTCGTGGAGGGTGCTGTCGCTGCCGATGACGGTCTCGATGCCGCCCGGCAGAACGTCGTGCTCGCGGTACCAGTCGCGCAGTTCCCGCTCGGTGACGGCCACCAGATACTCGCGATCGGCCTTCGAGGCGTGCCGGACCAGCGTCTCGTCGATCGGGATGTCGAGGTAGTAGCAGCGGGTGACGCCGCGATGGTCGCCCACAAGGCGCGTGAGCATTTCGCCGTAGTGATCGGCGTACAGGATGCCTTCGATGACGACGTGGTAGCCGGCGTCCAGCGCGTACCGTGCCACGGTGTCGATCAGGCCGATGTTCGCGCCCCCGGGCCGGTCCCGCTCGCGCAGCACGATGCGCCGGAGGTTGTCCTGCGCGACCACGGCCAGGCCCCGGCCGAACCGGTCCCGGATGCCCGCCGCCACCGACGACTTGCCCGACGCCGAGTTACCCCGAACGACCACGAGCCGGGTCTCCGCGCTCCCCGCAGGCACCCCGGCCCCCGGGAACCCCGGGTGGCTCGTGGCGCTCATGCCGACCATCCGATGACGGACAGCGGGCGGCCGGCGGCGATCTGCGCGAGCGCGTCCGCGGTGTAGCCGACCATCGGCTCCGGAAGCCCGTCCAACGGCCAGAAGCGGAGAGCGGCGCACTTGTCCGGCTCGCGGTTGGTGATCGTGCCGGTGTACACGCGCGGGGCGAAGAACAGCTGGAGGCGGCCAGCACCGTCGTCGGCGTCGAGGTGGTGGAGGGTGTGCACCAGGTCGAGGTCCTCCTCCCGGATAGTGATGCCGAGTTCCTCGTCGGCCTCGCGAGCCATGCCAGCCAGGACAGACTCTCCCGCTTCGAGGTGGCCGGCCGGAGCGTGCCAGTGCTGGGCGGCGAAGGTGGTGTTGGCGCGCTGTCCGAGCAGCACTTGGCCGTTCTCGATCAGGACCAGGTGGACTCCCACAACCAGCGTGTGCGGCACGGGACGTCTCCTTCCCAGGGTGCGAGGGAACCAGCGCGGGGAGCGCGTCCGGTTCAGGGCATGGCGAAGCTGCGATCAAACTAGTGATCGTTCGTCGTACGTGAGTGCGTAGGCAGGTGTCCCACCGTAGGTGGCCCGGCGGGGCCGCGTCGGCGTGTCGCGGCAGAAGCCACACGATCCGGTGAATGGCCCCAACTCGTCATACTGGTAGGGCGATTGCTGGTCGAACAGGGCAGTGTGCCATGGGTTACTGACAATCGCGCCGTACTCGGCGGGAGGAAGGCGTTCACACCTCCGCCGGCGCGGTGATCCGGCTCTGGAGGCGCGCGGTGTCGTGGGTGCTTCCGAGGCTCTCGTACTGCCGGAGGCTCGCGGCGTCCGGGTGGCCAGGGTGTTCGGCGGCTGCCCGAGGAACTCGGCGGCATGGGTCGTTCAGTTGCCTCTCCGCGGAAGGCCCGGGCCCTGGCCACGTTCACCGGACGCAGCTCGCTGTCGCCCACTACGCCACCACGGTGGCGGGAAGCGCCTGCTCGATGACGGCGCGCGGACCGGGGAGCACCGGGCACTGGGCTTGTAGCCTGGCGGCCAGGCGGACTGCCGCGTCCGCCAGGCTCCAGTGGGAGAACCCCTGCGGGTAGTTCCCGAGCTGCCGCCGGGCGAGGGGGTCGTACTCCTCGGCGAGGAGCCCGAGATCGCTGCGCAGGGCGAGCAGCCGGTCGACCAGCTCGCGGGCTTCGGCGTGCCGGCCGATGACGGCCAGGCTCTCGGCCAGCCAGAACGAGCAGGCCAGGAAGGCGCCCTCGTGGCCGGCGAGCCCGTCCACGTTGCTGTCGGTATCCCCGCGGGTGGCGTAGCGCAGGACCAGCCCGTGCTCGGTGAGTTCGCGCTGGACGGCTTCGACGGTGCGGATGACGCGTTTGTCGTCCGGCGGCAGGAAGCCGACCAGGGGCAGGAGCAGCAGTGAGGCGTCGAGGGCCCGGCTGCCATAGGACTGGGTGAAGGTGCCCGTCTCGGGGTTGAAGCCGCGCGTGCAGACGTCGGTGTGGATCTCCTCGCGCAGGCGGGCGAGGCGGACGAGGACGGTAGGGGCGGTGGTGCTCCGGCGTTCCAGCAGTCGCAGGGTCCGGTCCACGGCGACCCAGCACATGACCTTGGAGTGGGTGAAATGCCGTGCGGGACCGCGGATTTCCCAGATGCCCTCGTCGGGCTCGTGCCAGCGCTGCTCCAGCTGTTCGGCGAGCGCCAGGAGCAGGGCGTCGCATTGCGTGGACGGGGGGAGGCCGGCGTCCTCGGCGAGCAGCAGGGTGTCGGCGAGTTCGCCGTAGACGTCGAGCTGGAGCTGGTCGGCGGCGCTGTTGCCGATGCGTACCGGCCGGGAGCCGTCGTAGCCGGGCAGGTGGTCGAGGGTCTCCTCGTCGAGGTCGGCGTCGCCGTTGACGCGGTAGATCGGCTGGAGTCGCTCGGGGTTGACGGTGTCGACCAGCCAGTTGCGCCACTGGCGGGCTTCCTCGAGGAAGCCGAGTCGCAGCAGTGCGGCGGTGGTCAGCGCGCTGTCGCGCAGCCAGACGTACCGGTAGTCCCAGTTCCGTTCTCCGCCGAGCTGCTCGGGCAGGGAGGTGGTGGGCGCGGCGACGACACCGCCGCCCGGATGGCAGAGCGCCTTGAGGGTGAGGGCGGAGCGCACCACCGCCTCGCGGTCCGGGCCGCGGTAGGTGCAGCCGGCTGCCCAGTGCTCCCAGAACTCCGCGGTGGCGTCGAGCTCGGAGAAGGCGTCGGGTGGCACGGGTGCGGGACGGTGAGAGGGAGCCCAGGTGAGGGTGAGCACGACGATCTGGCCGGCGTGGACGGTGAAGTCGGCCCGGCACATGCCCCGCCCGTTGGCGGTGTGCTGGGGGCCGTCGAGCCAGTACGAGTCCGGGTGGGCGACTACCCACAGCCGCTGGGTTCCGCGGGAGATCCGCTCGACGCGTGGCCGGGTGGCGCCGTAGCCGGGGCGGGGGCGGAACAGGCTGGCGACGTGGACCGCGCCGCTGATGCCTTCGACGATCCGGAAGATCCTCGGCTCAGCGTCGTCGCTGACTGTGGGCGCCGGCATGAAGTCGGTGACCGCGACGGTACCGGTGGGCGTGTCCCACTCCTGGCGCAGGACCAGGGAGTTGCCCACGTAGTGGCGGCGGTCGGCAGCGGGGGGCGGCGCGCCGTCGTACACGGCCGGGCCGACCCGCCACAGGCCATGCTCGGCGTCGCCGAGCAGCGAGGCGAACACCGCCGGCGAGTCGAAGCCGGGCAGGCAGGCCCAGTTGATGGAGCCGTCCGGGCGGACCAGGGCGGCGGACGCGGTGTTGCCGAGGAGAGCGTGGTCCTCGATCCGGGGAGGGGCGGTGGTGGTGCGCATGGGGTCCTGACGTGGGCTGGTGGGTGGGTGGTCAGCGGAGAGCGGGGGCTGCGAGCGTGGCGAGGGCGGCGGCGACGGTGTCGGCGAGCGTGTCGGCTACCGGCAGCCACGGCATGAGGCTCGCGAGTAGCACGCGGTTGGCCTGTTGAACGGGGTCGCCCGGGTCGCAGCCGACGACCACCGTCCCGCCGTACGGGGAGAACAGACCGGCCTCGTAGCAGTCGTGCACGCGCACGTGCCCGATCGGGTTCCAGAACAGGACGACGTCGGTGCGCCGGATGTTGCGGTCCTGCCAGCCGAACGGCTGCCACGCGAGGTAGATGTCGGTGGCCGGATTGCGCGACGGTCGAGGGTTGAGCACCGTGCCGTCGAAGCCCGCAGCCGCGAACAGGTCGACCGCGTCGCTCTGCCAGTCCGGGCAGCCAACGGTTGCTCCGGCGAGGAACACCGCTGGGCGGCCGTCCGGCTCGTACGGCTGCGGTGCCTCGACGTATCGAAGGTTCACCGGGCACCGCCGGAGGAAGTAGGTCCGTGGAGGACGGTGAGGATGATCATCTGTTCTCTGAGGTCGAAGGGGTGCGGCCCTGGCCCGAACGGCCGCCATGGGTACTGCGGTTGTGCTGTTCAGCCGGACCGGCGGCGCTCGCCGGGACGATCCCGGTCGTTCGGAGGCGGCGGGCGGTGGCCCAACAAGCGGTCGGCCACGCCGAGGGTGCACAGGGCGACGACGGCGAAGGTGCCCAGGTAAAGCGGCTGCTTGAGGGCGGCGCGGTGCTCCAGCAGGTAGATGGCGCCGCCTCCGATCAGAACGCCGAGTAGGAAGCAGAGCGCGGCGAGACCGACGCGCCCGATGCCGCGGTGACCGCTCACGGGGCCACCGCCCGCGGCTCGGCGGCCGGGGCGAGCGGTCCGGCTGGCCAGGCGGGGTCGATGCTGTTCAGAGGGACCAGCTGGGCGAGGACGCCGACAACGACGGCCTGGGGCTGCGAGTCGACGTTCAGCTGGCTGAGCAAGTTCTTGGAGTAGGTGCGCATCGTGCTCGGCGCGATGCCGAAGTCGGCGGTCAGCTCGGGCGTGCTGCGCCCGCCCGCCCAGCCGCGCAGGATCTGCAACAACCGCGGGGCCAGCTGGGGGTTGATGGTCAGCGCGCCGCTGGGGTGCACCGGCTGGGTGACGATCCGGTGGGCGGTGGCCCAGGCGGCGAGGTGCAGCACGGTGCGGGTGCCGGTGGTGACGAGCAGCGCTTCGATCGCGCTGCGGACGTCGTCCGGTTGCAGCCTCGTCTCGGGGTCGGCGGCGATCTGGTCGTGACTGGCGCCGGCGGCGACCAGGACGATCAGCTGGCGCTCGGAGGCGGTGAGGGCGGGCAGGGGGCCGATGGCCACGGCGTAGTCTCCAGCGGGATGGTGCGGGCGGGTCACAGTTGCTGAGGGATGGGCATGGCGGGGGCAGCGAGGTGGAACAGCAGCCTCGGACCGAGCCGCTCGGCCTGGCCGGTGCCGATGACCAGGACGAGGTCGCCCTCGGCGGTCATCTCGAAGATCTGCTGTTCCGGGGCGGGTTCGTCCGGCCCGAGGTGGATGCGGTGGACCGCTGCCTGTCCGAGCTTTTGAAGAGCGGCCTGCTCGACGGCATCCAGCGGGTCGGGTCCGGTGTCCTCGGTCAGCGGGGTGCTGACCGGCAGCAGCACCGCGTGATCGGCGTCGCCGAGGGCAGCGCCGATTTCGGCGGCGTGCGCGCTGGTGCGGGCGACGCCGTCCGGTTCCAGAACGACGACCACCGAGCCCTCGGTGAGCATCCGGGCGGCCGTTACGTCCTGCGCGATCTCGCGCGGGTGCCGGGCACGGGAGTCCACGACGGTGACGCCGGCCTGGACACCGAGCGTAGCCAGCGACCGCTCGGCCCCGCGGAAGCCGCCGGCGCGCTGGGCGACGGCTTGCGAGTCCTCCCCGACGACGAGGGCGGTGGCGATGGCAGCGCACACCGCCAGGGCGTGGTGTCGGCCGGCGACCGGCACGGTGAACTGGTGCCGCTCGCCCTGGTGGTGGAGGGTCAGGAGGTACTCGGTGCCGAGCCAGCGGGGCGGGAGGACCCACACGTCGGCGTTCTCCTCCAGGCCGACCGTGACCACGGCGGGGCCGGGGCGGTCGCTGAGCCGCTCGTGCACGATCTTGGCGCCCTTGTCCCACAGCGGCAGTACCACCGTGCCGGATGAACGGGCGAGGGTAGTGGCGGCGTCCAGAGCCTCGAGGGTGTCCGCGAAGTGCGGGGCGTTCATCGCGGCGGTGGTGATCAGTGCCACGACCGGGGACGCCATGTGGACGGGCCGTGGGCCGTGCGGGAGGCGGCTGCGGGAAGCCGCCTCGTGCGTGCCGGCGTCTGGGCCGAGGTCCACGACCAGGCGCTCGCCGCCGAGGCCCTGTCCTGGAACGCCGCCTCGGGCCGCAGCGGTGAGAATCCAGGAGGTGCGGCCGTCGTCGAGGACGGCGGCCAGGGCCGCCGCCGCGGTGGCGGTGTCGTGGCTGCCGTAGACGGCCACCAGCGGCTCGCCGCAGTCCCCGGTCAGCGTGGAGAGGGCGAGCGCGCGGGTGAGTACCGGTAGCCCCAGGGCCTGGCCCTGGCCGAGTTCCGGGAGCGGGCCGCCCGTCGCACCGGACCACACCACAGCGGTCCGGTCGGCCTGGACGTGCTCGGCGTCGAAGCCGACCGCGAGCTTCACGCCGGCCGTGCGCAGCCGGGCGGCGGCCGGGCTGTCCTGCTCGGCGTGGGGGATGCTGGCGGTGACGTCCAGCTGGCGCGTGGCCAGCCACAGCGCGAGGCCCTCCATGCCGGTTGCGGTGGCGTCGACCAGGTGGGCCCGGGTCAGCAGATCGGCCCCAATGGGCTGTGGGCTCGTACGGGTTGGGGGGCAAATGGTGGTGTCCACGGGAGGGATTCCTCGGCAGGATCGGGAACAAGGGGCGAGGTTGGAACCGGGCCGGTCGCGGGCCTCGGGGGTTGGGCGCCGCGACCGGCCCGGGGCTCATGCCTGGGTGAGACCGCGCTCCAGCTCGGCATCGGTCACGGCTGCGGCGTGGTGGTCCAGGTCCAGGTGGGCGACGGCGGCCAGGTGGGCGACGACGTGCTCGTCGAGCAGCTCGCCGGCCAGCGGGCTGGTCTCGAACGCGGAAACGGCCTCGGCCAGTGACTGCGGCACGGGCTCGGCCTCGCGGCCCAGGTAGGCGTCGCCGCAGGTGGCAGCAGGGGGCTTGAGCCCGGCCTCGATGCCGTGCCGGATTCCGGCCAGGACCGCTGCCAACGCCAGGTAGGGGTTGGCGTCGGCACCGGGCAACCGCACCTCCAGACGCAGGCTGCGACCGTGACCGACCACCCGAACCGCACACGACCTGTTGTCCCGCCCCCAGGTGAGGCGAGTGGGGGCAAAGGAGTGGTCCCGCAGGCGCTTGTAGCTGTTGACGTACGGCGCCCACAGCGGGCCGAGAACGGTTAGCGCCGTCAGCAGTCCGCCCACTGCCTGCTCGCCCACCTCCGACAGGCCGCTGCCGTGATCGGGACCGGCCAGCAAGACCGACTGGTCGTCGACGTCGTGCAGCGAGACGTGCAGGTGCATGCCGCTGCCCACCCCGCCCGGCAAGGCCGCCATGAACGACGCCGTCATGCCCTGCTCGGCCGCGACCGTCTTCGCGGCGTGTTTGAACAGCACGTGCTGCTCGCACGCCGCCGTCACCGCCCCGTAGGGGAAGGTGACTTCGACCTGGCCCCGTGCGCCCTCGCCTTTCACCGCCTCGACGGGAAGGCCGGCGTCGGCGAGGACCTGCCGCAGGCGCCTGCTGAACTCCCGTACCGGCAAGGGCTGGTCGAGGGCGTAGTCGCGGTTGTCCCAGACGGCGGGGCGAAGTCCGCGGAAGCCGGCCGCCGCCGCGTCCCGGGCGGCGCCCTCGAAGAGGACGAACTCCGTCTCCACCCCTACCTTTGCCGTCAGCCCGAGGCCGGCGAGGCGCTGCTGCTGCTCGTCGAGCACGGTGACCGGGGCGAGCGGGTGCGGCAGGCCCACGCTGATCGGCTCCGCGAGCACCAGGGCGGTGGACGGAAGCCAGGGCAGGACGCGGGCATGCTGGTTGTCGGGCAGCAGCGCTACGTCCTCGAAGCCGGACTCCCACGAGAACACCCCGGACTGCGGCGGAGTCATCCCGAGGTCGGTACCGAGCACGTACCCGCACATCTCCGGCGAGAGCCCACCCGAGCGCAGCCGCTGCACCAGCGAGGCCGCGTCGCACTCCTTGCCCTTGAGGCGGCCCTGCACGTCGACGGCCGCGAGCAGCACCGTCATGATGCCGAAGGCGTCCACCAGCTGGTGCAGTGGTCCGGTCGGGGCGGGCGCCACCGGAGAGTTGCCGGCGGTGCGGTACCGGGCGGCCCGCATCGTTGCCGTACGGCCCGGGCGTCGGCGGCTGGTCACACGACCTCCTCGGTCAGCTCGACCAGCTCGGCCGACTGCTGGACCGGCGGCGCGTACGAGCGCCCGGCCTTGAGCCACCACGCCCAGGCCAGCAGCAGCACCACCCCGAGCGCCACGGGGGCGTAGTTGAAGGTGTCGACCGTCACCGGCGAGGACTGCGGCAGGCACACCAGCACGCTCACCACGGCCACCCAGCCGACCGCGATCCACCCGATCACCGGCCCCCGGCGGCCCAGGTTCCACGGACCGGACTTGAATCGGCGGCCCTTGCGCAGCCGGAGGTAGATCGGCACCGCGTACGCCGGGGTCATGCCCACGACGTTGACGGCGGTCACCGCGCCGTACGCGGTCGCGCTGTACAGCGACGGCAGCGCGAGCACCAGCGCCGCCACGAGCGACAGCCACACCCCGGCCACCGGCGTCCCGGTACGCTCCGACACCCGGCTCCACAGAGCCGATCCGGGAAGCGCGCCGTCCCGGGAGAACGCGAACACCATCCTCGACGCCGCCGCCGTCTCCGCGTTGCCGCAGAACACCTGCGCCACGATCACCACGACCAAGAGCACCTTCGCCCCGGTCGTCCCGAGCGCGTCGATGAAGATCTGCGCGGGCGGCACGCCCGTGGGCGAGCCGAGGACACCGTCGTAGTCCTGGATGGCGAACAGCATGCCCGCCAGCAGGACGGCACCGGCGATCCAGCTCACCCAGATCGAGCGGACGATCCCGCGGGGCGCGGACACGGACGCCTTGGTGGTCTCCTCGCTCATGTGCGCGGAGGCGTCGTAGCCCGAGAAGGTGTACTGGGCGAGCAGCAGCCCGACCGCGCTCACGTAGATCGGGTTGCTCCAACCGGTGTTGTTGACGAAGTGCCCGACCACCCAGCTGACGTCCCGGTGTTGGTCGGGCACGAGCGCGAGCGCTCCGACGATCAGCACGACGCCGCCGATGTGCCACCACACCGAGATGCCGTTGAGCACGGACACCAGCCTCACGCCCCGCAGGTTCAGCACCGCGTGGAGCAGCAGAATCGCGGCGAAGATCCCGAACAGCCCGGCAGGCGTCGGCGAGTACCCGAACTGCATGTTGAGGAACGCGCCGACGAAAGACGCCGCACCGTAGTCGATGCCGCAGATGCCGCCAACCAGGCCGAGCAGGTTGAGCCAGCCGGTCATCCAGCCCCACCGTGGGCCGCCCAGCTGGTGGGCCATGAAGTAGAGCGCACCGGACGTCGGGTATGCCGAGGTCACCTCGGCGAGCGCCAGGCCGACGAACATGACCAGGCAGCCGACGCCGACCCAGCCCCAGATGATCACCGCCGGTCCGCCGGTGTTCAGGCCGAACGCGAGCATCGTCATGCAGCCAGACAGGATGCTGATAACCGAGAAGGAGCTGGCGAAGTTGCCGAACTCGCCCATCCTCCGGCGTAGTTTGGGTTGGTAGCCGAGTTGGCGGAGCCGTTCCTCATCGGTCGGCGGTGCAGTCTGGGCGGGGGACATCGAGACAACCTCCGTGCGGGAGAGAACGGAATAGGAGGAAGGGTGGGTCGCCGGGAAATCAGGCCAGGGCGGTCGCGCGGCCGGCGAGGGCCTGCTCCCGAGCGGTGAGCAGCAGAGCCTCCGCTTGGTCGGGGGAGTCGGCGACATGGGTCCACGGTGTCTTGGACGCGAACTGGCCGAGAGTGCTGAATACTTCGACGGCTGCGGCCATCTGGGCCGATGCCCACAACGCGTGGGCGAGGTAGCTGAGGTCGACGACCGGCCACGACCCCGGCTCCGCCACGGACCAGCTCTCGTAGGCACGCTGAGCACGGGAGAAATGGGGCTCTCGGAGCCACTGCCGAAGCACGACCGCGTTGCGCGTGGGCTTGTTGCGGTAGTAGTCGACCGACAGGTACAGCGGCAGGGCGGCGAGCGGCGATCCGGCCGGAGCCATCGGCATGACGACGTTCACAAAGTCGGTCGCCGCCGGCCGGTAAACCTTGTGCCAGTAGCGGAGCATGCGGTGATGGGCCTCTCGGTTGCCCGGATCGCGCCTGAGCACCTCATCGAGCAGCCCCCACGGTCCGGGCGGAAGCATCGGGTCCGACGAGCCTTGCCGGTGCTCTGGCCGGTGCCTGGCTCGGTCCAGCACAGCCAGAGCCAGTAGGCACACCCAGGGCACAGGGTCCGAGCGCACCGCCTGGGCTGCGGCCCAGCACGACTCGCGGGCTACTTGCTCCAAGCGCTCGGCCTCCGGTGAGCCGGCCTCGGCTGCGGCAAGGGCATGCTCGACCAAGACCCTGGTCCGCAGGATGGCAAGGCCCGGGTCGTCTGGTTCCTCGCGTCCCCACTCGGTGAGCACGGTCGAACGAGCCGCGACCAGTGCCAGCACCTGAGTCCGAGAAGTCCGGAGACTCGCGTCCGGTGTCGTTGCGGCAAGGAGCCGCTGCGTCGACATCCAGCGTCCGGCCCGCAAATCGTCCACCGCAGTCCGGAGCGCACCGTCGAGTCCGGCGGGGTGATACACCGGCCGAGCCGGATACGCGGCGATCATGGGACCGTCCTTCCAGGCATGGACATGGCGGATGTGTGAGCGAGAGCCTGCGGTGGGTCTAGGTCCCGTCAGCTCCCGTAGGGCATCCGGCAGGAAACGGCAGTCAGGCGGAGGGGCGTGGGAGCCTGTGCGTGTGCTTGGGAGGCCGCGCCACCGGGGCCCACCACCCGGGCTGGGCGGTCAATGTTCTGTGCGGGTCATACGGAACAGCAGACAGCGGCGCCGCAACAGTGCAGATTTGTTGCATCGTGTGGCATCCGTGCGGGAAATCGGTCCGTGAGCTGCGACCTGTTAGGCAGACAAACTTCTGGAGTGCGGGATGAAGCGGGGCGGGCTGTTCGTCCAGTGGCGCCGGGCGGCGGGCTTCACCCAGGAGGCGCTGGCCGAGCGGCTCGGCGTTGACCGCTCGACGGTGCACCGATGGGAGACCGGCAAAGTGGCGCCGCAGCCTTGGCAACTTCCCGCGCTCGGCAAAGCACTCCAGCGCACCGCCGCGGAACTCGAAGCGCTCTTCGGCGGGCGGTTGGACGACCAGGCGTCGAGGGTTGGGGTCGGTGATCACAGCGCTGCATCATCAGAGGAGCTGCGGCTCGTATTTCTGGATCTCGAACGCCGGTACGATCGCGTTCCCTCATCGAGCCTGCTTGCCGAGGCCGGCCAGCACTTCGCCCGGCTCGACCAGCTGGCCCGCCGGCTCCGGACCGGTCCACAACAACGGGACGTGCTGACGCTCCAGGCGGAGACTGCCACCCTGATGGGAAAGTTGGTCTGGGACGCCTCGCAGCGCCGCGACCACGGCGGCGCCCGGGCGTACTACTCCCAGGCCGCCACTATCGCCCGCAGCCTGCGCGACCCTGTCCTGGAGAGCCATGCGCTCCTGCGGTCGAGCTTTGTTGACCTGTACGGAACGAAGGACGCACCGACCGGTCTCGCGCTCGCTGAAGCGGCGGCGAGACGAGCAGCGTCGGCCAGCCCGGCTCTGGCTGGGCTGGCGCTTCTGCACGTTGGTGAGGCGCACGCCATGCTGGGGGACAGACTGGAGTGCGAGAGGAGTATCGGTCTCGCTCAGGACCAGCTGGCGCACAGCGGCGGCGGCCCCGCCGCCGAGCTCGCCTCTCTGGACCAGGTCGGCCGGCTTGCCGGCTCGTGCTATCTCGAACTCGGCCAGCTCCGGCGCGCACAGGACGAACTGGAGGCCGCCGCCAGGAGCCTGGGCCGCCGGCAGAAGTCGCGGACGATCGTGCTGGGCAACCTCGGGCTGGCCCTCATCCGGCAGCGGCAGATCGACGGTGCTCTCGAAGTGCTCGACCAGGCCGTCGATGAACTCGAGCAGACTCGTGGCGGCGGGGGAATGAACCTAGTGTTCGCCGCTGCCCGGGAGCTGAAACCCTGGCGGCAGGAGATCCAGGTCATGGAACTCCACGACCGGCTGCTGTCCTTGATGGCGGCACCCTGACCGAAGGAGACGATGCACCCCGTGACAGTGAGCCGGGAGCGAGACAAGGCCGCACTTCGCGAGCGGGTTTGGGCCGAGCTGGATGCCGCTGCGGCGGTCGAGGACGACACCGCGTACGGACGGATTCCGTCATTTCGCGGCGCAGAGGCGGCGGCTCGCCGGCTCGCCGACCTACCGGCATGGCACTCAGCGAAGATCATCAAAGTCGTGCCGGACACGGCGCAGGAACCGGTCCGCGCCATCGCGCTGAGCCAAGGAAAGGTGGTCTACATGGCCGTTCCCCGCCTGGCCGCGACCGCCCCGTTCTACGTCTTGGACCCGCGGAAGCTCACGGTTGCCCCCGCAGTCGCTGCCAACCGCAAGGAAGTGCCTGCTCTTACCAGCGCGGTGGACGTCGATGTGCTTGAGCCCGTGGACATGGTCGTCCTAGGCAGCGTGGCGGTCGACCGGACGGGCGCTCGGATCGGCAAGGGCGCGGGCTACTCGGACATCGAGGCTGCTCTCCTGACCGAAGCCGGACTGATCGGCCCGAGTACGGTCTTCGTCACGACTGTGCACCGGCTCCAGGTGGTCGAAGAAGTCCCAACGGAGCCGCACGACGTTCGAGTCGACGTCATCGTCACGCCAGATGCAGTGATCACGTGTCCGGGACCGCGCCTACCCGCCCGGATCCGGTGGGACGACCTTCCTGCGGAGAAGATCGCCGCGATCCCGGCCCTCGCCCGGCGATTGACGGACCGCAGCTGAAGATCGGGTGTCCTCGCCGGGCGGGGGTACAAGTGGATGGGAGCGGCGGCCCGGTGGTCAGCAGGCCAGCCGACTGTGCTGACCACCGGAAGGAGTTCGCTCAGGCGGACTCGTGCTTGGGGGCGAAGCGCAGGAGAACGACGTCGCCGATCGTCTCCGCGCCAAGCAGACCCATCCGCCGGGTGCTTCCGCCGGGGTAGCTGGCCGCGTGGAGGAAGCGGGGTGCGGCAGCGTCGCCGACGAGGAGCGGTGCGACAGCGAGGTGGACCTCGTCGGCCAAGCCCTGCGAGAGGAACTGGGTGTGGATCTGTCCGCCGCCTTCGACCATCAGCCGCTCGACACCGCGGGTGGCAAGGTCATCGAGCAGTGCTCCGAAGTCAACGTTCTCGCCGGTGCTGACGACGTCGGCGAGGCCGTCGAGTTCCTCGCGGAGCTTGGCGGCTGCGGAGTCGGTGGTGTACACGACCTTCTTGTCGCCGAAGTGCCAGAACTTGAGGTCCCGGCTCAGGTCGCCGCTGGCGCTGATGGTCACCTTGAGCGGGTACTCCGGCTTGCCGGCGGCGATACGCGCGGCTCGGCGCTGCTCGCTGTTCACGAGCAACCGGGGGTTGTCGCTGCGAAGTGTGTTGCCACCGATGAGGATGGCATCGGAGTCGGCGCGGACTTGGTCGACGCGGTCGAAGTCGGCGGGGTTCGACAGCAGGAGACGCTCGGGCGAGGCGTCGTCGATGTAGCCGTCGATGGAAGTGGCGACGCTGAGCAGGACGAAGGGGCGGGCGGCCATCATGGTCCGTTCTCTCGGTGATGCGGGCTTTGTGGTGATCACACTTCATGCAGCAGGACGCTGTCGAGGGCATGGCGGAACTGGTCCACCTCGGGTACGCCGCGGCACCGCTGCAACAGCGCGTCGAGGGCTGCAAGTTCGTTGAAGATCCGGGCGGATCCAGTAGTTGCGGCGATGGCCAGCGCGGCCTGGCCGGCCGCGGCGGCCTGTTCCGGGCCGTTGGCGGCGAGCTGGGAGATGGCAGAGCGAGCGAGGTAAACGCCGCGGTCTCGGCGGAAGTTGGGGGGCAGAGAGCGGATGGCCTGCTCGAAGCCGGCCACTGCTTCGTGGTGGCGGCCGAGGAGTGACAGAGACCTGGCGCGCTGGGCCTCCACGTACGCGGCGTTGAGCCACCGGCCGCGTCCGACCGGTGCTTCGGACGGATCGGCCAGGAGGGCGAGCGCGTGGTCGAAGGTGTTTTGGGCGGTCCGCTCGTCGCCGAGGAGGGCATGACCATGGGCCCCGTAGACGGCGCCCATGGCGCTCAGTCGGCTTCCCGGCCGGGCCAGGCGCTGGGCGTAGTCCGCGAGGTCGACGGCATCGACGGACTCCATCATGTCGCCCGCCAGCTGGGCCTTCCTGGCGGCGATGTAGGCGGTCAGGTCGTGGTCGCCGCAGGCGTTTGCCCAGTCGAAGGCGCGGTCGGCCCAGTATTGGGCAGCGCGATGGTCCCCGCCGTCCTGGTGAAGCCAGCTGCAGAACTCCGCATACTCTGCGAGGACTTGGAGCAGAGCCTGCCGATCCTGGCTACCGGCGTCCAGTCGAAGCTGTTGAATGAGCTGGATGTGCTCCTGCGCGGTGGCAATGACCTCGCGCGGTCCCAGGACGTTGTCGCACTCGACCAATGACCTGCGGAGCGACCGCAAACCTTCGACCGGGTGAAGGTCCAGCGCGGGCGTCGGCGGCTGGACCTGGACCTCGGGCACTGCGAGCCCCGACAGACGGGTCACCCCGGAGGTGGCGGACACGCCCTGCGCCAGGGCCTGGCGTGGCATCGTCACGAAGATGATCCTCCCATCGGCTGTCCGGCAGCCGACTCGGACCCCGCCGTTCATTCGCGGCATTGTGGCGGCCTCGATCGCCATGCCTGCGGCACTCGGCGGAAGCGCGATGCCCTCGGGTCGCTGAGTCCAGCCGACCCGGCTGCTAACGTCCGCCGAAGCTGGACCAGCCGAAGAAGTGGCCGATGAGGTCGACAGGGCAGTAGCGAGCTCGTCCCGCCCGACTCCCAGCAGCCCGGCCAACTTCGCCAGCTGCCACGGCTGTGGCGAGGCTTTGCCCCGCTCCCACCGTCCGACCGTTGAGCGATCGACGTCCATGGCCTCAGCCAGGGACTCCTGGGTGAAACCTGACTTCACGCGAAGCTCGATGAACCGCCCGCGCCGTACCCCCATCACCCATCCCCTCGATGCGCTGAACCGATCCGGCGCGAAGTTGCCTAGTCAGCAGGCGGTTTACCCCACGGATGCCCCACCAGTGCACCAATTCTGCTCTGTTCGTGCGCGGCGCGCAGCGGTTCCCTGGTGTCCGCCGGAAAGCCCGGTGCACCAAGGACGAAAGGCCAATCGCATGGAGATCACCATGACGGCCGTCGACGACGACGGCCTGCTCGTCTCCCGTACGAAGGTCGCCGCGGCGCGTTCGCGCGACGAGCAGCCCTCGGACGGCGGCTCCACCGGCCGTACCGACACCAACGACTGACGGCTGCACATGGCCACCGAGCTCTTCTCGGTGGCCGAGCGTCTGGGCGGGGAGGAGTTCCTCGCCCAGACCCTCGGCCGCAGCTTCAAGGTCACGCGCGGCGACGCCGCGTCACTCGCAGGGCTGATGAGCTGGGACGACCTCAACAGCATCCTGACCCACCACCGCTTCGAAACTCCCCGCTTCCGCCTCGCGGCCAACGGCGAGCAGCTGCCCACGCACACCTACTCGCGGCCCATCGTCACCCGCCGCAGCACCGTCTGGCACCAGCTGCAGCCCGCCGAACTGCACAAGTGCCTCGGCGAGGGAGCCACCCTCGTTCTCGATGCCGTCGATGAACTCCACCCGGGCGTCGGGCGTCTAGCCGGCCAGCTCGAATCGTGGCTGCGCACGGGCGTGCAGACCAACCTGTACGCCTCGTGGACCGGCACCGAGGGGTTCGGAGTCCACTGGGACGACCACGACGTCGTGGTCGTCCAACTCGACGGCGCCAAGCGCTGGCGCATCTATGGACCGACCAGGGCGGCTCCGATGCACCGGGACGTCGACGTCCCCGAGGCGCCCACCGAGGAGCCCATCGCCGACCTGGTGCTGAACGCCGGCGACGTGCTCTATCTGCCGCGCGGCTGGTGGCACGCCGTCGCGGCCTCGGAGGGACAGCACTCGCTCCACATCACCTGCGGTCTGCAGAGCACCACAGGCGCTGACCTGATCACCTGGCTGTCGGAGATCCTGCGCGCCGACGAAGCGGTTCGGGCGGACCTCCCGCGGTTCGGCACCCCCCAGGAACAGCGGGCCTTCCTCAGCGGCATCGGGAAGCTCATCGCTGCGGAGCTGGAGAGCAACGATCTGATCGCCCGGTTCGCCGCGTCGCGGGACGCCACCGAACGCGCGAGGCTGGCGCCGTCGCTGCCGCACATCGCCATCGTGCCTCCGGACCCCGATCTCCACGTGCACCTGGTGACCACGCGCCACCTACTGTCCACTGCGCCCAATGACAGGGTCCGACTGACCGCCGGCGGCGAGGAGTGGACCTTCTCGTCACGAGCCCAGCCGATGCTCGCGCTGCTCGCCGACCGTTCCCGGCACCGGCTCGGCGACCTCGCCAAAGCCGCAGGAATCAGCATCGAGCAGGCCGCCGGCATCGTGGCCGAACTCGTCGACGGCCAGGCCGCGTCGATCGGAGGCACGGCTTGACTGCCGAACTGACCCTCGGAACCTACCGGTGCCGCGATGTCGCCACCGCCGCACGACTGGCGACCGCACAGGGGGCCACCTGGGTGGATACCGCGCCCAACTACGCGGTCGGCCGAGCTGAGGCGGAGCTCGCCACCGTTCTCGCCGAGCGTCCCGCCGTCCGGGTCTCCACGAAGGTCGGCTTCATCCCGGAGAACGCCAAACGCGCCGGCATCCGTTCCGGAGCCCTGACCTCCGCTGAAGCCGAACACGGGCACTGCCTCTCCCCGGGCTACATCACCTGGCAGGTAACCCGCAGCGGGCGCATGCTCGGGCGCACGCCCGACCTGGTCTTCCTCCACAACCCCGAGCACGCGCTCGGGAACGCCGACGCTCGTGATGGGCTCTACCAGGCGTTCGCCGCTCTCGAAGCGGCGTGCGATCAGCACGGCATTCCCGAGTACGGAGTCTCCACGTGGACGGGGTTCACCAGGGGAATCTTCGACCTGCCCACGCTGCTCGACCTCGCCACCAAGGTCGGCGGCCGGCAGCACCGCTTTCGAGCGGTGCAGCTGCCCGTATCGGTCGTCCACCTCGCACCGGTCGCGCAGGCGCTCGACGGGCGCGGAGTATTGGTCGACGCCCAGGCAGCGGGAATCCAAGTGTTCGCCTCCGCCCCACTCCACGGCGGTGAGATCCCCGACATGATCCGCCCGGAACTGGCCACCCTGATCCGTCCGGGCAGCACCACGGCCCAGGCGGCGCTGGCCGTCACCGCATCAGCCCCAGGAGTGAATCGAGTACTGCTGTCGACCGGCAACACGGAACACTGGGCACAGGCCGCCGAAGCCGTCGACGGTCCCCCGCTGTCGCCTGACGTTCTGCGAAGGGTCGTCGATGTACTCGGAACCTGAGCCCGCCACCGCCAATCGGATGCGCGACATGCTCTCGGCTGCCGCCACGATGCTGAACGTGGCGGCAGCCGACTCCGGTGAGACCTGGGGCTGGCAAGGCCGCACCCTCAGCGGTCCGGTGACCTCGGCCACCGGCAACGCATGGCTGCGCCTGGTGGAGGCCCCGGAGAGCAAGGCCGGCGGCAAGCTCTGGGAGGGGCCGCTCGAGGCAGAGCGAACGATGCCTTCAGCGGTTCCCCGCCCTCGGCTACGCGAGCGGCGGACCTGGACGGACGGCGGATACGGTTACCTCGCCGAGTTGTACGACAGGGTCGACGCCCCCGTCATCGCTCCTTACGGACCGGTACTGCGGGAAGCGCCCGACCTCGGCAGCGGGTGGTGGGAGGAACTCGGCGCTGCTGTTGGCTCCATCACCGCGGTCTCCACTGATCGTGTCGCGGTTCGCCAGCAGTACCTGGACAGGGCGATGCCGCAGTTCCTCGGATTCCCGGTCGACACCAGAGTCCCGGCCTGGAGCACCGCCCATGGCGACCTTCACTGGGCGAATCTCACCGCACCCAAGCTCACCATCCTCGACTGGGAAGGCTGGGGCATCGCGCCGGCTGGTTACGACGTGGCCCTCCTGTACTCATACAGCCTCCTGGTCCCCGCAACCGCCGCAGAGATCCGCCAACGCTTCAGCCACCTGTTGGACTCGAGGTGCGGCCACTTCGCTCAACTCGTGGTGATCACCGAGCTGCTGCAGTCCAACACCCGCGGCGACAACCTCGAACTCGAGGCGCCGCTTCGAAAGCAGTTGGAAGGGCTCAGGAGCGTGAGCCGTGCAGTTGCTTGACGACGCGACCCGCATGCGCATGGAGGCGGCGCACGCTACCGCAGCCGCTCACCTGAGCGTGACCTGTACCGGCAGCCCCGTCTGGGGATTTGCGGGCTGCACCATCGGGCGTCGCGCCGGCACGAGGTGGCTGCGCGTCGCAGCCACCTCGCCGACCCGCACGCGCATGCAGGGGCACGGCATCGTCGGTGCTGACGCCCTCGTCCCCCCAGACGTCCCCCGGCCGCGCCTCCACAGCATCCTCGACTGGACGCAAGGGGGGCATGGGTACCAGGCCGACCTGATCGACTACGCCGCTGACCCGGTGGTGTCAATGCGGCCTGACCTGACCACAGACCCCGGCCTCCCCGATTCCTGGTGGCACAGCCTCCGAACCGCAACCGAGAGCCTGGCCACCGCCGAGGGAGTGCGGACCACCGTCCGGGACATCTGGATCGAGAGCGCCTTCCCCCAGTACCTCGGCATTTCCTCCCCCGGGACGATCGAGCGGGTCACCGGGCACGGCGACTTCCACTGGGGCAATCTCACCGGCCCCACCCTGACCATCCTCGACTGGGAACGCTGGGGCTTGGTCCCGATCGGGTTCGACCCCGGCATGCTCCACGCCAACAGCCTCCTCGTCCCCGCCGTCGCGGACCGCATCCGCACGGAGTTCGCCGACATCCTCGACACCCCGGCCGGACACGTCGGTCAGCTCATCGCTATTGCGGAGATGCTCCAGGCCGTTGACCGCGGGTACTACCCGGAACTCGCCCCTCTCCTCGCTGACCGGGCACGTGAGCTGACCGGTGTCACGCCGCCGCAGGGCACCGCCGCTGGCCTCGTCCGGTAGACCATGGACCTTCGGCAGGAGCCCGTCGATCACGTCCTGGACCAGGTGGAGCAGCGCCTCGGCACGAGGCTGGACCGACGCAGCGTGGTGCGCAAGCGCCGGACGGTCGGAGCCAGCACCGACCGAGGCAGCTGGACCCGGGTCGAACGCCGCCCCTGGGCGCGGGCACGGGAACAGGGCTGGGGCGGATTCGAAGCCGCAGCGGTGTTGCCCGGCGTGGCGATGCCACGCTGGTACGGGTCGACGACATGGCATGACCCGGACGGCCGGGCGGTCTGGCACGTGGACGAGACCTCGCTGCTGCCCGAACTCCCGGTCGGAGCTGCGGTGGTGACCGTCGACCCGGAGCTGCCGGACGATTGGTGGCGCTCGCTGAACGCCTCGCTGGCAGTGTTGGCCGCTCAGCACACGGCCCGGGTGGCGGCCCCGGACACCGAGCAAATCACGCAGCAGCTGGTCGACGACACAATCAAGGCCGCCTTCCCCGGAGCGCACGAAACTCGGGTGGAGCAGTGGTGCCCTGCTCACGCTGACCTGAACTGGGCGAACGTCACCGGCCCTGGTGAGTTCTGCATGTTCGACTGGGAGGACTGGGGAATGGCGCCACGCGGACTCGACTCAGCGTCGTTGTACGCCGCCTCCCTCGCCGTACCGGCGCTCGCGGACCGGGTACGCAGGGAGCGCCGGGCAGACCTTGAGAGCCGCGACGGGATGGTGATGCAGCTGTTCGTGCTGGCGAAGATCGTCGGACCGCACGCCGGTCCGAACGACCCGCGAACGGGGCCGGCGCACCGGGAGGTCGCGCGGCTGATCCACGCTCTTCAAGGGGACTGAACGACACCCTGCCTGCAAGGCGCCAACGTCAGCGAACTGGGAAGGAGCACGCATGGACCCCAACACGCGCCGTCCGGTCGGCCGCGACGCCGAGGACATCGCGAGCGCGAAGGAGCGAGGCTGGAGCGATCTGGCACCTATCGACGACGCGTACCAGGCGGGCGAGATCACGGCCACCGAGTGGCACGCCGCCGTCCTGGGCGTCATCGAACCGGCCTACCTCAACGGCGACAACCCGCGGGCCCAGTCCGGCCACAGCGGCGACGAGACCCGCTGGCGAGAAGCCCGCAGCCTGCTCGTCAACCTGCTCCCGCCCCACGGTGGGACGTTCCTCGACATCGGATGCGCCAACGGCCACCTGATGGAAAGCCTGACCGACTGGGCGGCCGAAGTCGGGATCATCATCGAGCCCTACGGGGTGGAGATCTCCACCGCCCTCGCCGACCTCGCCCGAACCCGCTGCCCGAAGTGGGCGCGTCGAATCTGGACCGCCAACGCGATGGGCTGGAAGCCTCCGCATCGCTTCGACGCCGTCCGCACCGGCGTGGACTACGTGCCGGCGGACCTGCGTGGAGCGTACGTAGCCCATCTGCTGGACCATGTCGTCGCCCCGGGCGGCCGATTGATCATCGGCGTCTACAACGAGGAACGAGACCAAGCCACAACGGCGGACCTGCTGCGGTCCTGCGGCTACACCCCGGCCGGTACCACCACACGAGACCACCGGCACCCGAAGATCCAGTACAAGGGTCTGTGGCTGGCCAACGCTTGAGTAAGCAAATCGCTGCCCGCGCTCGGGCACGCGCCCTCCAGAGCCCTGATTGGCGGCGTGCTGCCCATATCGGTGTCGAACTCGCCGTCTTCGTGAATACGGCAGTAGGGCCTTTGGGCCTAACGTCATCGTGCCTGGTGGCTCGTAGCAACGATACGGAGATCATCGCTGTCGCCACGGGCGTGCACAGCGTCGACCAGTTGCGAGACGCTGGCGCCCACGTGGTCCTTACTGATCTGACGGACACGGACTCGGTGATCGATCATCTCCATCTGATGGCGGCCGGGCACCGCTGAAGCGCATCGCTGGCCTCACCCAGGGGCGGGACCCAGAGCGGAAGGACTTCAACATGCTGATCCGAGAAGCGGTCGCCGACGACGGTCCGGCACTGGCCCGAGTGCACCTTGATGCTTGGCTTGTCGGGTACGCCGACCTCATGCCGCAGGGCCTCCTCGATGCGACGACTCTGGAGCGTCGCACGGCAACGTGGCAACGGACCTTGAGTAGGGATCGGGACCCGAGAGAGACCATCTTGGTCGCCGAGGTGAGCGGAGCTCCACTGGGCTTCGCGCACGTCGGTCCTGGACGCGACGCGGACGCGGACGGTGCGGGAGAGCTCTGGGCGCTGAACGTGGCACCGCAACAGTGGGGGAACGGCCTGGCATCCAACCTCGTCCGAGCAGCTCACGAAGCCCTGCACCGCAGCGGGTTCGACAAGGCGACTCTGTGGGTGCTCACCGGCAATGCCCGCGCCCGAAGGTTCTATGAACGGCACGGCTGGTGCACCGACGGCATCGCTCGAGAAGAAACCATCAGGGGCTTCACGATTCCCGAGCTGCGATACACACTCGACCTGCGTTCCAAGTGAGTTGTCACATCGCAGGTAGATGCCGAGCGCCGCAGGCACCGACGTGCGCGGCCCCGGCGCTCGGCGAGCGCCCGACCGCCAGGACTAGGCACCGCTGGCTGGTGGGCCGGGAGAGTTCAGGTCCGCCGGCCCACGGTCACCACTACCGACTCGGAGAAGAAGAACCGCCGATCGCGCGCCGCGGCTTGCACGGCCGCGTGCCAGTCCGTGACCTCGGCTGCGGTGACCGTCGTCGTGCCGCGTGCAGCCGAGCTCAGCAGTGCTCTGCGCATGTCGGCCAGTCGACGTTCGGCGTGGCCCGTGAGCACCGTCGAGGTGGCCGTGAGCGTCTCGGTGCGGTGCAGGGTCAGCCCGGCGGCTGCGACCAGGCCAGGCAGAGCGCGACCGATGCGGCCGTTCGCGTGGTCCATCCACGGCTGGCGGTCGTCGGTGAAGGCGTGGCACACCCGCCGGTCCAGGTCAGCGGGCGGACCGGCGACCATGATCGAGTCGAAGTCGACGTGCGCGAGCACCAGCGTGCCCTCGGGCTTGAGTAGCCGAACTGCCTCGCGAACGAGCGCCGCAGGGTCGGTGAGGCACTCGAGCACGTTGTAGGACACGACCGCGTCAGCACAGGCATCCGTCAGGGGGAGGGGCTGCCGAAGGTCTGCCTGGATGAGCTGTAAGCCTCCGCAGTGGCCGGTCAGGTGGGTTCGAGTGGTCGAGAGCGCTGCCGCTGAGCGGTCCAGACCGACGAGGCGGGCCCGCGGGTGGCGGCGGGACGTCGCGGCGAGCGTCGGCCCGGTGCCGCAGCCGAGATCGACCAGCGTCCCGTCCGCGGGCACCTGCGACAGCTCTGCGAGGACGGCGTGAACGGGTTCATCGGGTTCGGACATCGGGCACCTCCTGTCCGGACCGCAATGCACGGATGCGGCCGTGCACTTGGTCAGCATCCGCCAGGGGCACCGGCCCCGGGTGGCGTTGTGCTGGCGCGGTGGTAGTTGCCACTACATCCGGTCCGGCGCCTGGAGACCGAGCAGGTCCAGGCCGAGGGCCAGCGTCCCTGCGGTCAGCCGGCACAGGGCCAACCGGTTCGCACGGCGGGCCGGCGTCTCCGCCTTCAGGACCGGGCAGGCCCCGTAGAAGTCGGTGAGGGCCTTCGCCAGCGCGAACAGGTGTCCGCACAGCCGGTGCGGCTCCAGCTCCTGGGCGACCTCGCGGACGGTCGCGTCGAAGCCGTCCAGCAGCAGGATCAGCGCCCGCTCCGCAGAGTGGAGCGGCAGCGTGGTGTCGATCGGCTGTTCCAGGGCATCCTTGGGGGCCTTGCCGAGGATGGTGCGGACCCGGGCGTGGGCGTACTGCATGTAGACGCCGGTGTTGCCCTGGAGCGAGACCATCTGGGCGGTGTCGAAGACGTAGTTCTTCGCCCGGGAGGTGGACAGGTCGGCGTACTTGACCGCGCCGATCCCGGCAGCCTCGATCACCCGCTCCAGCGCGTCGCCGGTCAGGTCGTGCGCCTTGCCGGCCATCGCCTCGCGGGCGCCCGCGACGGCTGCGTCCAGCAGCTCGGAGAGCCGCACGGTGCCGCCGGAGCGGGTCTTGAACGGGGTGCCGCCGGGGCCCATCACGGTCCCGAACGGCACGTGGACGGCCTCGACGTCGTCGGTGAGCCACCCGGCCCGCCGAGCGGTGTCGAAGACCATCTGGAAGTGCAGCGCCTGCCGCGCGTCGACGACGTACAGGATCCGGTCCGCTTCGAGCTTCCGGATGCGGTATCGGATGGTGGCCAGGTCGGTGGCGGCGTACCCGTAGCCGCCGTCCTTCTTGCGGACGATCAGCGGCACCGGCTCGCCCTCCGGGCCCGTGACGTTCTCGAAGAACACGCACAGCGCGCCGTCGCTGTCCACCGCGATGCCGGCCTCGACCAGCTCCGCGACGACCTCGTCGAGGAACGGGTTGTACGTCGACTCCCCAGCGCAGTCCGGCTCGGTGAGCAGCACCCCGAGCCGGTCGTACAGCTGCTGGAAGGCTGCTGTGGACACCTCGACCAGCTCGCGCCACACGGCCAGCGTCGCCTCGTCGCCGGACTGGAGCGCCACCACCCGCTGCCGCGCCCGCTCGACGAACGCGGGGTCGGCGTCGAACGTCTGACGCGCGGCCCGGTAGAGGCTGTCGAGCACCGAGACCTGCTCGCCCGCGCCGGGCTCCGCCGTGCCGCCCCGCCACTGCGCCTCGGGGTGCTCGTCGATGTACTGGATCAGCATGCCGAACTGCGTGCCCCAGTCACCTAGGTGGTTCTGCCGGACGACGTCGCCGCCCAGGAACATCAGCACCCGGACGAGGCAGTCACCGATCACGGTCGTGCGCAGGTGACCGACGTGCATCTCCTTGGCGATGTTCGGCGCCGAGTAGTCGACGACCGTCCGCGTGCTGGCCAGCGGCAGGCCGAGGCCGAGCCGATGGTCCGCGAGCCGGGCCTCGACCAGGCCCCACAGCTGCGCGTCGGCCACAGCCAGGTTCAGGAACCCCGGACCGGACACGGTCGACGACACCGCGCCGCTGCCGCACAGCTCTTGCTGGAGCGCATGCGCCAGCTCCCGGGGCGGCATCCCGGCGTCCTTGGCCAGCGACAGAGCGGCGTTCGACTGGAAGTCCGCGTGCTCGGAGGGGCGGACGAGAGGGTCTCGCTTCGACAGCTCGCGAGGCAGAACCCGGGCCATGGCGGCCGAGACGGCATGCTCGACAAGGCTGAACGCTGCAAGTACCTCGGTCACGGGTTTCCCTCTCCGGTGCGCACGGGCAGTCCGTCGCCAACTTTCCGGAATCGTAGAGGCACCGACCGTGATCCGGTCCACAGCTTTTCGCGCCCACAGGCCGTCACGAAGCCGCCGCGCTGGTGAGGTTCTCCACGCGGTGACCGACCCGTCGACTCACGTGACGGGGGGTCGATCCGGGCGGCGCTCACCAGTCGAGGGGCTTGCGCTCGTAGAAGAGACCGCCGGTGGGGCCGTCGTCAGGGAGGGTGGCGAGCCAGAACGGGGTGTCGGCCGCCTCCTCGGGCGTGCGGTCGGTCTCGCCGTAGGCCATGCGGGTGTTGGTCTTGCCGGGGGAGACGGCGTTGACGAGGATGCCGGTGTCGGTGAGTTCGGCGGCGAAGATCTGGGTGAGCGCGTTGAGTCCGGCCTTGGAGACGCGGTAACTCACGTTTCCGGTACCCATGTTGCTCTGGGAGCCGAGGTGGCTGGTGATGTTGACGATCCGGCCGTAGCCGTTCTTGCGCATCTCCGGCACGGCGGCTGCGGCGAGGCGCCAGGCACCGAGCAGGTTGGTGTCGATGGTCGCGCGGACTCGTTCGAAGTCCGGTGCGGAGGCGGCCTGGCCGCGGTCGACGGCAACGGCGGCGTTGTTGACGAGCACGTCGAGGCGTCCGAGCGGGGCGGCTGTGTCGGCGACGGCGCGGGCGACGCTCGCCGGGTCGGTCACGTCCAGTTCGTGGGAGTGCACGAAGAGCCCCTTGGTGGCGAGGGCGGCCTCGGCCTCGCGACCGGCGAGGCGGTCGCGCACGCCGAGGACGACGTGCATGCCGTGTTCAGCGAGTCGGGCGGCGATGGCGAGTCCGAGTCCGCGGTTTCCGCCGGAGACGAGGGCGACTCGCTGGTCGCGGTGTGTGGTCATGCGGACAGTGTGGCGAGCAGTTGGTCGAGGCGCTGGACTTTCGGGTGCTTCTTGGCCATCGGGAGTTCGGCTCGGGCTGCGAGCGCTCGAGCCGTGTTGCGCTGGGATGGGGCGTCGGCGGCTAACTCGAGAGCAGTTTCCAGGAGATGGACGGCGTGGTCGGCGTGGCCTAGGGCGATGTGGGTGCGGGCGCTCTGGATCGTGTAGGTGGCCAGGTCGCGTGCCTTGGAGGAGGGCATGAGATCCAGCGCGGTGGTGAAGTAGGTCTCGGCGTGCCAGGGGAGGCGCAGGTCCGCGTAGCAGGTGGCGGTCTGGGCATAGAAGTCCGCTGTGTCGAAGTAGCCAGTCCAGGCTGGGTCGTCGTCGGTGGTGGCGGAGCGGGCCATCAAGGTTTCGGCTTCGGATAGCAGACGTTCGCAGGCGGCTCGGTTGTTGCAGGCGGCTTCGGCGCGGGCCTGTCGCAGCAGCAGCATGGCCCGGGTTCTGGGGGTGACGTCACCGGCGCCTTCGACGGCGGCGCTTGCGAGCGCGAGCGCGGCGCCGGTGAGGCCGTGGTCGTAGCACTGGAGGCTGAGCGATTTGAGGATGTTGGCGCCCAATGCTCGGTCATCGGCGGCGTGGGCGGCTCGCAGTCCGGTGGTCCAGTAGCGCTGGGCGGCGCTATCGAGTCCGGCGTCGAAGCTGGCGAAGCCGGCGAGGCGGGCGAGCTCGGCGTCGAGGCGAAGAAGGCGTTGGCCGACCTTCTCGGTGTAGGACGACTCCTTGAGGAGGTTGGTGACCGTGGCCAGCTCGGTGTGGAGGAGGCGGCGGGCTCGTTGTCCGCCGAGGGCGGCCTCCAGCCGTCGCAGCCGGGGGAGCCCGCCCTCCAGATCTTCGAGGAGCCGGTCGTCAACCTTGCCGCCGGCCAGCGCGGCAGCCAGGGCGCCAGGCTCCTGGGTAAGCCACTGGTTGGCGAGAAGGGTGAGTGCCTGTCCGCCGAGCTTCATGAATCCGCGCCGGTCGGGCATCGCGTGCTCCAGAGTGTCGTCCAGTGCATCGAGCGTCCCCGCCGTGGTCCAGGGGAAATCCGTGCGAACCGGCCCACCGTCCGGCAGCCACCCCGGCCAGCCGAGCCGGTGCACCTCCCGCAGTGGCACGCCGAGCGCCGCCGCGAGGGACTCCTGGCTCTCGGCGTCCGGCTCGACACCCCAGTTCTCCCACTTCCACGCCTTGCGGCGGTCGGCCGACCGCTTGGTGGACTTGGCGACGATGTCGACGACGTCCTGGAAGGTCCAGCCCTGCTCGTCCCGGACCACGCTGAGCGGGTGGACCAGCCGTATATCTGCGCGTAAGCCGTTTGATCGACCCATCAGCAACTCCCTGATTTGTTCACCGGATTGTAGCCGTTTGACAACTGTGTGCTGATGTTTCTCCTGGGGCGGCTGGGGTCGGAATACGACACGGAGACGACAAAAGTGCTCTTCACAAGGGGAGTTGGGCGGGAGTTAGCTAGTGCTCCCCCTGAAGGGTGCCCGGCCGCTGGTCTACGGCTGGGCACCCGGGGTGCGGCGGGGACCACCTGATGACCCGGCCGGCAGCGAGAAGACGTCGCGTAGACGGACCACTCGCACTGATTGCCGAGAGCACGGCACGCCAGCCGTGCTCGAACTCGCTCACCCGCTCACCCGCACACCGATCCGTCCGCCGTGCGCCGCCGCGCCGCCGGGCGAGGCCGACGTGCCCAACCCCTTGAGGAGCCTCATGTCCCGAAGGACCGCCGTCGTGACGGGCGGGGCCGGATTCATCGGCTCCCACCTGTGCGACGCGCTGACCCGCACTGGGTTCGCCGTCGTCTGCGTGGACAACTTCCTGACCGGCAGCCGCAGCAACATCGAGCACCTGCGCGGCACGGAGCACTTCGAGCTGATCGAGCAGGACGTCAACGACAAGCTCGCCGTCGCCGACGAGGTGGACGTGGTGTTCCACCTGGCCTCCCCGGCTTCCCCCGCCGACTATCTGCGCTACCCCATCCCGACCCTGTCGGTCGGCTCCATCGGCACGCTGAACGCGCTGGAGCTGGCCAAGGAACGCGGCGCCCGGTTCGTCCTCGCCTCCACCTCCGAGGTGTACGGCGACCCCCACCAACACCCGCAGACCGAGTCGTACTGGGGCAACGTCAACCCGATCGGCCCGCGCAGCGTCTACGACGAGGCCAAGCGCTTCGCCGAGGCCGCCACCGCCGCCTACCGCCGCGAGTACGGCACCAACACCGCGATCACGCGGATCTTCAACACCTACGGCCCCCGAATGCGCACCGACGACGGCCGCGCTGTGCCGGCCTTCGTCACCCGGGCCCTGGCCGGGCAGCCCCTCCAGGTCGCCGGGGATGGCAGCCAGAGCCGCTCGCTCTGCTACGTCGACGACACCGTAGCCGGGCTGCTGGCCGTCGCTGAGAACAGCCACCCGGGGCCGGTCAACCTGGGCACCGAGGACGAGCGCACCGTGCTGGACATCGCCCAGCTCGTCCTCGGCCTTACCGGCTCCACCGCCGGCATCGAGTTCGTCGATCTGCCGCAGGACGATCCGGTGCGCCGCCGTCCCGACACCACCGTGGCCCGCGAGGCGTTCGGGTGGGAGCCCCGGACCACGGCCGAGGACGGCCTGGCCGCCACCATCGCCTGGTTCACCCGCCAGCTGACCTCCGGAGCGGTGCGGTGAGCGCCCCGGCGGCCACCAGGCTCGACCGACTGCGGACGCGCGGATTCACGGTGGTCCCCGCCGTGGTCACCGACGCGCTGCTGGAGCGGCTGCGCGCGGAGGCCGACGCCCTGGTGGCCTCCTTCGAGGACGGCCACCGAGCGGAGGACTTCTGGCACTTCACCCGCGAGGGCGAGAGCGCCCCGGTGCTCTACCGCGTCCACAACCTCCAGCGTCAGCCCGGCGCCCCGCTCGCGGCCGGCCTGTTCGCCACCGGCCCGCTCCACCACCTCGCCGAGACGCTGCTCGGCCGCCCGGCCACGGCCCGGGTCATCGCGATGATCGTCAAGATGCCGCACGTGGCCGCCGCCGTGCCCTGGCACCGCGACCGCACCGACGTCGCCCCAGGCACCGCGATCAACCTGAGCCTGTTTCTGGACGACTCGGACGCCGACAACGGCTGCCTGGAGTTCGTCCCCGGCAGCCACCTCCGCGACGACGAGGCGGATATCGACCAGGTCCGCGACGCCGGGCCGGTCCTGCCGGTGGCCGCGAAGGCCGGCGACGTCGCTGCGCACGACGTACGGGTCGTCCACGCGTCGCGCCCCAACTCCTCAGCCCGCCCCCGCCGCAGCATCGTCATCGAATTCGTCCCCGCCGACACGGAGTCATCGTGACCAGCCCCGCACCCGCGCGCCGCCCGAAGGTCGCCACCATCACGGTCGGCACCAACGAGTCCCGGTGGCTGCCCGCCTGCCTGTCCACCCTGCTCTCCAGCAACACCCCCGACCTCGACCTCGCCGTCTGGTACGTCGACAACGCCTCCACCGACCGCAGCACCGAACTCGTCCGCGACAACCACCCGCAGACGCGGATCATCCAGAACGACAGCAACCTCGGCTTCGCCCAGGCCAACAACGTCGGCATGCGCGCGGCGCTGGCGGACGGCGCCGACTTCGTCTTCCTCGTCAACCCGGACACCCGCACCCCGCCGGACCTGATCCAGCAGCTGACCGACTTCATGGAGCGCTGGCCCGAGTACGGCATCTGCGGCCCCATGCAGTACTCCTACAGCGAAGACGGGCCAGTCGTCCTGGACGAGTACAACGATTGGTCGCGCACCGCCGAGCGCTGCGGGGAGGCGGACGGCTTCGCCGCAGACCGGCCCGGCCGCCCCTCGCCGGCCGGGCCCGCCGCAGGCCGCGCCCCCGACACGCTGGAGCACGCCTACGTCCAGGGCGCCGCGTTCTTCGTCCGCGCTGAACTCCTGCGTTCCGTTGGGCTGTTCGACCGCGTCTTCCACACCTACTACGAGGAGACCGACCTGTGCCGCCGGGCCCGCTGGGCGGGCTGGCGCGTCGCGCTCAACCTCGGCCTCGGCATCCAGCACTTCGGCGGAGGCGGGACTGGAGCGAGCACCTACCGCCGGGTGCAGATGCGCCGCAACCGGTACTACTTCCTCTTCACCGACATCACCTGGAGCTGGCCGGCCGCAGTGAGCCTGGCCGGGCGATGGCTTCGCGAGGACCTGCTCGGCCGTTCCGTTGGCGGCACCACCACCCCCTTGCGCGGGTGGGCGGAGACGGCAGCCGCCACCTGGTGGCTGCTGCGGCTCGCCCCGACCATCGCCCGTCGCCGCCGGACCCACCGCAGCCTGCGCGCTACCCACCCGGGTGCCCGCAGTAAGGGGGCACCGTGACCAGGCTGCTGATCGCCGGGGACTTCCACTGGCAGGCCGGGTCAGCCCACATGATCGCCGAGTACGTGACGGCTGCGCCCGCGCTCGACTGCGAGGTCGCCCTCGCCGGTCCCCTGTGCCGGATGGACGAGCAGGTCCCCCTGCTGCTGCCGGTCGTCGACGACCTCCACTGGGGCACCCACCTCGTCCTGGTCTTCGAAGGGCGCCAGTTCCTCGACGAGAAGCGCCTGGAGCTGTGCGAGCGCTTCCCCCGCGAGCGCCGGATCGTCCTCGACCCAGACGCCCACTGGGGTGAGCACACCGTGCTCGCCGCCGACGACTCCGCCGGAACCTACGGCCACGAGCAGTGGCAGCAGCTGTACCAGCACCTCAGCGACCTCGTCCTCCAACCTCGACTGGGCCCCCTCCCGGACGGCGCCCGGTTCTTCCCCTACTTCGGGATGCCCAAGCCGGTACGTCGACCCGAGCACGCCCCCGCGCAACTGCCATACGAGATGCAGTACGTCGGCGCGAACTGGTGGCGATGGGACGCCCTGGCCCGCCTCATCGAAGCCGCCCGGACGGCCCGCCCACCGCTGACCCGCCTGCGGGTGGCCGGCCGCTGGTGGACCGGCGACCCCCACCCCGACCACCTCGCCGCCACAACCAACCAGCCCAGATGGCTGGCCGAACGCGGGGTCCACGTCACCGGCCCCGTTCCCTTCGGCACGGTCCTGACCCAAATGGCCAAGGCCGAGATCACCCCGGTCCTGGCCCGTCCCCTGCTCGCCCGTCAACACCTACTCACCCCCCGTATGTTCGAGACCATCGCGGCCGGCACCATGCCAGCCCTGCCGCCCGAACTCGCCTACACCACCGACTTCTACGGCGAGAACATCGCCCCCTTCCTCCTCGGCGACCACCCCGCCGAGGACCTCGCCCGGCTGCTGCGCGACGCCACCGCCAACCGCCGCCGCCTGGGCCGCCTCCAGGACGACCTGCGCCGCCGCTTCAACTACCGGCGCGTCCTGGGCCAACTCCTCGCCTTCACCAACTAGCCGGGAGAACCACCGTGCCCAACATCCTGATCACCGGGATCACCAGCTGCGAGAGCCGCGGAGTCGAGGCGCTTGCCCGCTCACTCGCCACCGAACTGACCACGGCACCGGACACCACCGTCACCGTGCTCACCCAGACCCCCGACCTCGACGCCGAAGCGCTCAGGGGCACCGGAGCGAACTGCACCGCCGACCCGTTCGTCGTCTCCCGCTCCTGGGCCACGATGCGCCCGGTCGAGACGGACCCGAACCGCCGCGCCCGCGAGCAGCGCCTCCTCCAGCACGCCGACCTGGTCCTCGCCACCGGCGGCGACCTACACACCTCCGACTACGGCGTCTCCACCTCCTACCTCGCGGTCCTCGACCGCGCCCAGCAGCTCGGCGTCCCCACCGCGATGATCGGCCAGTCCATCGGCCCCTTCACCGACCCCGCCGAGACCGCGGCGTTCACTGCCACCGCCAAGAGGCTCGACCTGCTGACCGTCCGCGAGACCACCAGCATGAGCTACCTCACCGACCAACTCGGCCTCCCCGCAGCGCGGGTGGTGCTGTCCGCCGACCCCGCCTTCCTCCTCCAGCCCTCCTCCCCGCAACGCGCCGAGCAACTGCTCGCCGACTCCGGCCTGGCCAGCCACCAGCCGTACGTGTGCCTGGTGCCGAGCCGCGGCGTCACCCGCTACAGCACCATCAGTGACGCTGACCACCTGGAGGCGCTGACCCGCCTCGCCGACACCCTGTGGCGTGTACGCCGCCGACCGCTGGTGCTCGTCCCGCACTGCCACGACTCCCGAGCGCACAACGACGACCGCATCCTGGCCCGGCAGATCGCCGACCGCCTGTCCGAGTCACCCGTGCACGTCCTGGACCGTGACGGCACCGGGGCCGGCGACTACAAGGCGGTCCTCGGTGGCGCCGAACTGGTCGTCTCCGAGCGCCTGCACGCCTCGATCGGCGCCCTGTCCAGCGGCACTCCCGCCGTCGCCATCGGCCACAGCCCGAAGTTCCACGGCGTCCTCGCCGACACCTACGGACCCGACATCCCGGCCACGGACATCCACCGCGACGTCGCCGCGTTCACCACCGACCCGGCCGGCGCCGAGCAGCTCGCCAGCCTGGACATCGACAAGCTCCGCGACCACCTGGCCACCAGGCTCCCGGCCATCACGGCACTCGCCGCAGCCGACCTCGCCCGCGTGCGCGCACTCCTCAAGTCCTGACCACGCCAACCCGATCGGAGCACAGCATGGCCCTGCACCTGGTGACCGGCGGCGCCGGATTCATCGGCTCACACCTCACCGACCGCCTCCTGGCCGCCGGACATGACGTCGTCGTCCTCGACAACCTCGACGGCGGCAAGCGAGAGAACGTCCCCCACGGCGCGACCCTCGTCACCGGCTCCATCGCCGACCGCGCCGCCGTGGACGAGCTGTTCGCAGGCCACACCTTCGACAGCGTCTTCCACCTGGCCGCGTTCGCCGCCGAGGGCATCAGCCACGCCGTCAAGGCCCACAACTACGAGGTCAACGTCCTCGGCAGCATCCACCTGATCAACGCTGCCCTGCGCACCAACGTCCGGTACTTCTCCTACGCCTCCTCCGTCGCCGTCTACGGCACCGGCCGCGTCCCGATGCACGAGGACGACCACCCGCAGCCCGCCGACAGCTACGGCAACGCCAAGCTCACCATCGAGCGCGAACTCGCCATCACCGCACACCTCCAAGGGTTGCCGTTCACCGCCCTGCGGATGCACAACGTCTACGGCGAGCGGCAGAACATGGCAGACCCCCTGCGCAACGCGGTGGCGATCTTCCTCAACCAGATCATGCGCGGCGAGCCGATCACCGTGTACGGCGACGGCAGCCAGCGCCGCTCCTTCACCTACGTCCACGACATCGTCGGCTGCTTCCTCGACGCCGCCGACACGCCTCGTCACTGGAACCGGGCGATCAACATCGGCAGCCAACAGCCCTGTACCGTCCTGGAGATGGCACACGCAGTGCGCACGGCGATGGGCGTCCCGGACCACCCGATCCTCCACCTGGCCACCCGCGAGGAGGTCCACGCCGCCTACACCAGCAGCGAACTCGCTCGCCTGCTGCTCGGCGGTTGGAAGGACACCCCGCTCGCCGAGGGCCTGGCCGCCACCGCCGCCTGGGCCAGGAACCACGGCCCCGTCAACCCCTGCAGCACGCTCACCCTCGAAGTCGGCGCCGACACCCAGCCCGAGTGGTACACCAACGCCACAGCCACCTCCCGAGAGGACACCCAGCCGTGAACCGGACCATCACCCTGCCCCCGGCCGAGACCATCGCCACGGACGTCGGCGGCGTCCTTTACTACGACGAGCCGTTCGAACTCGCCTGGCTGCAAGGCGTCCTGGAACGCGCTGGCGAAGACGACCCGACGCTGACCATCGAGCGCTTCACCGCCGATATGCGCCGCTTCTACCTCCACAAGGCCGACACCACCGCCGGCCCCGGCCTCTTCACCCCGGCCGGCGCCCACAGCTGGAACCAGGTCCGCCGCACCTGGCACGACCATGTCCAGCTGATCCCCGGCTCCTTCGACGCCTTCGATGCCCTCTACTCCGACCGCCCCGTGTGCATCGTGGCCAACCAGCCGCCCGAGTGCGAGGAGGTCCTGCGCGACACCGGAGTGGCCGACAGCCTGGCTCTGATCGCCCTCGACTCCGCGGTCGGCGTCGCCAAGCCCGACCCTGGGCTCCTCCGCTGGGCGATGGACCGGCTCGGATGGCAGCCCGCCACCACCCTGATGGTCGGCGACCGCCCCGACCACGACGCCGCGCCCGCCCAGCAACTCGGCATCCCCACCGCCCTCGTCGCCCCGCCCACCGGCTGGACCGCCCCGCCCGGCACCGACCCGGCCCTCGTCACCGCTTACATTGCCGTACGGGCCGAACGCCTGGAGAACCGCCAGCACCCCGCCGCGGAGCACAGCCTCCACCTGCTGGACCTCGCCGACCTTGCCGAGCAGCTCACCGGCCGGCGGCGCCCCACCACGAAGGAGCCCAGCAGGTGACCTTGCCCCTGACCCTGGCGGTCTGCAGTAACCGCCCCAGGCAGCTGCGGGCCGCCCTCCTCCGGCTCGATCACGTCCTCGGCCCCGACGACCGGCTCCTGGCCGTCGTCGACACCACCGTGGACGCCGCCACCGCGCACTCGCTCACCCAGACCACCACCCGAGCGGCGCTGCTGTTCAACCGCGGCACGATCGGCCTGTCCTGCAGCCGCAACCTCGTGCTGAAAGAGTCGCTGACCCGGCACGTCGTGTTCCTCGACGACGACATCGTCCCCACCGTCGCCGCGATCGACGACCTCCGCGCTGAACTGGAAGCGGGAGCCCATGTGGCCGGTACCCGGATCACCGCCGACCTCCAGGGCCGCCGGGCGCCCTGGTGGCTGACCAGCGGTCAGCTGCACTACCTCGGCTCTCACCACCCCGCCCGGCCCGCCAGCATTTGGGGCGGTTGCTTCGCCCTCGACCGCGACCACGCCCGCCTGCTCGGAGTCGCCTTCGACGACCACCTCGGCCGCGTCGGCACCAGCCTCGCCTCCGCCGAGGACACCACGTTCGTCCGCCGGCTCGCGGCCCTGGGCGCCACCGCTACCGTCCTCGACACCACGCAGGTCCATCACCTGATACCCGCTCAACGGCTCCGGCCCGGATACCTCACCCGCCGCGCCTATTGGCAAGGCCGCAGCGAGGTTCGCCGGGGCACCGCCCGAGGTGGCCTGCATAAGGAGTGGAACCGCAACCGGTCCGGTGGCCGGGGCGTCCGGAGCGCCGCCCTCGCCCTCCTCTACACCACGGCGGTGCTGACCGGTATCGGCCGCGAACTCCTCGACCGGGCCGGGAGGCACTCGTGAAGATCGCCATGCTCAACCCGCCCCACCGGTACGGACAGGACACCACCCAGTGGATCACCATCCCGCCACAGGGATACGGCGGCATCCAGTGGGTGGTCGCCACCCTCATCGACGGGCTCCTCGAAGCCGGGTGCCAGATCCTCCTCGTCGGTGCCCCCGGCACCACCCCCCGGCCGGGTCTGACCGTCTCTGACGCCACCACCTTCGACACCACCCTGGCCGCGCTCAGCGAGTTCCGCCCGGACGTCGTGCACGATCACACCAACGGCCAGTTGCTGCCCGCCGAGCCGTCCTGGCCGGCAGTGCGTACCCATCACCTCAACGGCGTGCCCGAGCACCGAGCGAACGGCGTCTACCTCTCCCACGCCCAGCGCCGCGCCGCCGGGTCCGCGGAGGCGCCCATCATCCGGCTCCCGGTCAACCCCGACCGCTGCACCTACCGCGAGAAGAAGGACGACTTCCTGCTGTTCCTCGGCCGGGTCTCCGCCCACAAGGGCGCGCGGGACGCCGCCGCCTTCGCCCAGGCCGCCGGCCTCCCGCTGAAACTCGCCGGACCGGCCTGGGAGCCGGACTACCTGCACGGCATCCTCACCGACTACCCCGGCACCGCGGAGTACATCGGAGAGGTCGGAGGCAGCCACCGCACCGAACTCCTCGCCGCCGCCCGGGCCCTGCTCGTCCTCTCCCAGCCCTTCGGCGGCCCCTTCGGAGGCGAGTGGATCGAGCCCGGGGCCACCGTCGTCGCCGAGGCCGCCGCCAGCGGAACCCCAGTCATCGCCACCGATAACGGGTGCCTCGCCGAGATCGCCCCGCACGTCGGCATCGCCCTACCGGTCGAGCAGACGCCCACCGGGGAGGAGGCCGCCAAGATCCTTGCCAGCCTCCCGGCCCCGGAACAGCTTCGCGCCACCGCGGTCGAGCGCTGGGGCCACCACGTGGTCGTCGCGAAGTACCTGGAGGTCTACCGCCGCGCCGCCGCAGGCGGCACCTGGACCTGACCCGAGATCAGCGCGAACGCTTCCCGGCCGCGATCCGCTGCCGGGAAGCCTCGTACAGCACTGCGGTCGCAGCGTTCGCCGCGTTCAGCGAACTTGCCGCCCCCGTCATCGGGATGCTCACCGTGAAGTCGCACAGCTCCCGCCACGTGCTGGACAACCCGGTCGTCTCGTTGCCCACCAGCAGCAGCACCGGCTGGGTCAGGTCGAAGTCGAAGACATCGGCGTCGCCCTTCTCGTCCGTGCCCACCAGGACCAGCGGGTGACCGGCGGCGCGCTGGTGCTCCACCCAGGCCATCACCTCGTTCGGCCCTGGCACCCGGACGGACGGCAGCGAGAACAGGCTGCCCGTGGTCGCCCGTACGGCCTTCGGGTCGTAGACGTCGGCAGCATGGCCCGAAACGATCATCCCGTGCGCGCCGAAGGCGTCCGCTGACCGGATGATGCTCCCGATGTTGCCCGGCGTGGTCGGCCGGTCGAAGAGGACACCGAGGAAGTCCGGCCCGACCTCGATCCGTCCCAGGTCGTCAGCCGGCATGCCGACTACCGCGATCACCTCGGGCGCGCCCTCGGTCTTCTCGCCCAGCTCCGCCAGCAGCTCCGGCGCCATCACGATCCGCTCGGCCCGGGTCGTCCGAAGCAGCTCCTGCGCCCAGCCCGACAGCTTCCGCCGGTCGTCGTAGAGCAGCGCGGTGATCGGCCAGCCGTACTCCACGGCCAGCGAGATCGGCCGAACCCCCTGGACCAGGAACTCGCGCAGCTGGCTCCGCTTCTTCCGGTTGGTGAGCAGCGCTTCCCACTGCTGGAACCGGGCGTTGCGAGAGGTGATCCGCTGTACCGCTGGCACCTGTCCTCCAAGGTGAGCCGACTTCCACGATGCGTTCCGACCATGGCGGAGTCCGCACCAGCGCAGCTCGCAAGCCTACACCGGCACCATGTGTCAGCCCGTTTCAGTTACCGCCGAGGCAGCTGCACCTTGGCACCTTCGGCGACCCCGCCACCGGCGGCGCTGGCAGGGCCCCCGAAAGATCAACTACGGCGCCGCTGCCCAGTTTCGATCTTGGAATCAGTTACGAGAATCACTATTGCGCTTGGGTGACGTTCACAACACACCAGTCCGGATGTATCACACTTCCCTCCTTGTACGATTAAGCGTGGCCGCCGATCGACCGGCCGCCGCGCACCTCAAACACAGGCTCCTGGCTACTAGCGCCTCGCGTACGAGTATCGGGATGGGGCTGGCGGTGAACATCAGTGGCATTTCAATGGAGCGACTATGCGTTGGCGCAGAGACCCTTCACGGCGCGCACTTGTGAAGGAATGCGAGAAACTGCTCGCCGACCTCCCTACCCCCGCTCCTTTCAGTGTCGAGGCGCTGGTGCGAAATATGGAGGGAGCGCTGGGTCGCCAGATTCGGCTAGTGCCACTGGATGACCCCAATGGGGGACTGGGCACTGCATGTGGCCTCCGAGTCAAAGCGCCGGAGTTCACAATCATTCTCTATCGTCGCCGCTCAAGCCGAAATCAAACCGAGCACATCATCCTCCATGAGCTCGCGCACGAATGGCTGGACCACGGGACCACCCTGACGGCCGCCGAGGTTGAGCGATACGTCCCTGAACGTATCCGCCAGGAAGTGATCCGCCGTTTCCCGTCGACTCTGGTCCAGGGGCGCGTAGATTTTGACAGCCCCGAGGAGAAGCAGGCCGAGCTTTCGGCTTCACTGATAAAGCGGCTGGCGCGCCGTCAGCCGATCGCGGGAGATGACATGGTCAGTCTCCTGGAATCCTCGCTCGCCCACCCAGTTGCTCCGCCGCGGTTCAGACGTTAGCCGCGATTGTACAGCGACCGCCGAGGCGAAAATTACGGCCCCACGACTCACCACGCATCAAACAGTCCACCTGCTGGCAATTAAGGCTGCCGTCAGCCGACCTCCCGGGCGGCAAAAAGACGTAGCCTGCATAGATAACCACTGGTTACATGTTCGACTACTCTAAGTACCTGACTGCGATAGTGATGACCGCAATCGCCGTATGGCGATTCCCTGCAGTTCGCTATGGCGACTTTCACCGCCGGGCGCTCTGGGGTGGCTATGCAGGATTCGCTGTAGCCCTGTGGCTCTATACACCGGCAGTAATGGACGCCGTAGATCGCATTCCAGTGGTGGACCTGGACGCCCTGCTGAGACACTTCGCCAGCACTGCAGCGACCATCGCAGCCCTGACCTACGTCGCCACCAGCTACGGGAAGAGCACGGAGGCAGTTGTGCCCCGTCACGTAGCAGTCTCCCGCTGGATCGCTCGCGCATCCTATAAAGCGGGGGCTGTAGGCGTCACCCTGCTCACGGTTCTATTTTTCACCGTGGTGGACCGAAGGGTGCAAAGCCAAGATTTCCTCATCGACCACGCTGGACAGTGGGGAGTCGCGGTCTACATGACCGTGTTCTACTTCTTTCCGCTTGTCACGGCCGCGGTTTGCGGTTACCAGTGGACGAGGGCGGCGCGACAGGCTGAGTGCACGAGCATGCGAATCGGGCTGGGCTTGATGGGGATCGCGATGTGGATGGGGTTGGTTCATTCACTGGCCCGTCCCGGCCTCCTGTGGGTCGCGGTGGCCTTCCCTTTGAGCCCCTCAGCAGTGAGGTTTGCCGTAGACGCCGAATCGATATGGATGGACCTGCTTTTCCTGATCGTCGCGGTGGGCGCGAGCATTCCCACCACCCGTGCGGTGGCGGCACGGTGGAAGACGTGGCGGACCCTGAACAGGATCTATCCGCTCTGGTTCGACCTGGCGGAGGCGTTTCCGGGGACGAGCCTTTATCCACCGGGGAGGCGCCTCACGGAACTCTTGCAGCGCGTCCCCATCGACGTCCGCCTCGACCGGTGGACCCAGGATATTGCCGACGCATGTGAGCGGCTTCGCTATTACGCTCCACGAGATCTGGTATTCGCGGCAGAGGATGTTACCGCCTCGTATTCCAATCCCGAACCAGCTGCAGAGGCGTACTGGATTAAGGCCGCGCTCAAGGCCGTTGACGCAACACCAGCAAGGGTAGACGCCTCAGCCCCACTGCGAGAGAAGCCCTTCGTTGATACTGAAAGTGAAGCGGCGTGGCTCGCACGCGTCAGCGCGGCCTATTCGGATATCTCCGAGGATCAGGCGCAGGAGCTTCTCGTGTACGCGGCAAGAGTGGAGTTCGAAGCGGATCAGTCGCCCGTTTGATGCATGCCGCAGATTTATTCCCCGGGGTAGCCCCCGTATCGGCGCGCTGGGTCGGGACGTGGCGATCTTGATATCGAGCCAGCGAGTGAGATTTAGCACGATCCGCTGCGCGGGCTGATTTGGTACCGTGGGTTTTGCGGACTGATAGGTCTTGATCCGCCCGTAGGTGCACCCTGGCCTGCGACGCACAGTTGCTGTCGTCACCATATGTAGCCGGGGTCGTGACGCCCTCCTCTCTGGATGGGCGTCCGAATTCTCAGCAATCAATGGAGTTCCCGCATGTCCAACCGCACTGGCCTCATCCTCGATTTCGGCGGAGTGCTCACCACCCCGCTCCTGCCCGCCGTGCTGGCGTTCGAGCAGCGAGAGGGCCTTCCGCAGGGCGCCTGCCTCACGGCCCTGTACAAGGACGAGACGGGCGTCCGGATCACCTCCGACCTGGAGCGCGGCGCGGTGAGCCAGACCGAGTGGAACGAGTTCGCCGGCAAGATGTTGGGCGTCCCGAGCGACAACCTGATGGGCCGCATCTTCGGTGACCTTCGCCCCGAGCCGCGGCTGATCAACGCGGCTGCTGCGGCGAGGCGCGCGGGGATCAAGGTGGGCATCCTGTCCAACAGTGTGGGACTCGCCCCCTGGGACCTGTACGACGGCTACGAGCTTGAGCGGCTGTACGACGTCGTGGTGATCTCTGAGCAGCACCTGATGCGCAAGCCCGACCCGGCGCTCTTCGAGATCACGCTCAAGCTCATGGACCTGCCGGCCGAGCAGTGCATCTTCGTCGACGACACCGAAGCGTACGTGCAGGCAGCGGAGCAGCTCGGCCTCGCAGGGGTGCACAACCAGGACCCCACGCGGACGGTCGCCACTCTCTCTGACCTGCTCGGCGTGGACCTTACCGCGTAGTAGGCCAGCGCCTCGGAGGCCCGAGGCCAAGAACAGCGAAGGGACTGCTGCTCTCCCCTGCCGGGGCAGAGCCGCAGTCCCTTCGCTGCTTGTCAGCGCTGGTGCCGCAGCAGCATCGATCGCCGTGTTGGAACGCGCCGCCCGGATGATGATCGGGCGGCATGTTCGTTTCCGGGACCAGCCCGTTGTCCGCGTACTGCTGCAGGGCTCAGCGGGGTCGCGCCCGTTGGTCGGCATGGCGAGGCGGGAGCCCGACCGAGGTACTCGGAGGGCGCCGACGGCGCACGCGCGTGGGGGGTGCTCCGGGGTCGCCCGGCGTGGGCGGGTGCAGCTCGGCGTCAGTCCCCGTCTTGCACCTCGGGCAGCTTGTGCTTCAGCTCCCCGACGAGATTGTTGATCGTGGCCATCATCTCGGTGGACAGGCCCCCGCCGTTACCGCGTGCAGCCAGACCGAGGATCTGTCCCCGTTGGATCGAGCTGAGGAAGCGGAGCGCCTCCAGGAATTCACGGGCCTCCGCGCTGACTTCGGCATCGTCCTGGAAGAGAGCGACGTCGACCTGTAGCGCCTCGGCCAGGCCCGCGCGCACTACGTCGGAAGCGTCGGTCGTGGCGCCCGTGCGGAGGGCGACGATGTCCTCGACTACAACGAGTGTCTCGCCCGCGTGAGCATTCACGGCGCGCGCGAGATCCTCGTCGGAAGGTGCCTCCTGGTCCGCGTACCCGTGCTGCAGGAGATAGTTGATCTTCTCGCCGATGGTGCGGGGTGCCGACGCCTGCTCGTCACGGGAGGCCGCGGGCCGAAGACCGAACGAGCAGTCCTGCGCGGCCAGCAAGACCGCCTCGGTCACCCCGTACGCCCCGGCGAGCGGTAGCACGTAGGCATCGCTGAGCCTGCGCCGACCGGACTCCGCGTTGCTCACCGGCGCGCGGCTCGTGCCGATGATCGCGGCGGCCTGCGCCACGCTGAGGCCGGCATCGCATCGCAGGAGCTGCAGGTCCGCCGGGCCGTCGTAGGGGAAGAGAACGTCGAGCGGCTGGTCGAGCGCCGCTGCAATCACGGGGAGTTTCTCACCCTTGGGGTGGTCCTCGCCGTTCTCCCATCGCGCGACGGTGGGGCCGCTGACGCCCACCTTGGCACCCAACTCATCCTGGTTGAGGTTCTTGCCCCGCCGGACAGCGCGTACGCGTCTGCCGTCGAACTGACGTGGCACATGAACTCCTGCGGGGTGATGAGCGGGCAGGTCGGGGCGGTGTTGAGACCACTGTAGTCCAGGCTTGATACATCTGCACAACTAACGTACGTTTCTGTATCGCACCGCCGGAGGGCTCCGCCTCTCCATGGTGCCAGCCTCTGGCGACCCGTGTGCATGCTGCCTTGTTGCGGTCGCTTGCGCAACGTGCCGTTGGATTCGGCATCGAGGCGGCGCCGACCGGTCGTGGAACGACTCCCGATACCAGCCGTCGCGAGCCATGTCCGACCCGTAGTGCTCTGCGGCGTAAGGGATGGACTTGCCGCAGGTGTCTACGTATGTTCGTCGTCCCCGCCGGGCGGCGCCCTAGGGGACGGAACGAGCAGAGGGGGAACGCAGTGCCGCAGAGGGCGAGCCCTGCACGAATCACGGCGAAATGAGACCGGCGCCCGGGAGCTACCAACTCCTGGACGCCGGGCCGGCACCCCGAAGAGTGCCGAATCACAACTCGCGAGCGGCGGGACTTCTTTTGCACGAGAGACCGCCGCGCGCGCTCCTACGAATCCAGGAGTATCGCATGCCCAGCCTTTCAGGGGAAGCCCGCTACGCGGCGCCCAGCCCGAGCCAGCAGCGGCTCGGCGTCCAGCTCGCGGACATGATCCCCGGCGCGGTCAGCGTCCACGTCAGCCTCGCCGACCCCAAGCGCCAGTGGCCCCACCCCTACACGGTGGCGATCGACGAGCACGGCGAGCAGCTCGAGCTGAGCCGCACCACCACCAAGGTCGCCGCCCGCTGGGTGCAGCGGACCTGGCCGGAGGCGAACTGGACGCGCCCGCACAGCCTCGACCTCGCCACCGGGCAGCTCGCTGTCACCGCGGTCCGGGGCCGCTGACATGGCCCGCATCCGATCGGTCAAGCCGGAGACCTGGGTCTCCGAGACGCTGGCCGAGGTGTCGATCCCGGCCATGGTCACCTTTCTCGGGATGACCAACCACGCCGACGACCACGGGCGCCACCGCGACAACGCGGCGATCGTCTACGGCCTCGTCTGGCCGATGCGCGAGGAGATCAGCCGCGCAGACGTCGAGGACCACCTGCGGCAGCTCGCCACTGCTGGAGCGGTCTGCCGATACACCGGCTGCGACGGGCGGCGGTACTTCCACTACCCGACCTGGCGCAACCACCAGAAGATCGACAAGCCGTCGCTGAGCCGTCTGCCGGCCTGCCCGCACTGCGAGCCGGAGCGGTGCGGCGTCTGCAAGGGCCCCTGCATCCAGCGGGCGGCCCTCGCCGCCGCCCCGGCAACAGCAGCCGAGGCTGCCGCGAACGCTCCCCGAGTGTTCGCCGAAACCTCGGCGAACACTCGGGCCGCCCTCCAGCAGCCGAACGAGCCCATCCCTGCGCTCGCCGCGCTGACGGTTCCCGCCGCCGCCGGAGCAGTCGCCCCGACGATCGACGCCGAGCCGCAGCCGGTCCCGGCCTCACAGAAAGCCGCAGGTCAGGCGGCCTTCGGCGAAGCCTCCCCGAAGGCTCGCCGAAGCCTCCCGGAGCCCTCGGCGCCTGGATCTAGGATCTTGGATCCTGGATCTTCTTTCCCTACGGGGCGCCAGGCGCCCGACGCGGACACCGTCTCGGCAGGCCAGCTGGTCGGCGAGTACGTCGCCGCCTGCGCCGAGCGACCGCCGGGCAGCGTGATCGGCCACCTCGGCAAGGTCGTCAAGACCCTGCTGGACGAGGGCATCGCAGCCGATCACGTCCGCGCCGGGCTGCGGCGCTTCGCCGAGATCCAGGGCCACCCCTCCCGGCTGCCGAGCCTGGTCAACGACGCCATGAACGCACGAGGCGCCGGTTTGGCGCGGCCGGGATTCCGGCCTAACGTGCCTGCCCACCAGGCGTGGACCAACCCGGTCGACGCTGCCACCGCCTACGCCGAGGAGCTGTGATGCGCACCCACCGCGACCCGCAGACCCTCGCCGACGCCCCCTCGGTGCTCGACCGGATGGCCCGCATCCTCGCCGCCCGGGGCATCGACCAGGCCACGGTCGACGCCCTGCCGGACGAGCCGGAGCCCTACTCGGCGGAGGAGGCGCTGTCGGCCGGGCTGCCGCCGCGCTACCGCGACGCGCTCGCCACGCACCCGCAGGTCCTGGCCTGGGTGCGGCAGGTCGCCGCCCAGGCCACCGCTCCGAGCACCGGCGCCCGCCGCCAGGTCGCCACCGGCCCCAGCCTGCTGATGGCCGGAGTCGTCGGCGCGGGCAAGACCCACGAGGCGTACGGCGCGGTCCGCGCCCTGGTACAGGCCGGCATCGGCGTGCGCTGGCGCGCCACCACCGCCGCCGACCTCTACGCGGAGCTTCGGCCCAGCTCGGACACCGACGCCGAGCGGGTCCTCGCCGCCTACAGCCGGGTGCCGCTGCTGATTCTCGATGACCTCGGCGCTGCCAAGAGCTCGGAGTTCGTCGAAGAGCAGACGTACCGGCTGATCAACCGCCGGTACAACCACGTGCTCCCGACCCTGATCACCACGAACCTGCAGATCAGCGACCTCAAGTCATACCTCGGTGATCGCGTCACCTCCCGGCTCGCTCAGATGACCACCCGGGTCGAGTTCGAGCTGGTCGACCGCAGACGCCTCCAGCGCGCCGCCTGACGGCCCGCCGAGCCCGGCCGCCCCACGGCGCGCCGCCAGACCTTCACCGACCCAGCGCCCTCTCCGCCGACGCCGACCTCGCGCGCGGAGAGCGATCGGAGCAACTCCTCATGACCACCACGACCAGCCCTGCCCGCCACCGCTCGCTCGGCGACCACACCTGGCAGGACCAGGCCGTCTGCACCCCGACCGAGTACAACCCCGTCGACCCGGAGACCTTCTTCCCCGGGCCGGAAGAAGCCGACAAGATCGCCACCGCCAAGGCGCTGTGCGCCCAGTGCCCGGTCGCCCGCGTCTGCCTGGACGCCGCCCTGGAGACGGGCGACACCCATGGCATCCGGGGCGGCTACACCGAGGAGGAGCGCGAACCCCTGCACGCCAAGATCAACGACCGCCTCGACTACAGCCGCGTCAACGCCACTCTCGCCGGGCGCGACATCTCCCTCACGAAGGCCGAGCGCCGCGCGGTCGTCCTCGCCGGGTACCGCCAGGGCGTCCCCGTCGACCGCCTTGCCTGGCTCCTCAAGATCAGCCCGGAGCACGCCCTCAAGCTCTACCGCGAAACCCGCCGCGCGATCCGCCACCGCCAGATCGCCGAGGAAGCCACCCGCGCCGCCTCGGCCGCCCACGGCACTACCAGCACCGCGCAGCTGACCTGCGCCGACTTCGGGACGGCCGCATGAGCACCACCACCGCGACCACCCCGACCACCGCCCACGTCACCGCCTGGGACCGGGCCGTCGTCATCGCCCTCGGCGCCTCCGGCTGCGCGCTGAGCTTCTCCGCCCTCCAGCAGATGGCCGTCGCCATCCACGTCCGGGGCTTCCTCACCTACCTCTTCCCGATCATCGTCGACGGCTTCATCGCCTACGGGGTCCGCGCGCTGCTGGTCCTGCGCACCGCACCGCTGAGGGCCCGGATCTACGTGTGGACGCTCTTCGGCGCGGCCACCGGGACGAGCCTGTGGGCCAACGCCCTGCACGCAGTCCGGCTGAACGAGCAGAACACGACCGCCGGCCTCCGGCTGGGCGACACGGTGGTCGCGGTGCTGTCCACCATCGCTCCCCTCGCCCTGGCCGGGGCCGTCCACCTCTACATCCTCATCGCCCGAGGACCGGTCAGCCCCACCGACCGGGACGGCCACGCTGACCGACAGGCCGAGACTGACCGGGGTCAGGTCACCCCGGACCCCGGCCAGGTCACCACCGAGGAGACCGGACTGACCGAGCGGCCGGTGGCACTGACCGCCGGTCAGGACAGCGCCGGTCATCCCGCCCCCGGTCAGCCGGACAACCGCCCGGTCACCGCCACGGTCAGCCGCCCGGTCACCGACCTGACCCCGCAGCCACAGCTGACCCCGGTCAGCGCGGTCAGCCTGACCAAGCCCTTTGACCTGGGCGGTCACCCGGACACCGACCAGCCGGTCACTGACCGACCGCCAGTCGAGCCGCCGGTCACCGCCCCGCCGGTCAGCCCCACCAAGGCCACCGGACAGCCGGTCAAGCCGCCGGTCACCGCCCCGCCGGTCACTGACCGGGACGCTGACCGCCGCCCTGACCTGGACACCGAGGACCTGCTGAAGATCGCACGGCAGGCGGTCAGCCAGGAGGACAAGCTGACCCGCAAGGTCGTCGCGCAGGCGATCCGCGGTCAGCAGATCCCCCTGTCCTCCGACACCCTGACCCAGCTGATGGCCCAGCTGCGCGAACAGCACGGTCAGCCGGTCACCGCTGACCGGAACTGACCTACCACTGACCGCCGGGGTGACGACCAGGTCACCCCGGCGGTCACCCACCCGCCCAACCGCCGAACGGGAGCACCCACCATGCGCATCACCCCCGCCACCTGGGCCGAGGCGGACTCCTGGCTCGCCGTCCTCACCCAGCGCGGCCACGTCCACCGCGTCGAAACCGGTCCGGACGGTGCCCGCAGCGTCCAGCGCGGCCGGCACTCCCGCCCCTGGACCCTCCACCACCCCGTCCTCGCCCTCGACTTCGTCGAGGACCTCCTCCTCGAAATCCGCCAGCGCGACAGCGAGGCCAGCAGGTGACCGCCTCCGACCAGGACGGCACCACGCAGGCACCGGAGAGTGACCGTGATCAGGCTCCTGGCGGAGCAAGTTGTGGGGTAAGCCATGCTTACCCCGCCACCGCCCCGAACGGGACGGTGGCATCCCGGTCGGGGGGGGGCCCCCCGGGGCCCCCCCCCCCCCCCGGGGGGGGGCCCCGGGGGGGGGGCGCGCGGGCGGGGGGGGGGGGGGGGGGGCTGGGGAGACAG